>JAFAXZ010000077.1 GCA_019240665.1 Pseudonocardiales bacterium | reverse complement strand
GCCGCAGGCGTCGCACAGGTGACGATGTAGAGCATTCGCTGAGACGGTTCTTGTTGGCTGCTCACACCACTACCCCAACCGCTCGCGCCAACCTCGTGACACCGACCATCGGGGTTAAGCCACGCGGGTAACTACGCACGAGATCGGTGATGACCAGCTTAGCCAGGTGACGACAGCGTACCTCTTCGGGGGCAAGCTGATCAGCCTCAAGGAGCGTGGTGGCAGCCTGGTCGCGCTGCCCCGCTTGGAGATGTCCGCGCGTTACATCGAGCAAGTGGCTAGCCCGGCGCTCACGGGGTAGATGCATGAGATCGCCGTAGGGGATGTCGGCAGCAGCCTCGATGACCCGGCCACCGCTTTGCATATCCGCTAATGCCGACACTCGGTGCACCGAGACGTTGGTGGTCCCGAACGCCGACCAATGTTCGTTGCGATCATTTTCCAGACGGGCAGCCACGGCCAGCGCCTCATCCTGGAGGTCACGCACATCGGCTGCATGGTCGAGCCGGGCAGCAGCGATGCTGCCCTTGAGGAGCAGCATGCCGTACGCCGAGGCAAACGCCGAGTCGGCGCTGCGCAAGTGCGGTTCGAGCCGACTGGCGGCTGACTTGACCAACTGCACCGCATCGTCACTTTGATGAGTAGCACTGAGGGCGTGCGCGACCCGCCGCGCGGCAGAGCCGATGAGCGTCAGGTCGCCCGTCTGTTCGGCAATCTGAATGCCGCGGTCCGCGGCTACCCAGCCAAGTTGGGTATCGCCGAGCTTGAAGGCGGTCGCGGCCGTCAGCTGATACGTCCAGGCCAGCCAAGTCTGTGCCTGCTGCCGCTGGTCATTCTCTAGCTGCCAGACGGCTGCCTGGGAGTCGCGGATGAGATCGGCTAAGAGTTGCCCGATGACCCGGTAATTGGATGCCTGAAACGCCATCCAGCCGAAACGTACGGAGCGCTCCAGCTTGGCCAGGTTCGGCTCCGACAGTACATCGCCGCCCGGCCGGAAGACATTGGTAATGGCATCGTAGCGGCGCAGAGCTTGCCGGATGTTATTTATTTCCCGGTCATCGGGGCAGGTACGTTGGCGTTCGACTTCCTCGGGGTCGATAATCGCTGCAAGGGGAATATCCAGCACCCTGGAAATCTGACGTAATACCGATAGGCGGTCGAGCTGGCGGTCTCCGGCCCGGATCTTGTCCACCCAGCTCAGCGACTTGCCCATACGATCGGCGAAAAGCTGGCGGGTCATACCACGTCGCTGCATCCAGTACAGCACCACGGCAGCCGTCTCCTGCCGCTGCGCGTGATCAGGGTCAGTCACACCCACGGTCCTTTCGGTCTCTGTGTCGGTTCCCCGACTAGCCTAACGGGGCAAACCAGGGGCCAGCTCGGTACAACGCTAGACAGTTTGTACAGCCTCGATTACTGTCTGGCCCGTAGATTGTGCCGCCATGGCCCCAGGGCCGGGCTTGAGCACTCCAACTGGTGCGGCGTCCCTCACCTCTTGCGGACGTGTCCCCCGCGCAACCACCAGTCTGGCCCCTCCCCGGTTCTGGGTGCCATCCAAGGAAGACGACTCGCAGACAGGCTCTTAGAGCGCATGGAGCAAGAGGGCGGCCTTGCGGGCGGCTACAGCCGTGCTACCCACGGTAATCGTGGCCGACATGGGTAAGGAGTCCCTGCTGCCCAGGGGTCGGCATGACAGACTTTAGCGTGCAGAGCGTAGAA
Organism: Pseudonocardiales bacterium; assembly: GCA_019240665.1. Lineage (GTDB taxonomy): Bacteria > Actinomycetota > Actinomycetes > Mycobacteriales > Pseudonocardiaceae. Next base: position 10,427 of record JAFAXZ010000077.1, on the reverse strand, counting down.
TCCCACCAGGAGCCGTGAGCAACGTTTGGGAAACTCGGGATCGGCTTCTTCTGGAGCATCTTGAGAAGCTCGCCGACCAGCTTCGAAGCAAAGAGCCCGTAGCGCCAGCGCAGCTCGAAGAACAGTTGCTGAGATTGCTTATGGGCGTGCTTATTTTGCTCAAACAGCATCATGTCAACAAGCGGGGCCAGTGCAAATACTGCGGCTGGACGTGGTGGACATGGCGGCTGTGGCATAGGCGGCCACGGTGCACCGTGTATATGGGTCTGGGATTTGTCATCATGCAACCCATGAATGAGGTAATGCGGCGGTGGCTTGAAGGTCACAAGACATAAGCCAAAGATGGCTAGCCCAAGTTTCCTGGCCGGCAGAGTCCTATGTACTCATTTGTGCTTTCATCTAATGCGGTAGCGGCGCATCGGGACTCGCCCCCCGTCGGCCAGCACACCCTCGGCGCGCAATCGGGCCAGTTGCTTGGCGGCGAGGTGCGGCGCGGGGGTTCCGTCTGCGCGCAGCACCCGGTGCCAGGGCAGGTCGTGGCCGTCCTCGGCGAGGATCCGGCCCACCAGCCGGGCCCGGCCCGGCAGTCCGGCGCGGGCCGCGACCTCTCCGTAGGCCAGCACCGAGCCCGCGGGGATAGCCGCGACCACGCCGCGCACCCGGTCCAGATCCTCGACGTCCATGGTCGCCATCCTCCCGCGCCGCAGACTGTCGGAGCGGCGTGGTTGCATGCGCAGCGTGCCCATCCTGATTCGTTCCGTAACCACGGCGCCCCGTACCGCCGCCTGGGGCCCCGACGCCCGCCGAGTGCTGGAACACGCTGGCGGTCCGCTGCGGGTGTTGGGCGGTCCGGGTACCGGCAAGACCACGCTGGTGGCGCACACCGTCGCTGACCGGGTGTTGCGTCGTGGGGTGGACCCCGAGCGGGTGCTGGTGTTCACCTCCAGCCGCCGGGCAGCTGCCAACCTGCGGGAACGCATCGTCGAGCGGCTCGCCGCGCAAGGTGTCACGCCCACTGTGCGGGAACCGCTGGTGCGCACCGTGCACTCCTACGCCTTCGCCGTGCTGCGGCTACAGGCATCGCTGCGGGATCTGCCCCCGCCCCGGTTGTTGTCCGGCCCTGAGCAGGACGTGGTGGTCCGGGAACTGCTCGCGGGGGAGCGTGCGGCCGGCGGCCGGGACTGGCCGGCGCGGCTCCGTCCGGCGCTGGGCCTGCCGGCCTTCGCCGCGCAGCTGCGGGATCTGCTGATGCGCGCTGCGGAACGCGGGCTAGCACCGGAGGACCTCATCGCGCTGGGCCGCACGAACGGGCGCGACGAGTGGGTGGCCGCCGGGCGCTTCTTCCGCAGCTACGAGCAGGTGATGCTGCTGCGCGGGTCGGTAGGCACCGCCGCCCCGCAAGCCACCGCGCCCGCACTGGATGCCGCCGAACTGATGTCCGCGGCGTTGCTGGTGCTCGACACCGATGTCGAGGTGCTGCGCAGGAAGTCCGACCGGGTGCGCCACCTGATCGTCGACGAGGCCCAGCACCTCGACCCGTTGCAGGCCGCCCTGGTGACCCGGCTCGGTGCGAGCGCGCATGAGCTCCTGCTCCTCGGCGATCCGGACCAGACGGTTTTCTCCTTCCGCGGCGCGGATCCTGGCCTGCTCGCTGCCGGCGGGTCCGCGGTTGTCCGGCTGCGCACCGACCACCGGATGGCTCCGGCGGTGCGGGCCACGGTATCCCGGCTCGCCAGCCGGTTGCCCGGCCCGCGTGCCGACCTGCACGGCCCGGCAGGGGAGCAGCCTGGCGGGGAAGTCACCGTCCGGGTGTTCGGCTCCGCGGCGGCCGAGGCATCCTGGGTGGCCGATCAGCTCCGCCGCGCTCATCTGCTGGACGGGGTGGCCTGGTCGGACATGGCGGTGCTGGTGCGTTCCACCGTGCGGGCGCTGCCGGTGCTGCGCCGGGCCCTACTCAGCGCGGGAGTGCCGGTGGCGGCGCCATGCGAGGAGCTGCCGGTGGCCCGTCAGGGTGCGGTGCTGCCGATGCTCGGGGTGTTGCGCTGCGCGGTACAACCTGCGGCCCTTGACGAGGAGACGGCGGCTGCGCTGCTGACCTCCCCGCTGGGTGGGACTGACCCGCTGGCGTTGCGCCGACTACGCCGGGAGCTGCGCCGCCGTGAGCTCGTCGCCGGGGGTGCGCGGACCAGCGGCGCGCTGCTGGTCGACGTGCTGCGCGCGGACTGCGAGTCAGACCAGGCAGGGCACAGCACGCTGGACGGGCTCGACGATCGGACCGCGGCGCCAGCCAGGAGGCTGGCGAGCCTGCTGAGTGCCGCTGCTCGGGCGGCCCGGCGCGGGGACAGCGCCGAGGAGGTGCTGTGGCAGGTGTGGCAGGCCAGTGGGCTCGCGCAGCGCTGGGCTGCCACTGCGGCGCGCGGCGGCCCAGCTGGTGTGCAGGCCGATCGGGACCTCGACGCCGTGGTCGCGCTGTTCGATGCCGCCGCCCGTTATGCCGATCGGCTACCCGGCGCCGATGGCGGCCCGGCCGGCGTGCTCGGTTTCTGCGACTACCTGACTGACCAGCAGATAGCAGGCGACTCGCTGGCTGCCCGTTCGCCCCAGGGCGAATCAGTCACCGTGCTCACTGCGCATGCCGCTGCCGGGCGGGAATGGTCACTTGTCGCGGTGCCCGGGGTGCAGGAGGGCAGCTGGCCTGACCTGCGGCTGCGCGGTTCCCTGCTCGGTGTGGAGCATCTGGTTGACACCGCTGCAGGCATCGAATCCGCCACCGTCTCGCGCACCGCGCCGCTGCTGGCCGAGGAACGACGGCTGCTGCTGGTGGCCGCCAGCCGCGCCCGGCGCCGGTTACTGGTCAGCGCGGTGCGCGGGGAAGACGAACAGCCCTCCCGGTTCCTCAACGAGTTGGAGGGTGCCGACGAGCTGGCGGGCACCGACGCGTCGATGCACGAGCGACCAGTGGCCTCCCGGGACCGGGGTCTGAGCCTGCCCGAACTCGTCGCCGAGTTGCGCCGAGTGTGCTGCGATCCGGCCGAGGGCGGCGCGCGACGTCGTAGTGCTGCGGCCGGTTTGGCGCAGCTGGCACAGGCCGGGGTCCCCGGCGCGCACCCCGATTCCTGGTATGGGTTGGGACCGCCGTCAAGTGACACCCCGCTGCGGGTGCTGGGCGAGCCGGCCCGGGTGTCACCGTCGCTGGTGGAGCTGGTGTCGAGCTGCCCGTTGCGTTGGCTCCTCACCCGCCATGGTGGCGAGGACTTCCAGGCGTTGCCCGCGGTCACCGGGTCGCTGGTGCACAGGTTGGTCCAGGCGGTGGCGGCCGGCGCCACCGATCAGCAGCTGGAAAGCGCCCTGGTGGAGGCCTGGACCGGCGTTGAGGCGGGTGCCCCGTGGTACTCCCGCGCCGAGCAGCAGCGGGTACGCCAGATGGTCGCAATGTTTCGCCTCTGGTGGCGCGACAGCCGCGGCGAGCTCACCGAAGTCGGTTGCGAGCAGGAGCTGGAGGTGCAGCTTCCCCCCGCTGATCGGGTTGCCGACGGCGCGGCTGACGGCTGCGCTGTGCTGCTCCGCGGGAGGGTGGACCGGCTAGAGCGCGACCGCCACGGTCGCCCGGTGATCGTCGATGTCAAGAGCAGCAAGACCCCGGTCAGCAAGGAGGCCGCCGAGGATCACGCACAGCTGGCCATCTACCAGCTTGCCGCTGCGCATGGTGCCTTCACCGAACACGGCCTCGCCGCCGAACCCGGTGGAGCTTGCATCGTTCAGGTTTCCGCACGTACAGCCGCGTCGGTGCAGCGCAACCAACAGCCGTTGGACGGGCCCGCTCTGGCGCGCTGGCACGAGGTTGTGCGCGAGGCTGCCCGGCGCACCGCGGGACCGGAGTTCGTCGCCATCGACAGCGGCGACTGCACGCGGTGCCCCTCGAAGATTGCCTGCCCGCTGCACGACTCCGGCCGGCAGGTGACGGGATGACGGCAGGGCAGGTTAGCCTCATCGGGCCCGTGGAGCTCGCTGCGGAACTCGGTACCGCAACCCCCACCGCGGAGCAGGCCGACATCATCGCCGCCGACCCAGGCAGGCCAATGCTCGTGGTCGCCGGTGCCGGATCGGGTAAGACCGAGACGATGGCGGCCCGAGTGGTGTGGCTGGTCGCCAACGGGTACGTCACCCCCGAGGGCGTACTCGGCCTGACGTTCACCCGCAAGGCAGCCCAGCAGCTCGCTGAGCGGGTTCGGGCGCGGTTACGCCGACTCGCCGGCTCGGGGGTGTTGGATCGACTTGATCCCACCGGGCAGCGTAGAGCTGCGGTGCTGGACGGTGAGGCCACCGTGCTCACCTATCACGCCTACGCTGGTCGGTTGGTCGCCGAGCACGCGCTGCGGCTACCGACCGACCCGGGGGCCCGGCTGCTCACCCAGACCGGCGCGTGGCAGCTCGCGCACCGGGTCACCGCCAGCTGGGAACCGGACCTCGACGTGGACGGGAAGGTGCCTCGCACGGTCACCGGTTGGATGCTTGGGCTGGCCGGGCAGCTGGCTGAGCACCTCTGCGAGCCGGCGCAGCTGCGGGAATCCACCGAGGCGATGATCACCGCGCTGGTCACAGCAGCTCCCAGCCCACGCCAGCGGGGCTTGCTGCGCGCCGACCTCAAACCGATGGTGGAGGCTCAGCGGTCCCGGCTGGCGATACTGCCGCTGGTGGAGCGCTACACCGAGCTCAAGCGGCGTGAGGCCGTGCTCGACTTCGGTGACCAGATGGGCATCGCAGCCAAGCTGGCGCGCGATCATCCAGAGGTCGGCATGGCCGAGCGGGCCCGCTTCGGGGCCGTGCTGCTCGACGAGTACCAGGACACTGGGCATGCCCAGCGGGTGCTGCTGCGGTCGTTGTTCGGCAGTGTTGCGATGTCTGGACGCACGATTCCGGTTACCGCGGTCGGCGACCCCTGCCAGTCGATTTACGGCTGGCGTGGTGCCTGCGCGGCCAACCTGCCGCGGTTCACTACCGACTTCCCTGACCTGGACGGGACCCCAGCCGTAACCCGCGGGTTGCTCACCAGCTTCCGCAACCCTCCGGAGGTGCTCGCGGTGGCGAACGCGGTCTCCGGTGAGCTTCGCAGCGGGCCGGTGCAGGTCGGCGAGCTGCGCTGCCGGGACGGTGCCCAGCCCGGCGAGGTCCGCGCTGCGCTGCTGCCCGACGTCCGTGCCGAGGTGAACTGGGTTGCCGCCGCCATCGCCGATCGCTGGCACTCGGCAGTGGCCGACCGGGGTGTCCCGCTGACCGCCGCGGTGCTGGTGCGTCGCCGCGCGGACATGGCGGCACTGGCCGCCGCGTTGCGGGTCCGCGACGTCCCCGTCGAGGTGGTCGGCCTGGGTGGGTTACTGGACACACCAGAAGTTCGTGATCTGGTGTGCGTGCTACGGCTGCTCGTCGACCCGCTGGCCGGCACCGCCGCGGCGCGGCTCCTGACTGGCGCGCGGTGGCGGATCGGCGCGACCGACCTGGCCGCGCTGTGGGGGCGTGCCCGGGAGCAGGCGATGGATCACTGGACTCGAGTGGGTCGCAGCGTCGCCCCGGAGGAGGTACTGGCTGCCCTACCCGGAGAGTTACCTGGGGAATCCGCCGAGGCGGTGGGGCTGGTTGACGCGCTGGATTCGCCCGGTGATCCGGCCCGCTACTCCGAGCTGGGCTACCAGCGGCTGCGCACGCTGGCTGCCGAATTGCGGGCGCTGCGGCGCCGGGTCACCCAGCCACTGACCGACCTGATCGCTGACGCCGAACGGACCCTGCTGCTGGACACCGAGGCGCTGACCCGTCCCGGCCCCACGGGCCGGGCCCATCTGGACGCCTTTGCCGATGTGGTCGCGGACTTCACGGCGGCCAGCCCGCTGGCTGGGCTGCCCGCGCTGCTGGACTACCTGGCCACCGCCGAGGAGGCCGAGAATGGTCTCGAGCCGGGTGAGGTCGAGGTCGCCCACGACCGGGTACAGGTACTCACCGTGCACGCCGCCAAAGGTCTGGAATGGCAGGTGGTGGCCGTCCCGCACCTGATAGATGGCGTGTTTCCGGGGGCCAAGAAGAGCTCGTCGTGGTTGCGGACGGTCACCGAGCTGCCGGTATCGCTGCGCGGCGACCGCGCGGACCTGCCCGGGCTCGTGCTGCCCATCGGCGCTGACCAGAAGGAGTTCGCCGAGGCTCTGTCGGCGCACGAGGCGGCCTTCGACACCCGCAGGCTGACGGAGGAACGCCGGCTGCTGTACGTCGCACTCACCCGCGCAGAGCAGACCCTGCTGGTCAGTGGACACTACTGGGGCGAGGCCGGAAGCGCACCCCGATCGCCCTCGGAGTTCCTGCTGGAGATTCGCGATGTCGAACACTGCGTGATCGATCAGTGGGCCGCAGCACCCGGCGAGAGCGAACCCAACCCGCTGGACACTGCACCGCCGCGGGCGCCCTGGCCGGCCGACCCGCTCGGCACTCGCCGGGATGCCGTGGCCGAAGGCGCTCAGCTGGTACGCGACACGCTGGCGCTGGTGAGCACCGCTAGCCACTCACCAGCGCGCAGCGCGCAGGATTGGCAGCGCGAGATCGACGTGTTGCTCGCCGAACGGGATGCCCGCCGCGCTCAGCAACGGATCATGCTGCCCGCGCACCTGTCGGTGAGCCAGCTCGTAGAGCTCGCCGAGGATCCCGCGGCGTTGGCCGCGCGGCTGCGTAGGCCGCTGCCGTTTCCACCGAACCCGATGGCGCGCCGCGGTACCGCGTTTCACGCATGGCTGGAACGCCGGTTCGGCTCCACGCGGCTGATCGATCATGACGAGTTACCCGGTGCTGCCGACGAGGGAGCTGCCCCGAACACCGAACTCGGATTGCTGCAAGCGGCTTTCCTCGCTAGCGAGTGGTCGGCGCGTAACCCGCATGACGTCGAGGTTCCCTTTGAGACCGTGGTCGACGGGGTGGGCGTGCGCGGCCGGATGGATGCGGTGTTCGCCGACGCCGATGGTGGCTGGACAGTGGTCGACTGGAAGACCGGGACAGTGCCCGACGAGGTGACGCTGCGTGCGGCGAGCGTGCAACTCGCCGCTTACCGGCTGGCCTGGTCGGCGCTGTCTGGAGCCCCACTGAGCCGCGTGCGGGCGGCGTTCCACTATGTCCGTGACAACCGCACGGTGCAACCCGCCGACCTGCTAGACGCCGATGGATTGCGGGATCTGTTGCGCTCCATCCCTGTCGGCTGACCGCGAGTCTCGCCGGCGTTGGTACCCGGTGTCCGCAATCTCCGTAGAATGTCACCGCTGACTACGTGTTTGAAAAGCAACTATACTGTTAGGTAGTCCGCTTGGGGACTTACGTGCGACTACCGATTGCCGCCTGGCCTTGCTTCTCGGCAGGGTATGTGGTGCCGAATCGGTAATGCCGCCGACGAGGTGGTTTTCTGTGCCCGGGGCCCACCGGGACCCCCTTTCCTAGGAGGATTTGATGTCTGATGCACTGAGCTTTGCTGAGATCGACGGTCAGCACGTGGAGCTGCTGCCGGCCCGTACCGTGCTGTCAATGTTCAGCGCCGGCGGCTCCCGCGGCGGCGGTGCCGGCACCGGCGGTGCCGGCGCAGGCGGACAGGGCGTCACCGGCGGCGAGGGTGGTCCGGGCATGGGCAAGGCGGAACTCTTCAACGACTGGTTCTACACCGAAGGCGACGTGTACAACAACCTCACTAGCGGAAACGGTGGCACCGGCGGCGCGGCCAGCGCTGGTGCCCCTACTGGTGGTGCGGGCGGCGCCGGGCACTGAATCGACAAGTTTGGTCCAGGGATCAGGTTATTGCTCGGCGCGGGGTAGATGGGAGGGGCGGCCGCACGGCCGCCCCTCCCATCTGCTGCATTCGCAGCAAGCACTGGGGTGACGAAATGTACGGCGCAGGTCGTTGCCGACTACGTGTTCGAAAAAGTTTCACTGTCGAGGGGTCCACTGCTTAGGTAGTCCACCGGGGGGAGTTACGTGTGACTACTGATTGCCGCCTGGCCTTGCTTCTCGGCAGGGTATGTGGTGCCGAATCGGTAATGCCACCGATGAAGCGTTTGTCGTCCCGGGATCACCGGGACCACCTTTCCTAGGAGGATTTGATGTCTGATGCACTGAGCTTTGCTGAGATCGACGGGCAGCACGTGGAACTGCTGCCGACCCGTACGGTGATGTCGCTGTTCAGCGTCCATGGAGCTGGCCGTGGTGGCAACGGTGGCCACGGTGGCGCCGGCGGCACCGGCCGTGGCGGCCTCGGTATTAACCTCATCAACCTCAACCTGTTCGGTGACCAGACCAACAGTGCCGGTGATGGATTCGGTGGCGCGGGCGGCAACGCCAATGGTGGTGCCGGTGGAGTTGAAAAGAGCTGAGTTGAACCGGTGCCGCTGGCGATTGGGGTGATCGCGCGGCATGCCGTTTATGGGGAGGGGTGGCCAGGTGGCCACCCCTCCCCTTCTCGTTGCTAGCCGAGCCGGCGGCACCGAACCACGCCATGTTGAGTTTTACGGTAAGTATTGAGTGTGCAAAACTTAGGATACATGCCAGCGCTTCCGGCGGCGGCCGTGGCGGCCTCGGTCTGAACGTCTTGAACAGCGACGCGTTCGGTGACCAGCTCAACAGCACAGGTGATGGTTTCGGTGGCGCTGGCGGCAGCGCCAATAGTGGTACCGGGGAGCCAACCCCAGCTGAGCCGAGCTGGTGTCTTCGGACGATCATCTGATCGCGGCGTCCGTTGACTAAGGGGATGATCGGTCCGACCCCCTTTCCATAGGTACTCGGTGTTCTGAAGTTTCCGTAGTCCTTACTGCCGGCTACGTATTCGAAAAGCAGTCCAGTTCTAGGTAGCGCACCTGGAGGAGTTACGTGTGACTACTGATTGCCACGCACGTTACTGCTCGGCAGGGTATGAGTTACCGAATCGGCACTGCCACCGATGAGGTGTTTCTGGCCCGGGTCACCGGGCGTCACCTTTCCTAGGAGGATGAATGTCTGACGCACTGAGCTTTGCTGAGATCGACGGTCAGCACGTGGAGTTGCTGCCGGCCCGTACCGTCCTGTCGGTGTTCAGCGCTGGTGGTGGCGGCGGCCGTGGCGGCAACGGCGGCGCGGGTGGCAAGGGCGGCGTCGGCCGGGGCGGCCTCGGTATTAACCTCATCAACCTCAACCTGTTCGGCGACCAGACCAACAGTGCTGGCGACGGCTTCGGCGGCGCCGGCGGCAGTGGCAACGGCGGTACTGGGGGAGCCCTGGACAGCTGAGTCGAGCTGGTACCGTTGATGATCAACTGATCGTAGGCGGCGCCGTTGGCTGGGACGGGAGGGGTGGCCGGATCGCAGTCACCCCTCCCAGGGGCCACCAGGGGAAAAGAGGTTCTATGGATCTTCGCCGTAGGTACTTCTGGTGCCGGAGTCTCCGTAGCGTCGCCGGCCTACTCAGTATTCGGAGGACACTCTTGGACTAGGTAGTGCAACTATAGGAGTTAAGTATCGCTACTGATTGCCACATCGATCCCACCGTGGGCAAGGTATGTAACGCCGAATCGGCACTGCCACCGAAGCGGTGTTTGTAGTCCCGGGCCATCTGGAGACCACGGGACCACCTTTCCTAGGAGGATCTATGTCTGATGCACTGAGCTTGATCGAGCTCGACGGGCAGCGCGTGGAGTTGCTGCCGCCCCGTACCGTGTTGTCGCTGTTCAGCACTGGTGGTGCTGGCCGAGGTGGCAACGGTGGCCTGGGCGGTATTGGTGGTGTCGGGAGGGGTGGTCTCGGCGCCAACCTCATCAACATCAACTTGTTTGGCGACCAGACCAACCCCGCCGGTACCGGCTACGGCGGCGAAGGTGGTCTCGGTGCTGGCGGTGCTGGCGGTGCCGCCTACAGCTGAATTGAGCTGGTGCCCTTGGTAATCAGGCGATTGTGTGCGGGGCGTTGGTAGGGGGTGGCCGAGCTGCGGCCGCCCCTCCCGCAATGATGGGATGTGGGGTCTGGCATTACGCAGTGGCACCGGAGAAACTAGGTAGCGACGAGCCGTGCCTGTGGCGTTGGGTATCGGTAGGCTAGCTGGCGTTAAGTAATACTGTTCGACCGGGTTGCGGTTCGACACACATTCGATACACAGAGGTTTCGATTCGACGGAATGGGCTTTCGAGTCGGGAGGGCGTCATCGATACTGAGCGTATGGTGGTTGATTCGGAGGCTGTTGTACGTACGGTGCCGCGGTTGGCTGACGGGGTCGAGCTGATCGGGGAGTACCAGGGATCGGGTTTTCAAGAGCCTCGCTACATTGTGCGTCGGGCTGATGGGCAGGTCATCCAACTGCCCCGGTTGCTGTATCTGCTGGCCGCCAGCGTGGACGGCCAGCGGGACCAGGAGCAGGTGGCGGGTGTGCTCAGCGCCGAGTTCGGCAAG
>JAFAXZ010000060.1 GCA_019240665.1 Pseudonocardiales bacterium | reverse complement strand
CCGGCCGTAGGAATCAAGGGTGAGGGTGAGGAATGTGGAGGGCCGGTAGCGCCCGGCGAACACCCGACCCACCGTGCGACGCTCGACCGGTCGGCGAGGCAGGTCCGGGGCATCCTGGCGACGTCGGGTCGAGCGCTTGACTGCCTTGGGTGACGGGTCCAAGGGGATGAGCCGGCCCCGCACGCCCAGAGCGCGCAGTTCGATGTCCAGCTCAGCGACGGACTCAGCTATTTGCTCACACGAGGCCTCATCACCTGCGGCGCGGCAGTCCGCGTAGGCGGCGGCGAGATCCGCGCGGGTGGCCATGAGTGCCTGGTGGTCTTCACTGGGCTTGGCCCGCTCGATGACCGGTTCGGTCTCCAGGTGCCAACCTTCGCGGCATTGGGCCATCCGCAACCGGCGGGCTTTCTCCGCACACGGTTTGCACCGGTCTTCGCGGGTGGAGCCGCAGGGAACGGGGACGACCTCGACTCGGCCGGTGGTGGTGTCGATGCGCCGCATCGCCAAGGGTCGCACGCAGACCCCCTGCTGCTCGGCGATGGCCTGGACGACCTCCGCGCTCAGCGGTAGCGCGGCCCGCTGCGCCCGGGTCATCTGCGCGGCGTCCAGGCTGATGGGTTCGGTGGCGGTCATCAGAGGATCACCTCCCCGGGAGTAGCCCGCTCCCGCAGGACCGCCCACGACACGATCTTGCTGCCATTCGGGGCGAGGTCAGCGCCGATTCCGTGTTCGGTGAACGGCAGGCTGCCGTACACCTGGACCTGAATGCCCTCGGACAACTGGCCGCTCACCGATAGGTGTAGGGAGTCACCACGGGGGACTCGCCAGACCTCGGCGGTGACGTGGGTGAGGGTGTCAACCCAGGCCAGCAACCCATCGGCGATCTCGGGCAGGTGATGGGTGGCCAGTTGCATACTCACCTGGGCTCCCCCGGCGTAGGTGGTGAGATGCACCGAGCACACCGACGGCAGCTTGAAGTCGTTCAGGTGAGTGCGCAGGGCATCCAGCAGGTCGATCACGGTGGTGCTCATGCCGCCGCACCCCCCTGGGTGCCAGCAGGCAAAGGCAGGACGGTGGTGCTGCCGGGGGTGATGAATGCTTCGAGTTGTTTGATCGTCTGGTCGGGTACCCAGCCGGCGCGGATGCGTAGGGGTTCGCGGATGCCCTCCCCGAACACATACCCGATACCGGCCTCGGCCTCGCTGATCCGATTCGCCCACGCCCCGCGTTCATAGGCCTGATCGCCCAGCACCATGCCCACATGGGATTTCGCAGTAACCCGCAGGCAGATCCGGCGGGGGAACAGCTCCCGCACCGGCACGGTGTCCTTCGTCGGTTCCTGCACATAACCACGCACCGTGAAGCCCAGCGCTCGACCTTGGGTGGTGAGCAGGGCGACGCGTTCGGTGATCGCGTCGCGGGTTTTGCGGTCGGTGTATTTGGTCAGTGCCCCGATCTCATCGAACTCCAGCAACTCCAAGGGATACTCACGGCTGATTGGGACAGTGCGGACGTGGCCGGCGAACGTGGCTTTCCGCACCTGCATCGCGGCGACCAGCTCATCGAGGAGACGGGGTGTTTCGGCGCCGGTGACGGCGTAGCGGTGGAAGATCCCCCGCCCGTAAGCCAGTTCCATTCCCTTCGGGTCGATCCCGGACACCCGGACCAATCCGTCGCGGATCGCGGGAGCGATCGAGACCAGGGGGCACCACATCAGCGAGTTTTTGCCTGCCCCGCTAGCGCCGGCGGTCAGGGTGTGGCTCGCCGAGCCCGTCAGGGGTACGAACCAGTCCTGGCCGTATTCGGTGCGCCCGGCCCATACCCGCCGCAACTCCACCGACCCACCCGCGATATCGGCCATGGTGGTCAGGTCGGGGCAGGCCACGGGACTGGTGAGCAAGTTACGGCGCTGGAAATCAATCGAGACCACATTCGGGCTCAGTTCGCGGATCTGGCAGCGGGCCACGCCCCGAGCGCAGGCCAAGGCGCGGGTGGCCTCATCGAAGTCTTCCGGTTTCTGCCCCGTCACCAGCCGGATGCGGACCTCATCCCAGGAGGCACCGGATTTGACGCCGAGGATCTTCGGCACCCGGATGGTGGGCTGGTGCCGGTCACGGCGGATCCGCTGGCGTCGCACGAGGTTGACGGTGACCGTGATGGGAGTGGTGGCCTCGGTGAGGCTCAACCCGCAGGCGTGCAGCCAGTCGGGCAGCTTGGGTGAATAGATCGTCCAGCGCAGCCACCAGGCCCGCAGCCACCGACCCGCCCAGGTGTCGAAGGACAGCACATCGATCCACCGCCACACCCCGAGCAGCAGAGTGATCACGCCGAGGGTGAGGACCAGGGACACCCAGCCCCAGTAGTGCCACCAGGCGGCCAGGGCGAGCAGGATCAGGCTGGTCCGCCAGTAGGTCACGACCTGGGTGAACAGCCACGCTACGGCTTTGAGTAGCCACCACAGCGCCACGAACACCACCGCCATCGCGGCGAGCGCTTCCATCACGGTGATGAGGGCTTTGCCGATCTTGTGTAAGGCCCACACCACAGCTCCCAAACCCGCGCCACCCACCAGGAGCACTCCGATCGTGTACGCGTCCATCACCGCTCACCCCCCGCCACGGTGCAGCTGATGGACATGGTGAGGATCACTGGCCGCACGGTGGAGCACCGGGCACAGACGATCGAATCCGGCGCGAAGGTGCCGAGGTGGTGGCAGCGTGGGCATTTCCCACGGTTGCGCGCATTCCTTCGGGTGACCCTGCTTGCAGCATGGGTCGCCCGTGTGTTTAGGGTGTTCATTGTTCACTCCCTGAGTGGGCAGCGCAGAAGCGGAGATGGTTGGTAGCCGTGGATTCCGCTTCTGCGCCTACGCCGTTGTTGTGGGTGATGAGGGCGTGCGGTATTACCGCACCACCCCGGGCGCGTTGAGTTCTGAAATTGTGTTGTGGTGTGTGGTTATTGCAGGCTGCGGCAGCTGCCGCAGAGCGGGCGCTCTCCCCGGGTGATCGGCAGCAACGAGTAGCTTCCGCACCGGCGGCAGGTCTGGAAGGTCATGCGAGTCCGTGCTCGTCGCTTGCGTCGGAGATCGACCCAGGCGACCCACCGCTCACGCCAGCGCATTACCCTCACCTCCCTGCTGTGTGGCGTGTCGGGTAGCCGATCGACTCACCGTCGTGGCTTCTCCCCGTTCACCCCAGCCACTCCGTCAAGATGTCACGTAGCGTCATCGCGCCCTCCTCGCCGAGAGCGATCACGCAGGCGCCCGTGACATGGGGATCAAGCACAATCGTCCCGTCCTGCATGCTCACCAGAAGATTGGCGAAACCGATCGGACCCCGGTGCAGCTCACAGGTCGCCGGTATCGCCTTACGGCGGCGCTTATTCGGGCCATTGGTGTGGTAGCTGTGCCAGTCCATCGTGATTCCCTTCCATGCACCATCGGGCTCAATACATCGATGGGGCAGTTGATTTACTCTGCGTCGTCGCCCTTTTCGTATGTGTGTGATCTAGGTCGTTGCTGTCCTTTTCGGTGGGGGAAGCCGGGCAGGTGTGCGGTCCAGCCGCGGACGAGTTCGTGGACGAACCACGGCGCCAGGCGTGTGGTCATGATCGTGTGGGATTCCACGAGGTCAGCTAGTCGGTGAAGTTCTGTCTGGTCGTCATCCATGGAGGCCCGCACCATCAGGTGTTGCAGCAGGTGGATCTGAGCGGCCAGGGGCTGCGCCCGTCCCGGCTCCCGGTCCACTTCAGGCCGCCGGTTTCTCCGTGGCAGTGCCCCTGACGGGGTTCTTGATCAGGGCCGAGTTCATGCCCTTGGCGCGCAGGCTGTAGCCGAGCCGAGCGCGGCACCGGTGCTTGTCACCGGCGGGGCCGGGCCGGCAGGCCTTGTCATCCAGCCAGGGCGTGACGGTCAGGCCCTCGAAGGTGACCGGTCGCAGGTCGGTGCCGGGGATGGCCTCGGGTGGGACCGGCTGAACCGGTGCGGCAATCTTCACTGTGATCACCGCGTCGGTTTTGCGCTCGGCCGCCTGGTCGATCACCATCACGGCCCACGACCGCTCGCCAGTGTCCTTGTCGGTCTCTGGCTCGGGGGCCTTACCCCGAGCTCTGTCCTCAGCGGTCTGAAACTTCATGATCGGCTCGACGCTCATGACGAGCGCGCCTTTGGGAAATACGTCCTCGTGCTGGACCGGGAACCGGGTCCCGCCGTTGATCGCCATCGTTGGCCTCCATTATACTGGGCCAGCCCACCTGGGCTGCCTAGCCTTGTTCCGACAGACGCCAACATACCCAGGCTGCCTAGCCAAGACAAGTGGTGGCTAGCCATCTAGGCCACTCAGGCTCTAAGCTTGCGGTATGAACCTTGATCCGGACGACCCGCGACCGCCGTACGTCCAGGTCGCGAACGCTCTGCGCGCCGCGATCCTGACCAAGGTCTTCAAGCCCGGCGAGAAGATCCCGTCAGGTACCGAGTTGGCCAAGCAGTACGGCGTCGCCCGGATGACCGTCCAGCAAGCCCTGCGCCTGCTCAAGGACGAAGGCCTCGTCCAGTCCCGGCAAGGCAGCGGCGTCTACGTCCGCGAACGCACCGAGCGCCCGATCGGACTGCGCCCGCATATCGAACGCGCCTTCGACAGCGAACGCGTCACGATCGACTTCGCCGGCTTCTCCGGCGAAACTCTCCACGGCGTCCTGCAAGAACCACTAGACAAGATCCGAGTCGGCAGGCTGACCCCGGAGTCCATCAGCATCCGCCTCCTCTTACCCGACACGCGAGAACCCCTGGCCCTGCCCTGCAAGGTCGAAGACCTCGCCGACAGCCCCGAATTCCGCGAGCGCGCAACCCACATCATGCGCCGACACACCGAGTCGATCAGAGACTCGCTGGAGGAACTGGCCAGCTTCCACCTCATCAAAGAAACCTCTGTCCAAGTCCGAGTCCACCGCTCCGCACCCATGTTCAAGCTCTACATCCTCAACAATGAAGAAATCTTCTACGGCTTCTACCCCGTCCGCGAACACATCATCCAATTCCCGAGTGGCCCCCAAGCCATCTACGACCTCATGGGCAAAGACGCCATACTCTTCCACCACGCCGCCAACGACGACCCCGAATCCACCGGAACCCAATACCTCCAACAAGCCCGACTGTGGTTCGACAGCACCTGGACCAGCATCGCCCGCGAGTTCCCCGTATGACATCCAGCGGACTCGACGAGCTGATCGCCCGAACCCACTACGTCCTGCTCGACTTCGACGGCCCCATCTGCTCAGTCTTCGCCGGCATCCCCGCCCCCACCGTCGCCTCCCGCCTCACCAAGATCCTCCTCGACGCCGGCGTCACCCCGCCAGTCGAGATCATCGAAACTGACGATCCCTTCGACGTCCTTCGCTACGCGACCACGCACACCCCCGAACTCGCCACTGACATCGAAACCGCGTTCCGCGCCGAAGAACTCACCGCCATAGCCTCCGCCGCCCCTACACCTGGCGCCACCGAGACCCTCCACGCCTGCCACGACACCGGCCGACCCGTAGCCATCGTCAGCAACAACTCCGAGGCCGCCATCCGCACCTACCTCGCCACCCACGCCCTCACCGACCACATCGCCTACATCTCCACCCGCACCCACACCGACATCGCCCGACTCAAACCGCACCCGCACCTGGTCACCCAGGCCATCCACGGCCTCGACGCCGATCCCACCCGATGCGTCCTCGTCGGTGACTCCACCACCGACGTCCAAGCAGCCCACGCCACCGGCATCGCCGCCATCGGCTACGCCAACGCGGCCAACAAAACCCAACGACTCACCGACACCGGAGCCGACACGATCATCATCCACATGACCACCCTCGCCAACGCCCTGCGTTTCCTCCATTTCGTCTGACATTGCCGAATTCGCCTGTATAGGATCAAGGGAGCGCGCTGCGCGCCCCGGGCCGGGCCCGCCTGCCGCTCCGCTCCCGGCGGCCCGGCCCCCACGCTGCCGCCGCATAATCCCGAGCTATGCGCCGACCTCTCAACTGGCAACCCCTTGGGGGACAGACCTGATGCTGGGTCCGGCGCCGAGCCCAACGGCGACAACCCCAACGTACGACACAGTAACCCTGGTCAGCGCGACACCCAACATGATCAGTCACGGGCGCAGTTATCGCATTTTGAACATTCACGACAGAGCACAAATGGCCATTTCTGACGAAACGGACCGCCACATGGTGGCAGAGTAACGATATGTCCGAAATCCGGTGTCACCCAGATGTCGGAGCCTTCCAACAGCGCCAGCGGGTGACAATACGACAAACGGGAGATTCGCTGATCGAGGACTGAATGGATCGGGATAGCAATGCCTGCACGCAAGAAAGATAATGACATATACTTGTGGTGTAGCATTATTGCTATTGGATTCTATTTCTTTACGCGCCACGAGTGGGCTGAGCTGGCCGTCTATCTTCCTATCATTTTCTTTGTTTTGGCATGGTTCTTCCTCTTGGTGATACCAACTCAATGTCGTTATCCCACGCGGAGAAATGGACCGTGCAGGTTGAGGTCCTATGGAATCATATTTGGCTGCCCGCGGTGGCATTTTTGGTTGAAAGCTCGCGCGAGACTTGGAATCGGTGAACGAGAAACCCCACCTCCTCCCGCGCCCCGTCGAAGGAGAGGAACTGGAGTCCCCCGCGAGGATGTACCGATACCAGTTAGAATTGAAGAGACCCGCAATGGCCGCATCAGCCGCCGCTTGGGAGTACTGAGTGCTTGCCTCGGTATCGTGACATCGGCTGGAACCATAGTGACATGGGTCGAAGCCGCAGCAAAATGGATCATATCCATTCTGATCATATCCTTTCTCTAGTTCTCTCAAGTCGAGATTGCTCATGCCGCCTGTGCCGTCAACGTCCAGGTACAGGTCTCGCCCGTCCTGGGTGGGGTATAGACAGCACCCAGGCTCACACCTTCGGGCGCGAGGATCACAACAGCTCTCGGTCTGTTCACGGGTATAGAAAAAAGATCCCGTCGGTGATAACGGGGGGGCTTTTTATACTTCTTCGTTACATGCCGCACACCTGTATTCATTCAGGATTCCGCCGATTTTTTTGAACTTGACACTTCTGTCACGCTTGTGCTGTTTCTTGAATCGCTCAATCCAGGCTTCTTCGAGTGCGGTCGCGGGTCGTTCTTTTCCATCTTTCTTGATAATGATGAAAGGGGTATCCCAGAAAATGCCCATATTGATCCTTTCCGGTAGCGCGGTACCGTTGCAGCAGGTATGGCGCTGTGAGTATCGCGACACGGGGGGCGCCGGTTACAGTGGAGTAGCGCGATCTTACCTCGTAGGAGAGGGAGCCTCGGGGTCGCCGCTCCCCCGGCCGGAGATCGTCCACGTCGCGTCGGCAGTGTCAATGGCGCCTGACGGCGTCGCGCTGCGCTAGCGCAAGCGCCACCATTGACACCACCACGACGAGCAGGGGCGGCCAGGACGAGGGAACGGAGACGAGCAGGACGCGCGTCCGTTCGTGCCCCGTTCCCTGGCTGGGAGCCAGATCATCTCCATCCTTATATCTACCCGGAACACCCGCCAACGTCCAGTACCAGTCCGCACCATTCGGAGGCGTCAGCGCTGCTCACTACAGATGTCCGGGCATGATCAGCATTGTCCGGTAGTGGATTCTGGCAATCGCTAGGCCGCGATTCGAATCCTAGCCAACCCCAGCCACGACACTATGCGTAGCTCTCGCGGGCCGTGCTCGGTCGCGGCCCGGTCGAACGGCCCCCAGCACCCGAGGGTGCGCCGACGCGCCCTCGCGACGAACTAGGCGAACCACCGTCCGCACGTCGAGTTGGATACGGGTCCCCATACCCAATCGCGGGCGCTCGCCGCCCCGCACCCCAGCAGGTCTCCGGGATCGCCTGACCGGAGTAACGCTGCGGACGCAGGTGGCCTTCGTGCTATCCCGACGACCTCCCGAAGGACTACCACACCGTGTCAAGGGGGCGCGTCCTCCTCCACGCTCCCGATCCCCTGTTGTGCCCCCTTGACACGGCGCGGTCGGGCTGCGCCAGGAAGCTCCTATGTCTTGTCAAGGGGTTCGGGGTGGTGTCCTCGTCTGGCTGGGATGGTCAAAGACTGGAGCGGGTGGGTCAACCCCGCTGCGCGCGCCTTCGGCGTTTCAGGGTTGACCCACCCGCTCCAGTCGTTGAGGCGGCTTGGACGACGAGGATGGGGGCCGTCTGACCAGGGCCTGGTAGAGCTCGCGGGCGACGTAGCGTTGCAGACAACGGATGATCTCTCGTTGGCTCAGGCCCTCGGTGGTGCGCCGGGCCACGTAGCGGTGGGTTCGTTCGTCCAGGCGCAGCCGGGTCAGCAC
>JAFAXZ010000022.1 GCA_019240665.1 Pseudonocardiales bacterium | reverse complement strand
CGGGGTGGACGGGCTGAGTGCCGCGGTGGTAGGCGACTATCTCCGGCACCGCCGGCGCCCCGCTTAACCCACCAGTTTAATCCCCGGGCCCCGCCATGCGGTGACGTAGGGTCGACACCATGCAGCCCTGGACGTCGATGCCGGTGCCACAGCTACCTGGCCAGGGCCCGCCGCTGCGGTTGCACGACACCGCGGCGCGCCAGGTCCGGCTGACCGCGCCCGGACCCACCGCGCGGATGTACGTCTGCGGGATCACCCCCTACGACGCCACCCACCTGGGGCATGCTGCCACCTACCTGGCCTTTGACTTGGTGCACCGGTACTGGCGTGACGCCGGGCATAACGTGCATTACGTGCAGAACGTTACCGATGTCGACGATCCGCTGTTGGAGCGGGCGCTGCGCGACCAGGACGACTGGGTGGTGCTCGGGATGCGCGAGACCGCGCTGTTCCGGGAAGACATGGAGTCGCTGCGGGTGCTGCCTCCGCGGGACTTCGTCGGGGCCGTCGAAGCGGTCAGCGAGATCGTCGAGGTGGTCGGCAAGCTGCTCGCCTGGGGCGCGGCCTACCGGGTCGACGATCCTGAGCATCCGGATATCTATTTCGACCACCAGGCCGCTGCCCATTTCGGATCCGAATCGGGTTACGACGAGGAGACCATGGCCCGGCTGTCCGCCGAGCGCGGCGGGGACCCGGAGCGGCCCGGTAAGCGGCACCCGCTGGATGCCCTGATGTGGCGCACTGCCCGCGAGGGTGAGCCGTCCTGGGATTCCGAGTTAGGTCCGGGGCGTCCTGGTTGGCATGTGGAGTGCTGTGCGATCGGGCTCAACCGGTTGGGCACTGGCTTTGACGTGCAGGGCGGCGGCTCCGATCTGATCTTCCCGCACCACGAGTTCTCCGCTGCCCACGCCGAGGCGCTCACTGGCGAGTACCCGATGGCGCGGCACTACGTGCACACCGGGATGATCAGCCTGAATGGCGAGAAGATGTCCAAGTCGAAGGGCAACCTGGTCTTCGTCTCGCGGCTGCGCGCCGACCAGGTGGATCCGATGGCGCTGCGGCTGGCGTTACTGTCCGGGCACTACCGTACTGACCGGCCCTGGACTACCGGGATGCTCGATGAGGCGATGGTCCGGCTGGGTCGTTGGCGGCAGGCCGTCGCGCGGCCCGCCGGGGCAGCGGCGCAGGACGCTGTGAGCCGGCTGCGTACCCATCTGGCCGACGATCTGGACACCCCTGGTGCCCTCGCCGCGGTCGACAGGTGGGCCACCGAGACGCTGGACGGGTGCGGCCGCGACGTCGACGCGCCCACTCTGCTGCGCGCCGCAGTGGATGCCCTGCTCGGCATCGCTGTGGACTACCCGTGAGTGGTGATGCGAGTCAGGACTCGCATCACCACTCACGGGTGCCGCAGGCGCCTGACGGGTCGCTCGTCGACGTGGTGCCCTCGCTGCTGGCCGGTCTGGGAGTTGCTGGGTTCACTGACCGGTTGGGGCTGAACCCGGCACGGGGGGTCTGCTTGCTACTCGTGGACGGGCTCGGGTGGCTGTCGCTGCGGAAACATCCCCGGGACGCCCCGTTCCTCACCTCATTGGCCGAGAGTAGCTATCCGATCACGGCCGGGTTTCCCGCGACGACGGCGACCAGCGTGGCCACCATCGGAACGGGTGTGCCGGCGGGCCAGCACGGAATTGTTGGCTACACTTTCGCCACCCCCAGGGGTGATCTGATCAACGCGTTGAGTTGGCACACGCACGGCGGTGCCAAACGAGTTGATCTCCGTGAGCGGTTCGTGCCCGAGGACATCCAGCCGCAACCCACGACGCTGGAACGTGCCGCGGCATCCGGAGTACGGGTCACCCTGGCGGTTCCGCACGTGCATCGGAACTCGGGTTTGAACCGTGTGGCGCTGCGTGGCGCTGACTTCCAGGGCGTGCATGCCTTGGGAGATCTGGCTGGCAGCGCGCTGGCTGCGGTCTCCGGCAGCGAGCGGAGCTTGTGCTACGCCTACCACGGCGACCTGGACCTGCTCGGCCACGTCTACGGCGTCGGGTCGCTGCCGTGGCTGTTGCAGCTCGCCCACGTCGACCGGCTGGCGGCCGCGATCGCCGAAGGGCTGCCTCCGGGAGCCCAGCTCGTGGTGATCGCAGACCACGGCATGGTGACCGTGCCCCAGGAAGGCAGGCTCGACTTCGACACCGAACCGGCGCTGCAAGCGGGGGTGCACCTGCTGGGCGGGGACCCGCGCGCCCGGTACGTCTACACCGAACCGGGCGCCACCGACGATGTGCTCGCGACCTGGCGTGAGCTGATCGGAGATCGAGCGTGGATCCGCACCCGCGACGAGGCCATCGCAGCAGGGTGGTTCGGCCCGGTGGTCG
>JAFAXZ010000279.1 GCA_019240665.1 Pseudonocardiales bacterium | reverse complement strand
GCCTCCGAGCCGGCGGACCGCTCGACAAAGCGACGTGGAATCAATACGCCCCCGGTATCAACTACTAAGAGGAACGTAGGTTTCCAGACTCAAGAAATTACGTTGCCGCAGGTCAGGAATTTTCACGAGTCCAGTTACTTATGTTCTCATTAGTAGCTGCGCATGAAGGACAGATTATCGGGGTCGGTTCCGACGGTGTCGGCGGCGTCTTTCATGATGTGGCGTATCGCGTAGTGAGTCAGCAGCAAGGCCCAGATCTCTTGTTTGACTAGTTCCGGGGTGCGGGAGCGGAGTACCCGCTGGTGGCCTGTTTGGTGGATTTCGATCTCATCGAAAGACAGTTCGATTTGTCGGGTAGCCCCGGCGCGTTTCCGCGCCGGGGCCCCCTCAGAACCGGGCGAGCGGGCTTTCCCCGCACCTCGGCTCAAGCAAGCCCCGAGGGCGTTGCGGGTACCGGTTTCCTGTGGTTGCTGGCCTGGAGGCTGCGGTGACAGGAGGTGTGTACCAGGCGTGTGCGGTTCTTCTCCGGCGTGCCGCCTTGCCCATGGTGGGTGAGGTAGTCAGCGGCGATGGCTCTTCGGACGATGTTCAGCCACCATCGTTCCCACTCGTGTGGGGATTGCGGGGGCTGGTCCGGGATGAGCAGGTGATCCCCGCAGAGCGGACAGCGCCCCTCCTGCTTGGCCAGCAGGCTGAGGTTGTATCCATCCAGTGGGGGTTTGACCTTCCGCCGCCGCGTGGCCCAGTAGTCGGCCAGGCGGGGATCATCCGGGGATGCCCCGCCCGCGACCAGCTGGTGCCGGACGATGGCTGTCCAGGCAAACTTGACCAGGAAAGCGACGTCGCCGCGGTCGTTGATGATACGACCGCGGGCGCCGAAGACCCATTGGTCATTCCTGAACTTGTTGAACCGGCCGAAGTAGCGACGTGTGATCCACTTCTTCGGCTTGGTGGGATGGCTGTGGCAAGCCCACCGGTAGGTGAGCCACCACATGTAGTTGTCCAGCGCGTCGAATACCTTGCTGGACACCACCCCCCGGTAGTAGGCGGCCCACCCACGGATGATCGGGTTGAGCCGGGCGATGACCGCCATCGCGTTCGAGCCGCGTAGCCTACGCAGCTCGGTGGCGAGCCTGCTCCGGATTCGCCGGACCGCCCCTGGACTTGGTGTGATCAGCAACTTGGCGGGCTGGTGCCCGTGCCGGTAACGGCGCAGGTTGAACCCCAGGAAGTCAAAGCCTTCTTCGAGGTCGACGATGCGCGTCTTGTCCTCGTTGAAGGCCAGTCCCCTGGGCGCGAGCCAGTCCGCGAGCCGCGCCTTGACCTGTTCGGCCTGTTGCCGGGAATAGCAGCAGACGACCATGTCATCGGCGTACCTGACCAGGATGGGAGTCCCCTCGACCGCGTTGCCGGTATGGGTGCCGGTGGCGCGGTAGCGGACCCCGGCGGCCTCCTCCAGGCCATGAAGCGCCACGTTCAACAGTAAGGGGCTGATCACTCCTCCAACGCAATGGAGAACTTGGGGAAGGCTCCTCGTCGGTGTCACCGTTGGTGATCTTTCTGGTGGGGGTCGGTGTGTTGGTGCCGGTGGGGATGCGGTGTCGGATGAGGATTCGTTCGGGTCCGATGAGGATGTCTTTGACGAGCAGGCGCAGTACCCGTTGCTGCTCGGGCACGGTGGCTATCGCGGTGTTGTTCCGCAGCCGGGTGAGGAAGTCCTCGAGGTTGGTGGCGAGTTTGAGGTAGGCGTCTCGGTCGGTGAGTTGGGCGGCGAGGGCGTCGAGCTGGCTGCGCAGGTTGGTTTCTCGGGCGCGCAGTTCGGGCATGCGCTCGCGCAGCTCGTCGAAGGAGATCAGCTCCTCCTGGTAGGCCTTGATCAGTCGGGTAATCGCGGCGCTGGCTTTGCTCAGCGCCTGGGTCAGGCGCTGTTGCTGGGCGGTGGTGGGGTCGGCGGTGCGCAGCTGGTTGAGGCGCCGGTCGATCTCGGTGCGGATCAACGCCGGGTTGGAGAGCAGCTCGCTGATGTGCTCCCAGACGAGTGTGTCGAGGTAGTCGGTGCGCACGGGCTTGTTGTCGCAGACCCGGCCGTGCTCGTAGCGGTAGTTGTCCGAGCCCAGGCACCGGTAGTAGTAGATCTTGTTGCCCGCCGTGGTGGTGGTGTGCCCGCGGTAGTAGGCGTATCCGCAGTTCGCGCACGCGGCCAGGCCTTGGAGCAGGGAGGGGAGTTTGGAGTTGCGGGCGGCGTAGCGCTTGTTGTCTTCCAGTCGTTGCTGGGCCCGTGCCCAGGTGTCCTCGGCCACCAGCGCTGGTACGGGGATCTCCAGCCAGTCCTGTCGCGGGCGGTCGGTGACCGAGTAGGACTTGGGTGTGGACCGGCCGGCCAGCCGGGCGGTGCGGTTGAGCCCGGGCTGATCGGCGGTGCGCATGGTCTTGCCGAAGCAGGCGCGCCCGGCGTAGGCGGGGTTGCGCAGCATCGCCCAGATCACCGATCGGTCCCAGCGGGACTTACCGGTTCGAGTGGGGACCCCACTCGCGGTGAGCCAGCGGGCAAGATCGGCGATCGCCGCCCCGTCCTCGACGTAGCGGCGGAACAGCTCCGTGACGAGCGCCGCTTCGTGAGCCACCACGTCGTAGCGGGCTTCGGCATGTTCGTTCTTGCGCACGTAGCGGTAGCCAAACGGCGCTCCGGAGAGCACGTTGACCGTGCCCTGGCGGGCCCGGTGGGTCTTGCCACGCCGGGTCCGCTCGATGATCTGCGCCCGCTCGTACTCGGCGATCATGCCTTGGAACTGCACCAGCAGCGCGTCCTCCGGGGACTCCGAGCTGGGGGCCTTGACGAACATCACGCTGCTGCCGGCCTTGGCGAACTCCTCGATCAACAGCGCCTGGTAGGCGTACTTGCGGGCTAGGCGGTCCGGGGAGTAGACGAGCACCACCTCCACCGGGACCTGGGCCACCAGGTCCCGCAGCTTCTCCAGGGCCGGGCGCACCAGGGTGGCCCCGGAATGCCCGTCATCGCAGAACACCCACCCCTCGGGAACCTCAAGCCCCAGCTGCTCGGCGTGCGCGCGCAGCGCCGCGGTCTGCGAGCTGATCGTCTCCTGCTCCTTCTGCCGGGCCGAGGACACCCGGGCATAGATCGCCGCGTTGCTCATTTTCCGAACTCGCTTTCTCGGCGGCTGCTCGGATACGCAACCGCCGTTCGGGGACCAGGATGCGGTAGGCGACCGACAATTCCGCCTCCGCGTGACGGTCGAACACGAACTCGCTTATGACCGTCCGCTCGCTCACCTGCGCGGACCCTCTCCACGGCCCCGCGACAGGAAC
The DNA here is from genome assembly GCA_019240665.1 of Pseudonocardiales bacterium. GTDB lineage: Bacteria > Actinomycetota > Actinomycetes > Mycobacteriales > Pseudonocardiaceae. Next base: position 663 of record JAFAXZ010000279.1, on the reverse strand, counting down.
TCCTCCACCGCCTGGGTAACCATCGAGGAGATACTCCGCCCCGACGCGGCAGCCTGCGCCCGCACGCGCGCCACCAGCGCCACCGGCAGCTTGACGGTGAACACCGCCGTCGGCGCCGGCACGGCCACCGGCCCACCAGCCCCAGCACGCTCGAGATAGCGGCGGGCCTGGCGCTGCGAGCACCCAAACTCCCCGGAGAGCTCACGGGCCGCATCCGCCACCGACACACCATCGGCCAACAGTGCCGCAGCAGCGTTGATCCGCACGGCGTACTCCCCACCACCAGCACGAGAACCGCCAGACATGACACTAACGTACTACCCAACATGTCACACACCGCCCGTGACACGCGGCAGCCGCTCCCCGCGGCGATAGCTCAGCGACACCTCAAAGCAGAAGTTGCCCACTGCGTTGGAGGAGTCATCACACCACCCTGGGGAGTTCCCTCCTCCGTAGGGGCGTACCGGCCGTCTTCGATCACTCCCGCTGCCAACCATTTTCGGATCAATCCCCGGGCGGGGAAATCCCCGAGCGCGGCGAGGAGATGTTCGTGATCGATTCGGTCGAAAGCCGCTGCCAGGTCGGCGTCGAGCAACCACTCGCGCTGAGAGGTCTTTCTGCTCAGCGTGGAGTAGATCGCCGCGATCGCGTCATGGCAGCCAC
>JAFAXZ010000270.1 GCA_019240665.1 Pseudonocardiales bacterium | reverse complement strand
ACCAACAGCACATCCGCCAAGCGGTGAACGTCGTCCGGGCCGCTCGCCAGAGCGTCCACCTAGGCATGCCCACCATCCCACCACCTTGCCCGGACACCTCAGTAGGAGCGCCCGTCTGACATGACAGCTCCCTCACCCGAGCCCCTGATCGCCGCCCGCCGGCGCGACAGCACCCAACGTCGCCAGCGCGTGCTCGACGCGCTCGACAGGCTCACCGCCGCCGGAGAGGAACTCACCGCCTCGGCCATCGCTCGCGCAGCCCGAGTCGACCGATCCTTCCTCTACCGCCACCACGACCTGCGCGCCGAAATCATCGCCCGTGCGGAAGCGCCCGTCACCGCCCCGACGGCAACGACGGTCAGCAACCGATCCCTGCTCGCTGACCTTGCCAACCTCCGCGACCAGAACGAACGCCTCCGACGCCAGAACACCACCCTCACCAATCGGCTCTCCGACGCCCTCGGCAAGGAGGTCTTCCGCGCCAGCGGTATCGGGCTCACCGACGAAACCGAACAACTTCGAACCCAGATCGGCCAACTCGAACAGCAGATCCTCGACCTCCGCCAAGAACTCGAAGAACGCACCGACGAACTAACCGCCGCACGGGCCACCAACCGCGACCTCATGGCAGAACTCAACGGGCGCCATCCACGGTGAGCAACACCTGTCGCACACCACTGACAAGCTTTCGAACAGGGAAAACAGCGAAGGTCGGACTACTCACCCCGAGCGAATAAGCAAGCCCCATCCTCCCAGCTCGGAGGGCATCTACCCCTAACCGACACCCCTCCCGCCACAAATCCCACCGGTGGATCCAGGCTGAGATGCACGAGCGTGGGAAGTCGGACAACCCTGTAGTACCTGCGAACCCGCCGGACAAGGCTTTGGCTGCGGAGGTGGGGGAGGAAAGGGGGTTGGCCAAGGGGAACACGGCCAGCAAAACGCGTCCCGGACACTGGGCTGGGCAAGGCGCGCCAAGGGCGCTGGATCGTGTGCGCCGAGTGGCACGAGAGGATAAGGAGGCACGGTTCACCGCGCTGCTGCACCACGTCGACCTGGCTCGCTTGCGGGCGGCGTATTGGGTGATCCGCCCGACGGCCGCTCCGGGGGTGGACGGGGTGACGTGGCAGGACTACGGGCAGGACCTGGTGGCCAACCTCCGGGACCTGCATGACCGGGTTCATAGCGGGCGCTACCGGGCAAGGCCATCGCGCAGGGCGTACATCCCGAAGGCGGACGGGCGGCTGCGGCCGCTCGGCATCACCGCGCTGGAAGACAAGATCGTCCAGCGGGCCGTCGTCGAGGTGCTCAACGCCATCTACGAGGTGGACTTCCTGGGCTTTTCGTATGGGTTCCGGCCGGGACGCAAGCCGCATGATGCGCTGGACGCGCTGGCGGCCGGGATCTTGCGGAAGAAGGTGAACTGGGTGCTTGATGCGGACATCCGCGACTTTTTCACCAAGCTCGGTCAAGCTTGGCTGGGAAAGTTTCTTGAGCACCGAATCGCAGATCAACGGATCCTGCGGCTCATCCGGAAATGGCTGGCCGCGGGGGTCATCGAGAACGGGGAGTGGTCGCCGACGCTGGAGGGGTCACCGCAGGGGGCATCGGTGTCACCGTTGCTCGCCAACGTGTACCTGCACTACGTCCTCGACCTGTGGGTCCAGTGGTGGAGGAGACACCACGCGCACGGCGATGTGATCATCGTGCGCTGGGCGGACGAGGTCATCGTGGGCTTCGACTACCACGAGGATGCGCAGCGGTTCCTCACCGAACTCCGCGAGCGGTTCGCGAGGTTCGGGCTGGAACGGCATCCCGATAAGACCCGGCTGATCGAGTTCGGGCGGCACGCCGCCTGGCGACGAGCGGCACGGGGCCTCGGGAAACCACAGGCGTTCGACTTCCTCGGCTTCACGCACCTATGCGCAGAGTCGAAGAAGGGACGGTTTTGGCTGCGGCGCATCACCATCACGAAGCGGATGCGGGCGAAGTTACGAGAGGTCAACGACCAGCTCAAACGACGCCGGCACCAGCCCATCCCCGAGCAAGGGCAATGGCTGGCAAGCGTGGTGCGAGGACACCGCACCTACTATGCCGTGCCCGGCAACACCGACGCAGTAGCGGCCTTCCGCACCCAGGTGACACGGCACTGGTACAAGGCGCTACGACGTCGCAGCCAGCGCTCCCGCATCAACTGGGAACGGATGAACCGCCTCGCGAACCGATGGCTACCACCCGCCCGCGTGATGCACCCCTTCCCCGAATTGCGCTTTGCCGCCAGAACCTAAGGCAAGAGCCCAGTGCGGTAGTCCCGCACGCTGGGATCTGTGCGGGGGGGCCGCCCGCAAGGGCGGTCCCTACCGCGACCTTTTAGGCGGCTGGTTCGCATTCGTTGGATCAGGCCGCCGAGGACGGATCGGCGTTTGATTCGTTTTGTTGGGGTATCGGCGATCGAGTGGGCTGGGTGGGTGGAGTTGGAGCGCGCGGTGCGGGCGTTGTCGGTTGTAGTGCCGCACGTACTCGGTCAGGACAGCGCACAGGTGCCGTTCACCGAAGATCAGCATCCGGTCGGTCA
>JAFAXZ010000257.1 GCA_019240665.1 Pseudonocardiales bacterium | reverse complement strand
CGGCGTCATCCGGAGGTAGAGGTCACGGAGCAGGCCGGCCCCTCGGGTCGCGTCCAGGGTCTCAGCCAAGTCGATCGACTGCACGCCCAGCCCGGCAGCCGCTTCGAGGTCACGCTGCTTGCCCGGCCGAGCCAGGGCATCGGCCAGCTGAACCAGGTGGATCTGCCGGTCACGGACAAACGACTCGCCGAACTCGGCGATGCCCTCGTTGAGCAGGACGGCCGCGTGGTCAGCCTGCCCGAGTAGCAGCAGGCAATTGCCGGCGCTGATTGTGATCGCCGCTGGGTCCAGCCAGTACAGCCAAGGGGGATCGTCGTCGGGTTTGAGCTGTTCAACCTGAGTGCGAGCCTGGGAAATCGCGGCGGTGCAGGCCGAGGTGTCACGCAGGGTGGCAAAGGCCAATGCCTGCCAGACGTGCAGCTCAGCAAGCAGGGCTGGTGTTGCCTGTCCCCGCGTCCCGGCCAAGGCAGTCTCAACGAGCGTCACCCCCTCGGCGGGCTGTCCTTGGCGAGCGGACTGGTTAGCCATGCTCGCCAGAATGTGGGCACCCAGTGGCCGGTCACCGGCGATATGAGCGGCACGCAGGCCCACGACGTTGTAACGCTGCGCCAGCTCATAGTCCCCGCCGTCACAAGCGGCCCAGCCACACAACTGTCCCAGCTCGGCGAGCACCACGTGCAGTCCCCGCCCGGTACGTTCGGCATACCCCGCCCGGTCAAGCAGCCCAGTGACCCACGCGAACGCTTGCTGAGCCATCGCGAGCACGCTGCCGCCGCCGGCCACGTCATCCATCCGGCGCAGCTCGGCGACCATCGCCGTGAATCGGCCGACCAGTTCGCCCGACACCCGGCGCCCGACCAACCCGGACACCAGCGGCCCGGGCTCGTGCACCAGCCACTGGTGTGCGGGAGCGGTCAAGGCTGGGCCGGTCAGGGACAGGAACCCGCGGCGCTTCACCCGACCATCACTCCCGCTCAGCACGACCGCCACCTCGACGGTACCCCGGTGGTTCCAGGGAGCGACGAGCACCGGGTCACGCTCGGGATCGTCGGCAAACTCCTCGTGGGTCTCCGCACCAGGTGACTTCTGCTCAGCCAGCGGCTCAAGCCCCTGGTTCGTGGCAGGTATAACGAGATCAGCGGCTGACGATTCGGCGGCAGTAAGCTGCTCCTCCGGCGGTAGCCGGAACCACAACAGCTCGGCCGGTATGCGCAACACCCGAACCCAGTGATGCAAGGTATCGAGGTGGCGGATCGGTGCGCCGGTCTCAATCCGGCTGATTTGAGACTGACCCAGGCCCAACCACTGGCCGAGCAGGGTTTGCGAGATACCGCTGGGGCCATAGACCGCGTAGTGGTGCGGGTGCGTGCGGTAGGCGCGGGATAACCAGCCAATGTGCTGGGCGGCGAAGGCTTGCCGGAACCGCTCAGTCTGCCAGAATTCGGCGGCCACCTGGGGCGGGGCGATGAGCTTGTCCCGGGAAGCGCGCTGGCAGCGGGCACACTGGTGCTCGCTGTTGTCCGCAGCCAGATGTGTGCCGCATCGGCAGTAGCGGTGCTGTACTGGTCGCGATCCCACCATGCCCCCTTCGATCCGCACCGATTCCGGGCGAGTTTAACGCCCTTGCCATCACCCATGATCCAGGCGCCACGGAAGAGAGATGTTTTCCCGCTTCCGGTCGGTGCATATTCCTATGCACCTTGCGGCATACAGAATGAGGCTTATGCAGAGGTCTCGTTAGTTGGGTGGAGTGCTGTGCGCAGCTCTGAGTGTCCCGAACTCGACAGCAGAGCTGCCATTGCTGGTGGGGAACAGCACTACTGTCGAGTTCGGGACACTCAGAGCGACAAGCTCAGCAAAGCCCCAGATCTGTCCTGCCAGTGGTGCTGATCAGCTGACTGTCATACCGCCTCGGCGGGCTGCAGGACGGCTGAGCTGCCACCTGCCCGGGGTTGGGGAAGGACGGGAGCGGCCAGCTTGCCCTCTCGCGCCGCTCGTCGGGGAGCGGGGTGCTCGACCAGAGCGAGGACGCGGGAGGCCATGAACCGGGCGGTGCGCACCGGCGTGCCACCGCGGGTAACCTCGGTGACCTCCACGATGCCGCGACCGTGGGTAATCTCCACCCGCCGACCATTGCGGGTGGCCTCGATCTCATAAGTCCGGGTGGTGCCGCCGGCGTCGATGACAATCTCGGTGCGATCACCCTTCATGGCTTGCCATCCTTCTGGGTACCGGGGTAAAGAGGGTCCGGGCCGACCATGCTGGTCGCCTCTCGGCGAAAGGCACACCGCGGCTTCAGCCGAACGATCATCCGCGGTGGCAGGGTGATATGGACCCGGGGACCCAAGCACACCCGGCCCGGACGTCCGGTACAACCGCCCATGCAGCCCGATCATTCCCGGGTCACGAGCTGCGCCGCCGCCCCGCAGGAGAGGCTTGGGGCGCGGACGCCGATCACACGGGAGGGTGTAGCACGACCAGCCAGGCCGCCGCGAGCATCGCTGGGCCATGGGGCACGTCGCGGTAGCCCAGTATCCGTGCCGGCGCGGCAGCGGCGGCGGTCATCACGCTGGCCGCCAGCACCGCCAGCACCAGGCCCGGCCAGGAGGTCGCAGCAGTGAGCGCGCCCAGGCTGCCGGCGAGCTTGACGTCGCCGCCGCCCAGGGCGCCCGGTGCGATCAGACGCACTGCGGCATATCCGCCGGTCCACAGCAACGCACCGGCGGCAGCACGAGCCAGTGGCCTGGCGTCCCCCGCACCGACCGCAGCGGCTCCCAGCAGGACGGCGACCACCGGATAGGCCGGCAGGGTCAGAACGTCTGGCAGCCGCCGGGCGATCAGGTCAGCACCACTCAACAGCACGCCGGCCCAGCCCAGCACCAGCGGCACCGGCCACCACCACGCCGGCAGGCCCCCGAGAGCTCGCTCGTCGACCACTGCCCACAACGCGGCCACCGCCACGGCGCAGACCGGCACCGGCACCCGCACACCCCGAGGAATCCGGCGCAGCATCACCGCTCCCCCGGCACCTGCAACAGCTCCTGTCACGGCTACCCACACACTGCCCACGCTCACCAGCGTGCCCGGCGCACGGTGGCAGACGGGCCAGTCCGCCCGCCGGCTGTGAATCGCGGGGGTCGCTGTGGACAGCCTCTCCGCGAGCGCGGACCGCCTCTCCGAGCGCGGACCGACTAGAACACACCCCGAGCAGCCGCGTCACGGACCGCGGCGTCGTGCTCTTCTCGCGTCACCGAGAAGCACGACGCGCCGTCTTTCTGACATTTCACGAAGTACCGCCAGGTTCCCGGTTCCGGGTTCAGCGCGGCGGCGATGGCCGCCGCGCTCGGCGACCCGATCGGCGACGCCGGCAGCCCGACGTTGAGGTAGGTGTTGTACGCGCCAGGCCGGGCCCGGTCAGCATCGGACGTGTTCACCTCCTGCCGGTCCAGCGGATAGTTGATGGTGGAGTCCATCTGCAGGGGCATCCCGGCAGCAAGCCGGTTGTCAATGACCCGGGAGACCCGGCGGAAGTCCCGAGTGATCGCCTCCCGTTCGATCACCGAAGCGATCACCAGCACCTCGTAAGCGCTGTGACCGGTGCCTGCGGCGGACGCGGGGAAGCCAGCCGCCAACAACCGAGCCACGGAAGTGCTGATGACCTGCCGCAACAACTCCACCGCCGAACTGCCGGGACGCACATCGTAGTTCCCCGGGACCAGCAGACCCTCCAAGCGCCGGCGAGACTCGACGCGCGACATCGGATCGGCAGCCCAGCTGGGTACCGCAAGCGCCTTGAGATCGGTCTGGCCCATCGCAGTGCGGAGGTCCTCGGGGCTCACGCACGTGCTCGCCTCCCCGATCATCGCGCAGCTGGCTCGGGAGATCTCGGTGAGCAGTCCCGGCACGGTCTTCCCGTCGGGCTCCTCGACGTTGTCAAGCTGCTCGCCGCCGCGAATCTGCAAGTGTCCAACTCGAGCAGACGGTTCCTGCAACCTCGCCACTGCAGCCGAGCCGGACATTCGCTCCCGCAACTGGTAGTAGCCGGGCTGCACGGCGCGGACCCGGGGGTCAGCTTCGGCGGCGAGGGTGAAGGCTCGGATGCTGGCGACCACGTTGCACCGTACCAAGGTGGCTCCGATCGCGGTGAGGCTCTGGCCGTCCTCGACCTGCACGACGGTCTGCGCACCACCGGGTCCGGCGAAGTCAGGTACCTCCCACAACGCCTGTAGCTCGTGCACTCCGAAGAGGACACCGCCGATCGCCAGCACGAGCACAACCAGTACCGTGCCGAGCACGACACGGCGCCGGCGCCGCTCCCGGGCCCGGCGCCGCACCCGCCGGCCGTCGGTCAGCCGCTGCGGACGAGAGTGCTCCCCCTCATCGATAACGTGCCGGAACAGCCCGAGGTCGTCGGTCATGGCGCCGCCTCTGCGGGACCAAGTACGTCGGCGGTCATCTCGCCGCCCGCCGTGCCTCAAGCCAGCCTTGCAGGATCTCCACCGCGGCGGCCTGATCGACCACCGCCCGCTGCCTGCCGCCGCGAACGCCACGCCCGGCGAGCATCCGGGCGGCCGAGACGGTGGTGAGGCGTTCGTCGGTCAGCCGGACCGGAACGCCGTCGCCGAGTCGCTCGGCCAGGGCGCGGGCGTAGACCGCGGCAGCCTGCGCTGCGGGACCGTGCCGCCCGGCCAGGGTGCGTGGGAGCCCGACCACCACCTCGACTACCTCGTGCTCAGCCACCAACGCCACCAGCGCATCGAGGTCCGTGCCGCCAGACCGGTCACGAGTCAGGGTGACCAGGGGCGTCGCGAGCACCCCGGACGGATCAGAGAGCGCCACCCCGACCCGCACCTCGCCGAAGTCCACGCCGAGGCGGCGGCCGGATCCGGGATCAGGCCCGTCGTCAGACCCGTCATGAGGTTCGGGACCAGGCCCCGGATAAGGCGGAGTCACGCGCCGTTGCGCCCCGCAAGCTCGGTCCGCAGGGCTGCCACCGCGGCCGGGATCCCACCGGGCTCGGTACCGCCGCCTTGGGCCAAGTCCGGCTTGCCGCCACCACGGCCACCCACCGCGGGCCCGAACACCGGCACCAGCGCGCCCGCTGCCAACCCACGCTGCCGCGCGGCGGCGGTGGTGGCCACCACGAAGGAGACCTTGCTCGCCGCGTGGTCGACGCTGAACAGCGCTACCACCCCAGAGCGTTCGCCAAGCCGGCCCCGGACCTCAGTGGCCAGTGCTCGCAGGTCCGCGCCACTGACCCCTTCGCTCGTTTCGGCCGCCACCAGCGCGGTGGTGCCGACCTGCTCGGCGCCCTCAGCCAGGGTGCCCGCCGAGGACAACACCGCGGCGGCGCGCAGCCGCTCCAGTTCCCGCTCGGCTGCCCGGAGCCGCTCGGTCACCGCACTGATGCGATCTCCCAGCTCCTCGGGCCGGGCCTTGAACTGCTCAGCAAGCTGCGCCACCAGCACATGCTCGCGGGCCAAGAAGCGGAACGCGTCGAGGCCGACCAGCGCCTCCACCCGGCGTATCCCGGAGCCGATGGACGCCTCGGACAGCAGCTTGATCAGGCCGATGTCGGCGGAGTTGGGCACGTGGGTGCCACCGCAGAGCTCCTTGGAGTAGTCGCCGATGGTGACGACCCGCACCGCGTCACCATAGCGTTCGCCGAACATCGCGATCGCGCCCTCGCGGCGGGCGGCCTGCATCGGCATCACCTCGGCCGTGACCGGGAGCGAACGCAGCAACACCTCGTTGACCTCGTCCTCAACGTCGGTCAGCACGCTGGGCGGCACCGCACCACCCGGTGAGGTGAAGTCGAAGCGCAGCCGACCCGGAGCATTGAGTGAGCCGGCCTGCGCGGCACCGCTGCCCAACGCCCGACGAATTCCGGAATGCACCAGATGCGTCGCGGAATGCGCCCGGGCCACCGCGCGCCTGCGGGTGATATCCACCTGCGCGAAAACCGGGGCATCGAGCGCAACCTCACCGGAGACCACCGTGCCCCGGTGCACCGACAAGCCGTCCACCGGAGACTGCACGTCGGCCACCTCGACGGCGAACCCATCACCGACCAGGGTGCCGGAGTCGGACTGCTGACCACCACCCTCGGCGTAGAACGGGGTGCGGTCGAGCACCACCTCCACCGCGCGGCCCGCACCGGCCACGGGGACTCCGACGCCGTCGACGAGCAGACCGATGACCCGGGTCTCGGCGGTGAGATCGGTGTAGCCCAGGAAGTCCGTGCGGCCGTGCGTGTCGAGCACGGTGCGGTACTCGCTGAGATCCCCGTGCCCGGAGCGGCGGGCCGCAGCGTCAGCCTTGGCCCGCGCTCGCTGCTGCGCCATCAACGTGCGGAAGCTAGCTTCGTCGACGGACAGGCCGGCCTCGGCCGCCATCTCCAAGGTGAGGTCAAGGGGGAACCCGTAGGTGTCGTGCAGCTGAAAGACCTGGTCCCCGGCGAGCTGCAAGCCGCCAGCCTGGCGGGTTTGCGCCACTGCCAGGTCGAAGATCCGCGACCCGGCGGACAGCGTCGCCAGGAACGCCTCCTCCTCGGCGCGGGCGAGGGCCCCGATCCGCGGGTAGTCCGTGTCGATCTCCGGATACAACGGACCCAGCGTGTCGCGCACCACCGCGGTGATATCGCCGAGTACCGGTTCGGTCACGCCGAGCAGGCGCGCGGACCGCACGGTACGCCGCAACAACCGGCGCAGGACGTAGCCACGTGCCTCGTTGCCGGGAGTCACCCCGTCCCCGATGAGCATGACGCCGGTGCGGGCGTGGTCAGCGATCACCCGAAAACGCACGTCATCGGCAGGGTTCGCACCGTAACGCCGGCCGGAGAGCTCTTCAGCCCGAGTGATCACCGGTCGCAGCAGGTCGGTCTCGTATAAATTGGGCACATCCTGCAGCAGCAGCGCCACCCGCTCGATGCCCATCCCGGTATCGATGTTCTTGGCGGGCAGCGGCCGCAGAATCGGAAAGTCACCCTTGCCCGGACCGGTGGACGTCCCGCGCTCATCCTGCATGAAGACGAGATTCCAGATCTCCAGAAAGCGATCCTCATCGACGATCGGACCCCCGGGCGGGCCGAAATCCGGGCCGCGGTCGAAGTAGATCTCTGAGCTGGGCCCGCACGGTCCAGGAACACCCATGGACCAAAAGTTGTCTTCCATACCGCGACGCTGGATGCGTTCGGCGGGTATCCCGGCGATCGTGCGCCACAGTTGTTCGGCTTCGTCGTCTTCGGTATACACGGTGACCCAGATGCGGTCCGGATCGAAGCCGTAGCCGCCGGAGTCCTCGGAGCCGGTCACCAGCCGCCAGGCGTGCTCGATCGCTCCTTGCTTGAAATAGTCCCCGAAGGAGAAGTTGCCGGCCATCTGGAAGAAGGTGAGGTGCCTGGTGGTCTTTCCGACCTCATCAATATCCGGGGTCCGCACACACTTCTGGATTGAGGTTGCCCGGCTGGTCGGCGGTGTCACCTGGCCGAGGAAGTACGGTTTGAAGGGCACCATGCCGGCGTTGACGAACAGGAGGTTCGGATCGTCAAGCAGCAGCGAAGCGCTGGGCACCACGGTATGCCCGGACCGCTCGAAATGATCCAGGAACCGCTGGCGGATCTCGTGGGTCTGCACGGGTCTTCCTCAAGAAGCGGATGGGTAACAACCGCGGAGCGCTGCATACACTACTGGCGCGGAACGGCGCGGAAACTAGGCCCGCGCGGAGGTTGCTCGCGCTCGGGCGCTGGCCTGCCGCGGGGCAAGATCCATGCCGGTACGTTGGGCAACGGTGGCGTGCAGTTCGGCCTCCCGCTGGACCATCCCGGCCCGCACCTCCGCGCCGAAGGAACCCACCGCTGCGGCCAGTTCTCGAACCGCATCACCGACATTCTCGGCCGCCCCTGCCGGAGTCATCCGGCGGGCGGCAACGCGAGCCTTGCGGCTGGCCGCGACCCCGGCAGCAATTCCCAGACTGAACCAGAGCATCCGCTTCACCGCTTGTCCCCGTTCCGTCGCCGACGCCCCCGTCGCCGACGCCCGGATGCATCGTCCTTGCTGCTCTTGCGGCGGCGCATCGCTTTACTCACCCCATAGGATAGCGCCGCCACCCGCACCAACGGCCCGCCCAAGGTCGCGGTGAACAGCGAGGTCAGCGCCGAGACATTACCGGTCACCGCTTGGGCGTTGGCAGTGATTCCGTCCAGCCGCTCCAACTGGGCGTTGACCTGGGTGACGGTCGTATTCGCGCCGCTGAACAGCGGATCGGCGTCCTTGCTGGCTTTGCGGATCGCCAGCGTCGCCTCATCCAGGGTACGCCCCAGCTTGATCAGTGGCACAGCAAGCAGACCAACCAGCACCACAAACGCACCAGCGGCAATCAGCGCGGCGATCTGACCTGCCGACACGTGCCCTCCTCGCCGATGGCAGAGACCGGTAGTGGCGGGCTACGCCGCACCGGTGATGGGCGGTTAGGGTACCGGGCCCGTTCAGGCTCCTTCCTTGTGGGCTGCTGTCAGGCCGTCATCACGGGGTGTTGGAGACATCACTGGGTGTTGAGGACGAGTTGGACGGGATGGGGATGGCTGAGAAAGTCGTGGTGGGAGATCTCCCAGCCGTACGCTCCGGCTAGGGGAAACACCACGATGTCACCGACGCGGAGCCGCTCAACCCAGACCTGGCGAGCGAGCACGTCCCGGGGGGTGCACAACTCGCCGACCACGTCTACGCAGACCGCCTGCACCTGCGGCCGGACAAACGGGTAGCGCCATCCCTCGACCGGCAGCACCGCGAACGGGTGGCTGTATCCCCAGGCAGCCGGCAGCCGGAAGTGGTGGGTCCCGCCGCGGAGCACCGCGAAATAGCGGCCGTGGGTGCACTTAAGATCAATGACCTCGGCGGCATACCAACCAGCCCCGGCCACCAGAAACCGGCCTAGCTCGAAGATCAACCGTACGCCGGGGGGCAGCCGCTGGATCGCAGTGCCGAGCTCCTCGGCGAACCTCGGCAGATCGAAGCCATCGCCGCCGGTGTAGGCCACCCCGATGCCGCCGCCGACGTCGATGACGTCCAGGTCGATGCGGTGTCGGGCCGCCTGCCGGGTGCACCACGCCACGCTGTCGGTCACGAAGCTCGCGTGCGCGTCCGCGTCGAGATTGTTCGACGCCGCGTGGAGATGAAAGCCGCGCAGCGCGACCGCCGGAAGTGCGCGGACCAGCTCGAGCGCCTCCGCTAGCAGGGCCTCGTCGACACCGAACTGGGTGGCGGCTCCAGCCATGCACAGCTGGCCTGGGAGCCCGCTGGCGCGCCGGTTCACCCGCAGCGCGACCGGTACCCGGACCCCCAGCTCGGCTCCGATCAGTCCCACCCGGCGCAGCTCGTGCAGGCTCTCCACATTGAGCAGGCACCGGCCAGCCTGCAGCGCGCCAGCGATCTCAGTGTCGGTTTTAGCCGGGCCGCTGAACACGAGCTGCGACGCGCCCGCAGCGAGCGCCTTGCCGATCTCGCCCAGCGAGGCCACCTCGAACCCCTCGACATACGCCGCCAGCGTGCTCAGCACCGCGGGATGGCTATTGGCCTTGACTGCGTAGTACAGCTCACAACGCTCAGGCAGCGCGACACGGACCGCCTCGACCTGCTCGGCCAGCGCGCCCAGGTCGTAGACGTACGCGCACACCGGCTGGGCGCCGGATGTCTGCTCGCGCAGCACCGCACCCACCCGTTCCCAGGCAGGTCCCTCACGCTGCTGGGTGCGAACGGTCAACGGCGCTCCCTGCCCCGCGCGAGAGCAGGGGCGCAGGAGTGCACGCCGCTCTCGTGGAGCGGGTTGCGTACCTGGGCGTACTGGTCACCACCGGCTGGGTCCAGCCGCATCCGGACGAACGCCTTGATGGGCAGCGTGGGTGCGAGCAGGACAGCACGGTCGGCGGCGACGTCCTCGCGCAGTGCCGGGTCAGCGTCCAAGTCGGCGAGGAGTCCCTGCAGAACTGCCCTGATGCGCTGCCATGCCGCGCGCGGGTTGACGTCACACCGAGCGACCACGTGGGCGACGACCTCACCGAGGTGGTTCGACAGCACGGTGTACAGCGCCTTGGCCCGCATCACGTGGACGTCGTCGGTCACCGTGACCGTTCCCGGCCGGGGGTCGAGCCGCAGTCCCTGCCGGCGCAGCCGTGGGGGGTAGATCCGGATCCCGCCCCAGTCCCGCAACACTAGCCGGGTAGGCACGGCGTCGACGAAGGTGAAGATGCAGTTCTGCAGGTGAGCCTCCACCGCGATGCCGTACTTGGTCATGAGGATCATGGTCACCGGAAGCAGCAGCATGGCGTACTCCTCGGCAAAGCGCAGCCCCACCATGCCGAGGTCTTCTTCGCCGCGGCTGGCCGCATAGCGGCTGATGAGCTCGACCAGGAGGCTGGACTCCGTCACCGGCGCGCGGGCGATCAACGCACAGCCAGGCACGGGCAGCTCGTCGGGGCGTAGATACGCGCTGATGTTGCGACGAACAAGCGCAGAGAGCGCGCGGGAGCGGCGATCCGGGTCCGGATCGTGAGCCAGTGGCAGATAACTGGCGCCAGCGAGCTCGTCGAGAAGGACGATCCGATCGGCCAGAACGGGCTCACGGTCGATGATCTGCCGGAGCAGCCGGCTGTACACCGGCCCGTTGTTCGTGGTGTGCGCCGAGATGGACCGTCTGGTCGAGCCGATCAGAGTGTCGAGGGCGGTCTTGACGAGCAGGCGCCGGCCCACGGGCGAGCGCTCGGTGAGTAACGTCCGTACGCTGGATGTGGGCACGCCAGCCAGGCGGGCAGCGGGCACGGGCACCACCGTGCGGTCGGCGATCTCGTCCGCGAGCAGGGGGCGGACGACCTGTTCGAGTTGCCAGGCGTGCACGGGCAGGAACACATAGCCGGTTGGGTCACGCTGATCGACTCCGAAGTGCTCACGGATGGCGGTGTCGAGTCTCGGGTACTCGGCACACAACAGCTGCCCGACGTCGCGGCCTTGCTCGTCGGGGGTGGACTCGGCGCGCTCTCGCCGCACGCCCACCAGGATCAGATCGGTGGACGTCTCGGACTCCAGGTCGTGACGTAGCAGAGCAGCTGGTTGCATTCCCAACCTGCCGCGTCCGCACGGGTGCAGGTTGTGCCCCTCGGTGTTGAGCCGCTCGAAGAACACCATCACGTCCTCGGGCGCCTCGCGGGCGGAGACCATCTGCGCAAGACCTACCGTGTCCGGCGCGTGGAGCTGGACCGCAAGCTGGCGCAGGGCCAGCCGTTGCTCCTCGGATCGGGCGTAGGCCAGCGTGAGGTTGGCCACGGCATCCGCGAGTTCGGCGGCGAACGACCGCCAGCCCGGCGCTGGCTCGTACTCGGCGAGGAGCTCGACGAGATCGTGCGGCGACTCGATGGCGATCGCCTCGCCGGCACGCAGGCACAGCACCGGGTTGTCCGGCTCGACGTTGTTGAAGGAATGCTCAGCGCGGATCGGGAAGGCCAGCACCGCCGTGCCGTCAAGCTCGTAAACCTGCCAGGCACCTGGCTGAACACCGCCCAGCAGCGCGGAGAGCGCCGATGGATCCGCGCGGTCCAGTGCGTGGGTGCTGACATCGAGACGACGGCTGGCTGTCCGGATCGCGCCGACGTTCTCCCGCCACAGGGCTGCGAGCAGACGGTGCAAGACCACGGTCCGCGCCCTCGGCAGTTGCGCGAGGAACGCCGCGGCGTACCGCGGCGCGTTCGCGCCCAGGGTCTCGTACATCCGCAGCTCCTCGATCGTGCGGAGCTGCACCCGGTCTGGGGTGATGTCCTGAAGATGGCTCATCCGGCTGTCACCAACGGATTGGGCACAGCCACCCACTGTGAGGCATGGGGAGCGGCTGACAGGTGGACCCGCAGCATGGACTTGGACGGGAGCGTGGGACCGAACAGGGCGGCCTCGTCACGGCTGGCCTGGACCGCAATGGCAGGGTCCGCGGTGAGTGTTGCGTAGGCGCAGCGGCAGCACCGGGCAACCAGCCGCCACAATCGTGCGGACTCGATCTGGCCCACTCTGGCGAGCGCGGCGACGACCTGGCTGAGGTTGGTGTCGACCAAGGGGAAGAACAAGGCAGCACGGAGCTCGTCCTCGTCATCCGTCGGCAGCGCACCACGCAATGCCGGTGGGTGCAGGCCGCTGCGAGTCAGGCGTGCCGTGCTGACCCGGATGCTGCCAAAGTCGCGGTAGAGCAAGCGTACCGGCAGGCCGTTGCGCAACACCACGACGGCATTCTGCCCATGTGGCTCCAGCGCAACCCCCCAGCGGGACAACAAGGTGAACAGCGCGAGCAACGTGCAGTCGCAGTAACTGGAGAGAAAGCACTCGGCGGTGTCGGAGCGTGCGCGCCGGCGAGTGGACGCCAGCTCGTCGAGCACGTCGGCGAACAGCGGCCGGCCGCTGCGCGGCGAGCGGGCAGCGAGGGCGGCGACCGGAAGCGCGACCTCATTGTCGCCGACGTGGCGCTCCGGGGACTCCCGAACGATCGCGGCGAGGTTGGCCACAGCGTCGACCGGTTCACCCGGTGCTGGCCGGTAGCTCCCGCTGGCCCACTCGGCAAGACTGACGAACCGCCCGCCGAAGCCGTGTTCGCGCCGGCAGATCTCGGCCAGCAGTGCGGATATCATTGGCCCATTGTGGGCAGTTGCCGGCGAGACGACACGGGTCGCGGTGGTCAGCCGGATGCCGACCGCGGTCTTGATATGGGCGGCCCGCCGATCCGTGGTGGGGGCGAGCGTCCGCAGCGACAGCAGCGGCCGAGCGAGGATTCGCGCTCGCGGAATGACAATGATGCGGCCGTCGGCGAGCGCATCGGCGTAGCGCTCCTCCAGCACGCGGCACCGCTGCCACGGGTGGACCGGCAGTAACTCGTAGTCAGCCGGATCCCGCCGAACGCCGCGCAGGTGCGCGTCGGCGGCGTCAGCGACCTCCGGGTGCCAACGACGCAGCAGGTCGGTGATCCGCCGCCGCGGAAACGGGGGCTGCGCGAACGACGACTGAGCAAATGACGACTGGGCAAATGACGACTGGGCGATGGCGACGATCCGGACCGCGACCTGCTCGGCCCACTCCGGAGCGTA
Source organism: Pseudonocardiales bacterium (assembly GCA_019240665.1). GTDB lineage: Bacteria > Actinomycetota > Actinomycetes > Mycobacteriales > Pseudonocardiaceae. Next base: position 19,198 of record JAFAXZ010000257.1, on the reverse strand, counting down.
GGCAAACAGTTCCTCCACGGTCATCCCGCCGCGGATCCGGGCGCACGGGTGGAGCGGGTGCCCGTCGACGACGGCCTGCTCGAACAGGGCGAGTGGGCTGAAACCCGGGTCAGCGGCGGCTCGGCGCGCCGCCCAGCGCAGCGAGTTACCCCCAGGGATCCCGTCACTCGCCGATCGTTCGCGCCGCCAGGACTCGCCGACGAGCGCGAGCGCGTGGTTGGCGACGCTGTCACCGAGCTCAGCGGCCAGCTGGAGCCACCGGTCGGTGCCGGCACGGTAGGGCCGAGCCGCCATGGTCGCTGTGAGCAGCGCGACGGGGTGGTCAATCAGCTGCGGTACAGCTCCGTGCAGAGTGACAGCCAGACCAGCCGGGTGCTCGGCGAAAGCCTCTGTGATCGCGGGTGGCGCGGACAGCCGGGTGCCATCGGGCAGCAGGAGCGTCGCGCAGCCGACGCCTGCCGACGGAATGAGGCCATCGATCCGCTCCCGCGACAGCGCGACCCACAGCTTGCCCAGCGCCGTCGCCCGGGCTTGCCGCAAGGCCGCGCCGTATCCGGACGCGAGCACCGGGTACGCGCCCCGCAGCGCCGCGAGCGCGGCCTGCTCCGCCCTCGTGTCATAGCGGGGTACAGCGGTTGATTCCTGGCCCCCTCCGGGCAGGTAACAGGCCATGGCCCGCCCTCCAACCCGCTCAGCAGCTGAATCCTCAACGGCCCGGTCTCTACAGTAAGGGCAGCCTCACTATAGCCAGAACGCTGACTGTTAGTGGCCGCGGATGATCTGGCGCAGTCGGGCCAGCCGCTGGGCAAGCACCCGTTCCGCGCCGTGATCGCTGGGCTCGTAGTAGTTCCGACCGACCAGGGCGTCCGGAGGGTACTGCTGGACCAGCACGCCGTCGGGCGCGTCGTGCGGGTAGCGGTAGCCCTGCGCGTGACCAAGCCGGGCGGAGCCCGCGTAGTGCCCGTCGCGGAGGTGGGCCGGGACCGGACCGGTGGCACCGCCCCGGACGTCGGCGAGGGCCGAGTCGATCGCGGTGATCACCGCATTGGATTTCGGTGCGGTGGCCAGGTGCACGGTGGCCTGAGCCAACGCCAACCGGCCCTCGGGCATTCCGATGAACTGCACGGCATGGGCAGCAGCCACCGCGGTCTGCAGCGCGGTCGGATCGGCCATCCCGATGTCCTCACTGGCGTGCACCACCAGCCGCCGGGCGATGAACCGGGGGTCCTCACCTGCCTGCACCATGCGCGCCAGGTAGTGCAGCGCCGCGTCGACATCAGACCCGCGGATGGCCTTGATGAACGCGCTGATCACGTCATAGTGCTGGTCACCAGCCCGGTCATAGCGCACCGCGGCCTGGTCCATCACGGACTCGACGCAGGCCAGGTCCACCTCGCAGGCACCCCCCGAGATCACCGCCTCGGCAGCAGTCTCCAGCGCGGTCAGTGCCCGCCGGGCGTCCCCGGCGGCAAGCTGCACCAGATGCTCCTCAGCCGCAGGCGTCAGCGTGGCCGACCCGCCCAGCCCGCGCGGGTCGGCCAGGGCACGCCGGATCAAGGTCTGCACGTCGTCATCGGACAACGGGTGCAGCTGCAGCACCAGCGAACGGGACAGCAGCGGTGACACCACCGAGAAGAACGGGTTCTCCGTGGTTGCGGCGACCAGCAAGACGATCCGGTCCTCAACGGCACCGAGCAGCGCATCCTGCTGAGTGCGGGAGAAACGGTGCACCTCGTCGATGAACAGCACCGTGGCGTCCCCGCCCTCGCGGCCCAACCGGCGACGCGCGGCGTCGATCATGGCTCGGACTTCCTTGACTCCGGCCGACAGCGCCGACAGCGCCTCAAAGCGCCGCCCGGTCGCCTGCGAGACCAGCCGGGCCAGCGTGGTCTTCCCAGTCCCCGGCGGCCCATACAGGATCACTGACGCCGCGCAGCCACCCTCGATCAACCTGCGTAGCGGGCTGCTGGGCGCCAGCACATGGTCTTGCCCGACGACCTCCCCCAGGGTGGCCGGCCGCATCCGCACCGCCAGCGGCGCCAAGGCGGACAGCCGCTGCTCGGCACGGTGCTCGGCCTGCGCAACAAACAGCCCCTCATCAAACAGGGCCCCCTCGCCGGCCACACCACTGCCGGCCACACCGTTATCTGCCACACCGTGACGGTACCGCCGCCGGCCGACCGAACAGGTCCCGCAGCATCAGCCCAGCGGCATGCGGTAGCAGGTCCCGACCGCGCCGAACCAACCACGGCACACCGTGGCAGACCAGCCAGCCGACGTGGTGGGCGCTGGTCAGCTGCCGGCCCCCTGAGCAGGTCAGGTCGACGGGATGGGGCACCGCGATGCCGGCACCGGCGAGCAGGTCAGCGAAACCGGAGGCGAGCATCCGGTGCCCAAGCTCGGAGGGGTGCAGACGATCCACGCTCCACGCCGCGGGGTCGCAGGCGCCGGGCACCAGGTGCAGATCCAGGCACAGCGCGCCGCGCCGGACCACCACCTGATCGGTGGCGTCGTTGAGCTGTCCGATCCGGTGGTGCAGGGCGCGGCGCAGGGGTCCGGGCAACCGGAACACCCGTCCGTGATCGTGAAACCGGGTGGTCAGCACCACAGCACCAGTGGCTTGCAGCGTGGTGACCGTGACATCGAGGTCATTGCGTAGCGCGACGGGATCGAAGTCCGAGCGCAGCGTGTCGTTCATCCCCGCCAGGATCACCACGACCTCGGGTCGCGCCGCCACTGCGCCGGGCAGCTGCCGGTGCCGTAGGTCGGCCATCCGCGCACCAAGGATGGACAGGTTGGTGTAGTGAACCTCTCCGGGTGCGCCGAGGGCCGCCGCCAGCAACGGGCCGAAACCACGCCAGCCACCAGCGGGCAGTGGGTCGCCCACGCCGACCGCGGTGGAGTCACCGAGTACCGCCAGGCTCGCGACGTGACAGCGAACGGGAAGGACGGGGACAGCGGGGAACGTTTCCACGGCCACCTGCTGATGATCACGCGGTGGGGCTCATCACCGGTGAGCAACCGGTAACATGTCGAGGACGGCTTTGCGAACGATCCGTGCCGTAGCCACTATCGGTTCGTGGAAGGCGTCGCGTCCACCCCGGCACGGTCGGAGCAGCCGGCACAGGATCTAGAACCGCTGGCGGGTCTTGTTCGGCGGCGCAGAGCCGTCGCCTCGACCCGCTGGTAGGGGTCGACGTTGGTGCCTATCGCGATAGGGTTCCCCGCCCACCGCGAGGAGGTGAGTTCCCGCGCAGCAGCTTCGACGCGTTGACCTTCACCATGATCTTCGAGTCGAAGTCGAGGCCACTGTCAAGATCGAGGTACTCGTGCGTCCGTCGAGCAAAGCAGTACCTGCAGGCGTGACTGCAGCCACGATAGGGGTTGACGGCCCACTCGAAGGGCATCCGGGAGCCGCCGGGTACCTTGTTGAGGATCGACCGGGCCCGTACCTCATAGCAAGTTATCCCGCGGAACTCCGGGGTGTCGAAGGTCCGCGTGATGACGTTGCTCACCCCGAACAGTGCGTCTTGGGCAGACCCGTCAGACAGCGTTAGGTTGTCCCATCGCATTGGCCCATCATATCGAACTGGTGTTCGATCCCACTAGGGACATACGGGATATTCACCAGAGAGGGACGCTCAGCCAGTGAGTGCGCTGGACAACAGGGTCGGACGGCACCGTTACCGCGGCACCGGTGAGCCGGCCGGCACTGGCCCCCGGAATGGGCATGGACATGGGCCTGCCCCGCCGTCCTCCCCCCGGGTAAAGCTGCTGCTGGTCGCGGTCCTGGTGCCGGTGGCGCTAGCCACCCTGGCCGGACTCTGGCTGACCTGGCCGAGGCTGACCAGGCCGGGTCAGCCGCCCCACAGCCGTGTCGACGTCGGATTCGGGCAGCGGCCGGTACGAGGCGAGGTGCTCGCCGCGACCTCCGCCCCGTGCACCAGCGGCGGTGCCGGCGTTGGCGGGAACGTGTCCGCCAATCAGGCCAAGAAGTGCATCTCGCTCAGTGTGCTGCTTACCGACGGCGACTCACCGGGTGTGATGATCCAGCAGGTGCTCCCCGACGAACCGAGTACGCCACGGTTCGCCCTAGGTGACCGCATCGTGCTGGCGTACACCGGTGGGAACCCCTCCGACGCAGGCTCCTACCAGATCCAGGATTTCCAGCGGGGCACCTCCATGCTGTGGCTGGCTGCGCTGTTCGCCGCCGCGGTGCTGTTGCTCGGCCGGTGGAGAGGCCTCGCCTCGCTGGTCGCGTTAGGTTTCAGCTTTCTGGTGCTGGTGATTTACCTGTTCCCAGCGATCCTGACCGGCGAGAGCCCGGTGATCGTCGGCGTGCTGGCCGCCAGCATCATCATGTTTGGCGTGCTGTACCTCACTCACGGTGTCTCCGCGCAGACCTCCAGCGCGGTGCTGGGCACTGTGGTGAGCCTCACGCTGATCGGTGTGCTGGGCACCGCTTTCTCCGCGGCTACCCAACTGACCGGACTGGATGACGACACCGCCAAGCTCATCGGAGTTCTTGGCCACGGGATCGACGCCCGGGGGTTGCTGCTCGCTGGGATGGTCATCGGTGCTCTGGGCGTGCTCGACGATGTCACGGTCACCCAGACCAGTTCGGTGTGGGAGTTGCGCCGGGCGAATCCCGAGCTCGGGGCGCGGGCGCTCTACACCGCCGCATTGCGGATCGGCCGGGACCACATTTCCTCGGCGGTGAATACCTTGGCGCTGGCCTACACCGGTGCCGCGTTGCCCGTACTGTTGATCTTTTCGCTGTCTGGACAGAGTTTCGGCACGCTGGTCACCGCGCAGGACGTCGCCCAGGAAGTGGTGCGCACCCTGGTTGGCAGCATCGGGCTCGTCGCCGCTGTCCCGATCACCACGGCGATCGCCGCACTGGTCGCCCGGCACGAGGAGATCGAGTCCGCCGCATAGCGGGAGTTCACAGCCCCCGGGGTCTGCCCGGTGTGGCGAGGCCGTGCAGGAACGGGTTGCTGGCCCGTTCTCGGCCGATAGTGGTGCTGGGGCCGTGGCCGGGAAGCACCGCAGTCTCGTCATCCAGTACGAGAATCTTGTCCCGAAGCGAGGCGAGCATCTGCTCGTGGTCACCGCCGGGGAGGTCGGTTCGCCCGATCGAACCGGCGAACAGCGTGTCACCGGAGAGCAGCAGATTCCGCCCCGCACCGGGCCCACTGCCGGCCACGGAGCGAAATGTCACCGAGCCGCGGGTGTGGCCCGGGGTGTGGTCGACGATCAGGGTCAGCCCGGCTAGTTCCAAGGACGCCCCGTCGGCCAGCGCGCGCACCGCACGCGGCTCGCGTAGCTGAACCCGGCCCCCAAAAAGACCACCGACGAACTTTCGCGCGTCGGCAGACAGCGCGCGCAACGGGTCGGACAGCAGCACCCGGTCCTCAGGATGGATCCAGGCCGGGATGTCATTGCCGTCGCATACCGGGGTCACCGCGAAGATGTGATCGAAATGCCCATGGGTGAGCAGCACCGCCACCGGGTCGAGCCGGTGCTGCCGCAATAGCTCGTCTAATGGCTGCTCCGAACCCTCCCCCGGGTCGACCACCACGCACGGACCACCGGCCTCGGGGGCGAGCACGAAACAGTTCGCCTGGAAGGAACCTGCGGGGAAACCAGCGACGAGCACGGCGCTCCTCTTGGCACGACGGAGGTACAGACACCTCCAGCCTAGGGCGCGCACCGCAGGGAGGCTGACGCCAGACTTCCCCACGACCCACCTAGACTGCGCGACGATCGTTGCCCAGCCACAGTTGCCCAGCCACAGGAGTCCGGGTGCCCACGAACGAACAGCGTCGCGAGGCCGCGAAGCGCAAACTGGATCGCCAGCTCGCCCGCCGGGCGGAGCGAGCCAAGGCACGCCGTAGGTATGCACTGGCTGGCGGCGCGGCCGCGGTGGTCCTGGTCGTCGGCATCGTGGTGCTGATCGTGACGCTGGGCAACCGGAGCCAGCGAGTCGACACCACCGCGAAACCGGCCACACCGACCAGCACGGGCGCCGCCGCCAAGCCGAACCCCGACAACAAGCTGGCCGCCCCGCCGATGCGGCCGAAGCCACTGCCCGCCTCGGTCGACTGCCAGTACCCGGCTACCCAGCAGACCCCGGCCAGGCCCGTGAAGTTCCCGCTGGCCGGCTCCACCTCCACCAGAGGCACGGTGCAGGTGACCATGCAGACCTCGGCCGGCGCGATCGGCCTCACCCTCGACCGGGGGTTGGCCCCGTGCACCGTGAACAGCTTCGTCAGCTTGGTCAAGCAGGGCTTCTACTCCAACAGCCCATGCCACCGGCTGATCACCAGCCCCACGTTGCATGCTCTGCAATGCGGTGATCCGACCGGGTCGGGCACTGGCGGACCGGGGTACACCATCCCGGATGAGGTGTTCCCCGAGCTGACCTATGGGCGTGGGTACGTCGCGATGGCCAACACCGGCCAGCCCAACAGCGGTGGTAGCCAGTTCTTCCTGATCTACGGCCAGACCCAGCTCCCACCCCAGTACACCGTCTTTGCCACGATCTCCCCGGCGGGCCTCAAGGTCCTCGACCAGATAGCCAAGGCGGGCGACGACGGGTCATTGGAGCCCTCTCCCGGTGGCGGTAAGCCCAACCAACCGGTCACGATCACGTCCGTCGACGTCACGGCAACCTGACGTCCCAGCTGAGTCAGTTCGACGACGTGACGCGATAGACGTCGTAGACGCCTTCGATGTTGCGCACCGCGCGCAGCACATGCCCCAGGTGTTTCGGATCGCCCATCTCGAAGGAGAAGCGGCTCACCGCCACCCGGTCTCGGGTGGTGGTGACCGAGGCGGACAGAATGTTGACCCGCCCGTCAGCGAGCACCTTGGTGACATCGGACAGCAACCGGTGCCGGTCCAGCGCCTCGACCTGAATCCCGACTCGGAACACCGACGACGAGGACGGCGCCCACTCCACGCTGACCAGCCGCTCGGACTGGGCCCGCAGCGACTCGGCGTTGGTGCAATCGGTGCGGTGCACGCTCACCCCGCCAGCACGGGTGACGAACCCGAGGATCTCATCGCCCGGTACCGGTGTGCAGCAGCGGGCGAGCTTGGTGTAGACGTCCCCGGCGCCAGGTACCCGCACACCGGAGTCACCGGTCGGTTGGCGGCGCGCAACAGTGGAAGGGGTGGCTCGCTCGGCCAACACCTCCTCGGCGCCCTCCTCCCCGCCGAGCAGCGCAACCAGGCGTTGCACCACATGACGGGGCGAGGCGTGGTGCTCACCGACAGCGGCGTACAGGGCGCTGACGTCGGGATAACGCAGCTCTCGGGACACCGCGACCAGCGACTCGGCGGAGACCAACCGCTGCACCGGTAGCCCAACCCGGCGCAGTTCCTTGGCGATGGCGCTCTTGCCAGCCTCGATGGCTCCCTCGCGGCGCTCTTTGGCGAACCACTGCCTGATCTTGGCCCGCGCCCGGGGTGAAGCGACAAAGGATAGCCAGTCCCGGCTGGGACCGGAATCCCCAGCCTTCGAGGTGAAGATCTCGACGACTTCGCCGTTCTCCAGCCGCCGCTCCAGCGCGACGAGCTGGCCGTTGACCCGCGCGCCGATGCAGCGGTGACCGACCTCGGTGTGCACCGCATAGGCGAAGTCGACCGGCGTGGAACCCGTGGGCAGCGTGATGACCTCACCCTTGGGCGTGAAGACGAAGATCTCGCGGGTGGCCAGGTCATAGCGCAGCGACTCGAGGAACTCACCGGGGTCGGCGGCTTCCCGCTGCCAGTCCAGTAACTGGCGCATCCAGGCTATCTCGTCGACGTCCACGGCTGCGTTGTGGGTGCCGTTGGTCTCCTTGTACCGCCAGTGCGCAGCGATGCCGTACTCCGCGGTCCGGTGCATGTCGTGGGTGCGGATCTGCACCTCCAGCGGTTTGCCGTCCGGGCCGATCACCGTGGTGTGCAGCGACTGGTAAACCCCGAATCGGGGCTGCGCGACGTAGTCCTTGAATCGACCGGGCATCGGCTGCCACACCGAGTGCACGACACCGATCGCGGCGTAGCAATCGCGGACATCCTCGACAATGACCCGCACCCCGACCAGGTCATGGATGTCGTCGAAATCGCGGCCGCGCACGATCATCTTCTGGTAAATGGAGTAATAGTGCTTGGGCCTGCCCTCAACCTTGGCAATGATCCGCGAACCGGTCAGCTGCGCGGACACCTCGTCGATCACGGTCTGTAGATAGGTGTCGCGGGACGGGGCCCGGTTGGCCACCAGTCGCACGATCTCGTCGTACTTCTTCGGATGCAGGATCGCGAAGGAAAGGTCCTCCAGCTCCCACTTGATGGTGGCCATGCCCAGCCGGTGCGCCAGCGGGGCGAAAACCTCCAAGGTTTCCTTGGCCTTGCGGGCCTGCTGCTCCGGTGGCAGGAAGCGCATGGTGCGCATGTTGTGCAGCCGGTCCGCCAGTTTGATCACCAGCACGCGGGGGTCGCGGGCCATTGCGATGACCATCTTGCGGATGGTCTCGGCTTCGGCCGCAGCACCAAGCTCGACCTTGGCCAGCTTGGTGACACCGTCGACGAGGTGCGTGACCACCTCACCAAAGTCCTCAGCGAGGCGGGTCAGCGAGTAGTCAGTGTCCTCCACCGTGTCGTGGAGCAGCGCAGCCACCAGAGTGGTGGTGTCCATCCCCAGCTGGGCGAGGATCATCGAGACCGCCAACGGATGGGTGATGTAGGGGTCGCCGGACTTGCGCTTCTGGTGAACGTGCTTGTCCTCGGCAATGTCATAGGCGCGCTGCAGCAGTGCGAGGTCGGCCTTGGGGTGCAGCTCCCGGTGCACCGTGGCAAGCGGTTCGAGTACCTGCCTGACCGGACCGGGTCGCTGCGCGGTGATCCGCCGCGCAAGCCGCGCCCGAACGCGTCGGGTCGCCGACGGTAGCCGCTGGGGGACCGCGGCTGCGTCCAGGCCTAGGGGCCCCGCATCGGCACACTGCGGGTCATGGCTCACATCGCACTCTCCCGCCAGGTAGGGATAAACAGATCTTCAGCCTACCGTCGCATTTCCCCCTAGATCCCCAAGGACCCGCTCGGCTCTCCTGTTCCCCGGAGCACAGTCAAGATCAACCTAGTGCAGGTTAGCGCGTGAGGAGGGCGTGCACCACGCGGCCGACGAGGCGATCTCGGCCGTGCAGCGAACCGATCTCCAGCAGCACCGCGATGCCACTGACCGCAGCCCCGGCCCGCTCGACCAACGCGCAGGTTGCGGCTGCGGTGCCCCCGGTGGCCAGTACGTCATCGATCACCAAGACCCGCTGCTCGGGCCGCAGGACGCCGTGGGCTAATTCCAGCGAGGCGACGCCATACTCCAAGGCGTAACCCTCGCGGTCGCAGACCACCGGCAGTTTGCCGGGTTTGCGAACCCCGACCACACCAGCGCCCAGGGCGTACGCCGCCGCGGCACCGAGCAGGAACCCGCGAGCCTCCACCCCCACCACCACGTCGACCTGCGGGGTAGGAGCAATCAACGCGTTCACCACCGCTCGGAACGCAGTCGCATCCGCGAATACTGGCGCAAGGTCCTGGAAGAGCACACCGGGCTGTGGGAAATCCGGGACTTCGCGGATCAGCGATACGAGTAGGACTGCCAAGTCGTCTATGTTCGGCCCGGGTTGCATCCTACGTATTCTACGGGTCAGTGTTGCCGGAATTCCCGGAGCTCCGCCCCGTGCCTGAAGAGTTACCGCCCGAGTCCCCAGAGTTCTCTGGCTCCCGGTTCATCGAATCGCCTGTTTTCGCGGTAGTATCCTGCCACTCGGCCTGTGCCTTTTTTCTCCAACCCTGCGAATCTGCCTGGATTTGAGTGTCCTTTGGGGCGTGAGTATCCTTATCAAGCTGGGTCTTTTCCCGGATCGGAATCGACTTAAGCACCTGGACCGGCACCTCGACTGGTGCCGGGAGCTGAACCGGCACCTCCACCGGCGCCGGCAGCTGAACCGGTATCGACACCTGCGACGGGTCTGATGTCAACCCGGCTGAACCCGGCGTCGGCTGCTCCGGGTTCACTGCCGTGCAAGTCTTGTGCGCTGACGTCAGCTCCTGGGTGCACGCCGGTGGCGCGGGTGTGGACTGGCCCGATGCCGACTGGCCCGATGCCGACTGGCCCAATGTCAACTGGCGCTGGGCAGGGCTGCCCGGGTGGGTGGAACCCCGATGGAGCGCATCGGAAGCAGCGTGCTCATATGGTGCGATCTGGATATTCGACATCGGGATCGAACGTGCTGACGGACGCGCCCTGGCGAGCGGCCCGGCGGCCCCGGCTTTTGCAGCAGGCGTAAGGGCGCGATCCGCCAGCTGACCGTTGGTGACTACACGCACCGGCACAGCATCGCGATCAGGCTCAGGGAACGCCAGCACAGGCGATCTCCCACCTGAGCCGAAGATGCTGCCGCCCGGCAAGATGACCGCTAATGGCGGGCTGGCCAAGCCTGCGGCCAACGCCAGTGCGCCACCCATGACAGCAGCCAGCCGGACTGGTCTGCGGTGCTGCCAGCAGGCGCCACCGCTCCCGCGAACCGGCGCGGACATATCAGGCAGCGCCGAACGGCCAGCGAGGAGTGCTATCAGCTCGCGTCGTCCGCGCCGTTCCCAGTCAGAGCCGACTACACGTGCTGCCACATCATCGACGTGAGCGAGCAGGCTCCGCGCCTCGGGTCGGTTGCGCGGATCCTTGGCAAGGCCGCGCAGCACCAGCTCCCGAACTGGTTCGGGGACCACGTCGACAGGGAGTGTGCTCTGCTCGTGCTTGGCCGAGAGCTCGGCCTCATCGTCGGCATAGAACGGCGGCGCACCGACCAGGCACTCGAAGAACGTGACCGTGGCGGCATACACGTCCCCCCGTGGAGTAGCCGAAGGGCCACTCCACTGTTCGGGCGCCAGGTAGAAAGGTGTCGACCGAGCGAGCAGCCGCCGACCGTCGGATGTCCAGAGCCCGAAGTCGACGAGCCGGACCCGGCCAGCTGGGGTAAGGATCACACCCTCCGGCTTGATGTCGCCGTGCGCCAAGCCTACCTCGTGACACGCAGCTAACGCGCGCAGTGAGTCCTTGAGCACGACCAACGCGGCCTCGGTGCCGACGGCACCCTGCGCTACAAACAGGGCGCGCAGCGAAGTCCCGCTGACGTGATCGCTGACGACGGCAGCACCATGGTGACACTCAATGTACCGGTGGACGCGGGCAACCCGGGCTTCCCGAACGCGCGCCAGTCGCGCAAAATCACGCGCGAACCGGATGCGAAACTCACTGTCGGCAAGCAATCCGGGGGACAGGTACGTGATCGCAAGAGACTTCCGGGTGATGCGGTGGCGGGCGAGGACCCGCTGGCCCACCGGGTCCTCACGCACCTCCCGGAGATGCACCACACCCGGTACGGGCCACCCCACCATCCCCGATCCTCCCTGGTCGCCCTCATGGTGCCACCCCGTACCCCTCACTCCCCGGAGCGACATCCGGCGCCTGACTACAGAGCGTGCTACTAAACGGGCCTGGAGGCAAGACCTAGAGCGACAACGCACCACATAGGTGATGGAGAGGGGAAACCGGCGGCCACTCATCGAGCAATAATATTACTCTGTGCAATTCCACTATCACTCAGCGTAGTTGAGACGCCTCGCCCGTTAGCGACCCGAGGATCTGCCGGCCTTACCGGATGGTCTGCTGCTCTTGCCTGCAGAATGCCCGCGCCGCCGTCCCGCGGATGCGGTTTTGCCGACCTTGGTAGGCATCCCAGCGGAGGCCAGTGCATCCCCGGCTGGGGTTGTGGGGTCGCCGCGGGGACCCTCTCGGAGAGTTTCGCCCTCGCGCTCAGAGGTCGCGGCGGTCTTGCGGGCCAACTTCTCCCGGCGCTGAGCTACCCGCTCAGCTTGTTGCTGGTAGGCCGGCCTGCGCATGGTGAGGTCGACCATCAAAGGGGTCGCCAGGAAGATTGAGGACATCGCCCCTGCCATGATGCCGATCATCTGCACCAGAGCGAGGTCCTTAAGAGTTCCGACGCCCAGCAGACCGACGCCGACCACCAGCAGGCCGACCACCGGCAGCACAGCGATCAAGGAGGTGTTAATCGAACGCATCAGAGTCTGGTTGACCGCGAGGTTGGCGGCCTCGGCATAGGTTCGTCGGGTCAGCCCGAGCAGTCCACGAGTGTTCTCCTGAACCTTGTCGAACACGACGACGGTGTCATACAGCGAGAACCCGAGGATGGTGAGCAAACCAATAACCGACGCCGGCGTCACCTCAAAGCCGATCAGCGAGTAAATCCCCGCGGTCACCAGCACGTCGTGCACTAGCGCTATCAGCGCTGCCAACGCCATCCGAGGCTCGAAATACACCCCGAGGAACACGCTCACCAGGCCGAGGAACACCAGCAGCGCGATTAGCGCCTGCCGGCTGATCTCGCCGCCCCACGTTGCGCTCACCGCGCTATCGCTAATCGCCTGTTCGCTGGGCCGCCCGGCTGTGCCGAGCGGGCGCAGCTGCTCGTACAGCGCCTTTTTCAGAACAAATGACGTGCGAGTGTCCAGCGTCGCGGAACGGATCAGGATGCTCGCCGCGGAACCGGTACCAACGGTCTGCACCGACTCGGGAGGCTGGCCCACCGTGTCAGTGAAGACGCGCTCGGCCTGCTGGGTGGTGATCGGTCCGGCCGCCCCTTGCGCCGGAAGCTGTACCCGGGTGCCGCCCTCAAAGTCGATGCCGAGATTGAATCCGCGCAGCAGGATTGACGCGAGACAGACCACGACGAGCAGGCCGGATAACGAGTACCAGATCCGCCGCCGCCCGACAACGTCGAAGGCACCAGTCCCGCTGTAGAGGCGCCCCAGCGTGCCCGCCATCTCAGGTCCCCTTCCCCGCCGCGGTGACCAGCTCCGATCGGCTTTCGGCTCCAGCTCGCTGCGCGGCCCCGAGCCCGGACAGTCCCGGCTGGGACAACAGCCGGGACTGCGACGCCATCGCCACCAGTGGGTGCGTGGCCAAGAAGACCACCACCAGGTCCAGCACCGTGGACATGCCGAGGGTGAAGGCGAAACCCTTCACCTGCCCTACCGCCAGAACGTAGAGCACCGCAGCGGCCAGAAAGCTCACGGCATCCGCCGACAGGATGGTGCGGCGGGCTCGGACCCAGGCCCTGGGCACCGCGGAGCGGAAGGTCCGGCCGTCCCGCACCTCATCCTTGAGACGCTCGAAGAAGATCACAAAAGAGTCGGCGGTGATGCCGATCGCGACGATGAAGCCAGCAACACCGGCCAGGTCCAGGGTGAAGCCGATCCACCGACCGAGCAGCACCAGCACGGCATAGACGATCAGCCCAGACAACGCCAGAGACAAGATCGTCAGTACTCCGAGCGCCCGGTAATAGAACAAGCAGTAGACGAACACCACGGCCAGCCCGAGTGCCCCGGCAAGCAGTCCCGCGCGCAACGAGGCCAGCCCCAGGGTGGCTGACACCGTCTCGGACTCCGAGGACTGGAAGGACAGCGGTAGCGAACCGTACTTGAGCACATTGGCCAGGTTCTGGGCTTCGGCCTGGGTGAAACTGCCGGTGATGCTGGTCGGTTGGCCCGGTGGGATCGCGGCGATGATCTGCGGTGCCGACACCACCTCGCCGTCCAGGGCAAATGCGGACTGCTTGCCGATGTTGTTCGCGGTGTACTTCGCCCAGATGTCTTCACCCTGGCGTTTGAACCTCAGCCGTACCTCATAGCCGGTGCCCTCCTGGTTCGGGCCGGCCGATGCACTGGAGATCTGCTCACCGGACAGGAATGCGGGCCCGAGCAGGTACTTGGCAGTGTGGTGCTGGTCGCAGGTGATCAGCGGCAGGTTCGGGTCGTCGTTGCCGCGCAAGGGGTTAGAAGCCGCACAGTTCAGTGCGGCCAGCGCCTGCTGCTGCACCGCCGGGTCCTGACTCTGCAGCCGCGCCCGGGCCTGCCGGATCTGCTCGGCGGCCTGGGGGTCGGCCGACTCTGCCGGAGCGTTGCCGACCGGCGGCGGTGCGCTGGGGGGAGGTGCCGCGGGCGTCGGCGGTGGAGTGGGCGCCGGAGGTGGAGTCGGCTGACCCGACGGTGGCGGCTGGAGCTGCTGCGGCTGGACGGGTTGCGGCGGGACGGGCCTCGGTGCAGCACCGGAAGCAGGCGGTTGCTGGGACGCCGGGGGGGCGGCTGGCGCATTACCGCCCCGAGGCTGACCGCCGGGAACCGACGCGGGTGCCCGGGCTGGCTCCTCGGAGATGACCGTCCGGAAATACAGCTTGGCGGTCTGCCCGAGGGTGCGAGCCTCTTCGCCATTCTCACCCGGCACCGTAATGATCAAGTTGACCCCGTCGAGCATGACCTCGGCACCGCTCACGCCGATACCGTTGACCCGTTGCTCGATGATCTGCCGCGCCTGGTCGAGGGACTCCCGCGATGGTGGCCGGCCGTCGACGGTCCGGGCGGTGAGAGTCACCCGGGTGCCGCCTTTCAGGTCGATGCCCAGCTTCGGGGTGGGATCCCCACCGCCGGTGAAGAAGACCAGCGAGTAGAGGACGGCAACGATCCCAGCAAAGATCGCCAGATTGCGCCAGGGGCGGAAGCGCCCGGCCGGTGGTGCCACGGTGGGTGGTTCTCCTCGTTCACAACTCACTACGTCGGGCGCCAGCACCGGCGACCGGCCGCAGTCTCCACTGTGCCAGCGCCGCGATCGACACGGGCAACGGGACCGGATGCGCGAGCGTACCGCCTCGCATCAAGTCAGTCAGGAGTTGTCAGCGCGAGCGCTATCGTCGATGGGGGCGGTCAGCGGCGCGCTGGCCGCGGCCGACTCGTCAATACTGTCCTCGTCCTCTGTAGTGATCTTTTCTCGGATCGCAGCACGCAACCACCTGGTGCGTACTCCCGGAGCGATCTCCAGGTCGACCGTCGTCTCCTCCGTGCTGTCCACGACGGTTCCGTGCAGGCCGGAGGTGGTCACCACCCGGTCGCCGTTGGTCAGCGAGTTCTGCAGCCGTTGCGCGTCAGCTATCGCCCGCTTCTGCCGGCGGGAGCTCATGATCAAGAGTAGCGCGAGCACGGCAATGAGCAGCAGCGGCAGGAACTGGGGGGCCATGGTTCTCCGATCACCGTCAGCGTTCCGGTACCGAGTGTGCCAGTTCGCACTGCAAGCGGATCTGGGGCGTCGAGGGATTTCCGGAGGCGATCCGTCGCGCATTGTCGCTGCCGAGCGACACCCTGAACACGGCATCGTCCACATGGCTCAGCAGCTACCGCCGATCAGAGTAACCAAAACGTCCTTCGTCGTCCGACGCGGACCTGTGGGCGCTGCGGCGAAACCAAGGCTCTCAGGTTTCGAAGAGACAAAGATCGATTCCCTAGGGTTCCGCCAGCGGTCCCCATGGAACTGCCGCAGTGGATTGCCGCTCAGCCCCTGTACCAGGCTGCCGAGTCCCAAGCCGCCGAAGAAAGGACGGACGCGTTGCCGTCGCACCGCTACCCCAGGCCGCATTCCAGGCCGCATTCCAGGCCTCGCTGCAGGCCGAGCGCCCACACTCTGAACACCCGCACCTTGGGCCCCCAGACCCTGATCCCCGGTGGTGCCGTCACTACCGGTATGACGTTCGCGTCCGCCGGGGCAACGGTCACGGAGGCCCCCTCGATGGCTGCCACCAGCTCAGCGGTGCAGCTGGGCGCCAGCTTGACGAACATCCTGCTCCGCCGCATCGAAGCGGACGAGCGAGCCTTTGTCCTCCGGTACGTTCAGCCGGGTCTGGTAGGGCTCATCGACGGGACGCTGTCGACACTTGCGCCCATCTTCGCCGTGGCCTTGCTGTCAAGTTCGCGCGCTGCGCTGCTGGTCGGGCTGGCTACTGCGCTGGGAGCCGGCATCAGCATGGGTCTGTCCGAAGCGCTGTCTGATGACGGCGGCCAGACCGGCCGAGGGCCGGCCATCACCCGCGGCTCGATCACCGGGGTGATGACTACCGTGGGTGGCATCTTTCATGCCTTACCGTTCTTGATCTCCGACCGGGCGATCGCACTGGTGTTCGCGGCCATCGTGGTCGCCATCGAACTCACGATGATCGCGCTCATCCGCAAGCGCTACCTGGAGGTCTCGCTTCGCTGCTCCCTCATTCAGGTCGTTTTCGGAGGAGTTCTCATCGTCGGTGTCGGACTTTGGTTAGGCGGGCTCTGAGGCAGGTCTCACGCCTCGAACAGTGTGGGTGTGGAGTCTGCGAGAGCATCGGCGGGCGGCTTTAGCCGCAGGTGCCGCCACGCGGCTGCGGTGGCCACTCGGCCGCGCGGGGTGCGGGCGAGCATGCCAGCCCGGACCAGGAAAGGTTCGCACACCTCCTCGACGGTGGCCGGCTCCTCGCCGACGGCGACAGCAACGGTGGACACTCCGACCGGCCCACCGCCGAAGGTGCGCACCAGCGCGGTGAGAACGGCGCGGTCCAGCCGGTCCAAACCAAGCTCGTCGACGTCATAGACGGCCAGGCCGGCGTGGGCCACTTCGAGGGTGATAGCGCCGTCGGCTCGGACCTCGGCGTAGTCACGAACCCGGCGCAGGAGGCGATTGGCGATCCGAGGCGTGCCCCGGGAACGGCCGGCGATCTCGGCGGCACCATCAGGGCGCAGGTCTACGCCGAGGATGCCAGCCGAGCGGTGCAGCACCAGCTCGAGCTCGTGCGGCTCGTAGAACTCCATGTGCGCGGTGAACCCGAACCGGTCACGCAGTGGGCTGGTCAACGCACCGGATCGCGTGGTGGCCCCGACCAGCGTGAACGGGGCGATCTGCAGCGGGATGGAGGTGGCCCCGGGACCCTTGCCGACCACCACGTCGACGCGGAAATCTTCCATCGCGAGGTAGAGCATCTCCTCGGCGGGCCGAGCCACCCGGTGGATCTCGTCGATGAACAACACGTCACCCTCGACGAGGTTGGACAGCATCGCGGCGAGGTCTCCGGCACGCTCCAACGCCGGTCCCGACGTCACCCGGATCGCACTGCCCAGCTCCACAGCAATGATCATCGCGAGGCTCGTCTTGCCCAACCCCGGCGGCCCGGACAGCAGCACGTGGTCCGGTGGGACGCCGCGCCGCCGGGCGCCCTCCAATACCAGTTCCAGTTGCTCGCGCACCCGGGCCTGCCCGATGAACTCAGGCAGCCGGCGTGGCCGCAGGGTGGTCTCCAACTCGACGTCCGCCGGGTCCACCACGGCCGAAACCGGTCGCTGGGTGGTCACCGGTTTCGCCCCAGCCGCGTCAGTGTACTGCGCAGCACTGACGCGGTATCCAAGGTACGCGCCGACTCAGGATCGGCTTCGGCCAGCACCGCATCCACGGCCTGCTCGGCCTGCCGGGCCGCGAACCCGAGCCCGACCAGTGCCTCGGTCACCTGGATCCGCACCGCGCCACCGCCGCGAGTAACCGGCCCCGATGCAGCGGGGACGAGCGCCCCGACCTTGTCCCGCAACTCCACGACCAGCCGTTCCGCACCCTTGCGTCCGATACCCGGTACCCGGGTGAGCACAGTGAGATCGCCCTCGGCGAGCGCCGTGCGCAGCGTGTCCGGCTCGAGAACGGCGAGCATCGCCAGGGCAAGCCGCGGTCCCACCCCGGAGACGGTCTGCAGCAGCACGAACAACTCCCGCGCCGCAGCATCGGCGAAGCCATACAACGTCAGCGAGTCCTCGCGCACCACCAGCGACGTGGCGAGCCGGGTCTGTTCGCCACGCCGCAAGCTGGCCAGGGTGGCGGGAACGGCGTGCACTGCCAACCCGACGCCACCAACCTCGACCACGGCGTGATCCAACTCGACGGAGAGCACCGGTCCACGCACCGAGGAGATCACCGCCCCACTCCTGTCTGGCGAGCCGCGGCGGCCAGTCTCGCCCGGTGGGCCCGAGCGAGCTGCGCCGAACGGGCCCGTGCCTGCGCCAGACATTCCGTCATCGGGGCCCGCCAGAGGTGGCAGACCGCCAGCGCCAGCGCGTCGGCTGCGTCCGCCGGTCGCGGCTTGGCGGGCAGCGCAAGCAGTCGAGTGATCATGGTGGTGACCTGTTCCTTACCGGCCCGGCCAGACCCGGTGACAGCGGCTTTGACCTCGCTGGGGGTGTGGAAGGCGACCATCAGCCCGCGGCGGGCCGCGATCAGTGCCACGACTCCGCCGACCTGCGCGGTGCCCATCGCAGTGCGCACATTGTGCTGGCTAAACACCCGTTCCACCGCGACCACGTCGGGACGGTGCTCGACCACCCAACGCTCCAGGACATCGACCACCGCGATCAGCCGCGCGCCGAGGTCCATCTCGGGTGAGGTACGCACGACGTCGACGGCCACACAGCTGACTGCCCGCCCGGCGCCGCCGTCGACCACGCCGAGTCCGCAGCGGGTGAGCCCGGGATCCACCCCCAGTACCCGCACCAGACCTCCCCATCATGAGCGAACACCCGTTCGAAGCGTAACCGCTGCTGCAGCGTCCCGGACAGCGACACGCCGGTCGGTCGTGGGTCAGCGCACCTAGGCCAATAGCGCACCTAGGCCAATACAGCCAACACGTCGTCGGGGACGTCGAAGTTGGCATAGACGTTCTGCACGTCGTCGCAGTCCTCTAAGGCATCGATCAGCTTGAACACCTTGCGGGCGCCCTCGACGTCCAGCGCCGTACTCGCCGAGGGCAGGAAGCTCGCGTCGGCGGAGTCGTAGTCGATGCCGGCATGCTGCAATGCGGTGCGTACCGCGATGAGGTCGGTCGCCTCGGAGATCACCTCGAAAGAGTCACCCAGGTCGTTGACCTCCTCGGCACCGGCGTCGAGCACCGCAGCCAGCACGTCGTCCTCGGAGATGCCCCGCTGCAGCGGCACGATCACCAGGCCCTTGCGGTGGAACAGGAACGACACCGACCCGGGATCAGCCATCGCGCCACCGTTGCGGGTCATCGCGGTGCGGACCTCGGAGGCCGCCCGGTTGCGGTTGTCGGTGAGGCACTCGATGAGCAAGGCCACCCCGCCAGGCCCGTACCCCTCGTACATGATCGTCTGGTAGTCGGCGCCGCCGGCATCGGCGCCAGAGCCACGCTTGATGGCCCGCTCGATGTTGTCGGTCGGCACCGAGGTCTTGCGGGCTTTCTGGATCGCGTCGTACAGCGTCGGGTTGCCGTCCGGATCACCGCCA
>JAFAXZ010000218.1 GCA_019240665.1 Pseudonocardiales bacterium | reverse complement strand
GGGGGTGGCGGAGCCGGTCGATCCGATTGCGATAGGCCGATGAGTCTGCTGGTCGTCGGGTTGTCCCACCGCAGCGCGCCGGTCGGAGTGCTGGAGAAAGTCGCGGTGTCCGTTGCGGACGCCGGCAAGGTCCTGGGTCAGCTGCTTGAGTGTGAGCACGTCGCGGAGGCTCTGCTGCTCTCCACCTGCAACCGGGTCGAGGTCTACGCGGTGGTGGCGACCTTCCACGGTGGGCTGGCCGATATCACCGACCTGCTGGCGCGCCAGTCCGCGATTGCGCTGGACGAGTTGTCCAACCATCTCTACGTACACTACGCGGCAGCCGGTGTGGAGCACCTGTTTTCAGTGGCTGCCGGGCTTGACTCGATGGTCGTCGGCGAGCCGCAGATCCTTGGTCAACTTCGTACCGCGTACGCCGGTGCCGAACAGGCGGGCACCATCGGGCGCACGCTGCATGAGGTGGTGCAGCAGGCGCTGCGGGTCGGCAAACGGGTCCACGCTGAGACCGACATCGACGCTGCGGGTGCTTCCGTGGTCTCCGAAGCCCTTGCTGCGACGGCGGCTGCGTTAGCTGACGCCGACGCGGGTCTCGGGCCTGGTCTGGCTGGTCGGCGGGCGTTGGTCCTCGGCGCCGGTTCAATGGGTGGGCTGGCCGCAGCGCAGCTGCGTCGGGCCGGGGTGGCCGAGATCGTGGTGGCCAACCGCACCCACGTCAGCGCACAGCGGCTGGCCGCGCTCTGCGAGGCTGAGGGCACTCCCGCCCAGGCCGTCAGCCTGGACGGCGTGACCTCCGTTGTGGCCACTGTGGACGTGGTGGTCTGCTGCACCGGCGCGAGTGGCGCGGTGCTCAGCGTCGACCAGATCGCCGACGCTCGGGGCATCGATCAGGTCACCGACGCAAGGGGCCACCGTCGGGTCCCGCTCGTGGTGTGTGACCTGGGGTTGCCCCGCAACGTCGAGCCCGGGGTGGGGGAGCTGCCCGGCGTGACCCTGCTGGATCTCACCACCGTGGCTCGCCGGTTAGAGCAGCGCGGTACGGGGTCCGATGCGGTCAGCGCCGCTCACCGCCTTGTTGCCCAGGAAGTGCGTGCTTACCTGGTGGCCCAGCGCACCGCGGAGGTCACCCCGACGGTTGCCGCGCTGCGCAGGCGGGCTGCTGAGGTGGTGGACGCGGAGCTACTGCGGCTGGACGGCCGGCTGCCGGGACTTGATGCTGCGGTGCGCGATGAGCTGGCCCGGACCGTGCGCCGTGTGGTGGACAAGTTGTTGCACGCCCCCACGGTGCGGGTCAAACAGCTTGCCGAGGCCGGCGGGGGCGAGGCCTACGCCGACGCACTCAGAGAGCTGTTCGAACTGGACCGGCAGGCTGCCGCCGCCATCACCGCGACCGTCCGCACCGATCCTGCTGGGACCGGGTGATGGCCATGCTGCGGTGGTCAACAGTCTTTCTGGGAACTCGGAGCAGCGCATTGGCACTCGCCCAGACCGGGTGGGTCGCGCGGCGGTTGCGTGCCGCTGGGATCGAGGGGCGTGTTCTACCGGTGCACTCCGTCGGGGACGTCTTTCCGGCGTTGCGCGCGGTTGCGGCCGACTGCGGCACCCCGGTCGGCGCGCTGGCCGATGTCGTCGAGGACGGGGACGAGGGACGGGTTGTACTGCGGCTGTTTCTGCGGGGAGTTGCAGCCACTGCGGACGATGACCTGCTCCGGTCGTCCGCTACCGGGGAGCTGACCGATGCTGAGCACCTTGGCCGCCACGGAGCGGCCGAGATGCTAGACCTGGTGCTGGCGCGCGGGGTGCAGACCCAGCGCTGCGCGGCCCGGGTCGCGGCCTGATGGGAAACGAGTAGGGACATGAGCCGTGTCTGCAAGACCACCGGACGGATTGCCTTTGTTGGTGCTGGTCCTGGCGACCCCGGGATGCTCACCGTGCGAGCGCAGCACCTGCTGAGCTGCGTCGAGCTGCTGCTGACCGACCCCGACGTGCCCGCCGAGGTGCTCGCGCTGGCAGCACGGCGCGCCGAGGTGCGCCCGGCGGTGGGGGAACCCGGCGAGGTCGCCAAGGATCTGGTCGCCGAAGCCAAGGGCGGGCGGGTCGTGGTGCGCCTGGTATCTGGGGACCCACTGACCGCTGACGCTGTGGTCGCCGAAGCGCTGGCTGTGGCCCGCACCTCGGTGCCGTTCGAGGTGGTGCCCGGTGTGCCTCTGGGTACCGCGGTGCCGGCCTTTGCTGGGGTGCCGCTGGGCTCCGGGCACACCGAAGCCGATGTCCGCGCGGGCGTTGATTGGGCGTCCCTGGCCGCGGTGTCGCGTCCGCTGGTGTTGCACGCCACCGCATCACACCTGGCCGAGACGGCTTTCGCGCTGGTCGAACACGGGCTGGCTCCGCACACCCCGGTGGCGATCACCGCTGCGGGCACCATGCCCACCCAGCGCACCGTGGAGACCACGCTGGCGTCGCTGAGCGGTGACACCGGTGCGCCTTCCGGGCCGCTGGTGGTGACCGTTGGTTCAGCGGTCGGACAGCGGACGAAGCTGTCCTGGTGGGAGTCCCGGGCGTTGTATGGCTGGAAGGTGCTGGTGCCGCGGACCAAGGAGCAGGCCGGGGCGATGAGCGAACGGCTGGCGATGCACGGCGCTGTGCCCGTCGAGGTCCCGACGATCTCGGTGGAGCCGCCCCGATCCCCGGCGCAGATGGAGCGCGCGGTCAAGGGTCTGGTCGACGGTCGTTACCAGTGGGTGGTGTTCACCTCCACCAACGCGGTCCGGGCGGTCTGGGACAAGTTCTTCGAATTCGGCCTGGATGCCCGGGCATTTGCCGGTGTGAAAATCGCCTGCGTGGGGGAAGCCACCGCAGAGCGGGTGCGCTCGATGGGGATCGTTCCCGAGCTGCTGCCTTCGGGCGAGCAGTCCTCCGACGGGTTGCTGGCCGACTTCCCGCCCTTCGATGATGTGCTTGACCCGGTGGACCGGGTGCTGCTGCCGCGCGCGGATATCGCGACCGAGACGCTGGCCGCCGGGCTGCGCGAGCGGGGCTGGGAGATCGACGACGTGACGGCCTACCGCACAGTGCGGGCCGCTCCGCCGCCCGCCGAGACTCGTGAAATGATCAAGACTGGTGGCTTCGACGCGGTGTGCTTCACGTCCTCGTCCACGGTGCGCAACCTGGTCGGTATCGCTGGCAAACCGCATACTCGCACGATCGTCGCCTGCATTGGTCCGGCCACCGCGGAGACCGCGGTCGAGTTCGGCCTTCGGGTAGACGTGCAGCCCGAGGTGGCGCAGGTCGGTGCCCTGGTCGACGCGTTGGCCGAGCATGCCGCCCAGCTCCGCGCGCAGGGCGCTCTACCCCCACCCCGTAAAGCCAAAAGCCGCCGCCGCTAGCCGCCCTGTGGGTAACCCGGAAGTGCCCCTGTCAGTCGGCGGCGAGCCGCAGCTCCGTACCGCTATTCGCCAGGTCGGAGGACCGATGTATCCGACGAGCCGGCCGCGCCGGTTGCGCACCACGGCGGCAATGCGCCGGCTGGTCGCTGAGACGACGGTGGGGCCACACCAGTTGGTGCTGCCGGTGTTTGTCAAGCAGGGCGTCGCGGAGCCGGTACCGATCCCCTCCATGCCTGGCGTCGTGCAGCACACTCGGGACTCGCTCCGCAAGGCCGCGGCCGAGGCGGTAGCCGTCGGGTTAGGCGGGATCATGCTGTTTGGCGTGCCCGCCACCCGGGACGCCACCGGCTCCGGCGGGATTGATCCGGACGGCGTGCTCAACACCGCCGTGCGCGACGTGCGTGCCGAGGTCGGCGACGACATCGTGATCATGGCTGACACGTGTCTGGATGAGTTCACCGATCACGGGCACTGCGGCCTGCTGGATGCGGCCGGCCGGGTGGACAACGACGCGACCCTTGCGGTGTACGCGCAGATGGCGCTCGCGCAGGTGCAGGCCGGCGCTCACCTGGTCGGGCTCAGCGGCATGATGGACGGCCAGGTGGGGGTGGTCCGGGCGGCGCTGGACGCCGCTGGCCACCACGACGCCGGGATCCTGGCCTATAGCGCCAAGTACGCGTCGGTGTGGTACGGGCCGTTCCGCGACGCGGTGGAATCCCAGCTGCGCGGGGACCGCCTGACCTATCAGCAGGATCCGGCCAATGCCCGCGAGGCGTTGCGCGAGGCGGCGCTGGATCTCGCCGAAGGCGCCGATATCGTGATGGTCAAGCCCGCGATGTCCTACCTGGACGTGCTGCACGCAGTCGCCGGGATCTCCGACGTCCCAGTCGCCGCCTACCAGGTCTCTGGCGAGTACGCGATGGTGGAGGCGGCGGTGGCCCGCGGGTGGCTGGACCGGCGGCGCACCGTGCTGGAGACGTTGACCTCGATCCGCCGGGCTGGTGCCGATCTGGTGCTGACCTACTGGGCGATGCAGGCCGCAGGCTGGATGCGCTGACCCGGTGCGCCTGGATTCTGCCTGTCCAGGGTAGCTCCCCGAGGCCCGGTGCGGCTCCCGCGGCGTTGCCGCTACTGGCTCCCGCGGCGTTGCCGCTACCTGGCAACGGGGGCGGACGTGCCGGCACTGGCGGGGTGCGGCGCCCATGAGATCGGTTGGTTTGCCCGGCCGACCACCTCGGCGATCTCGTCGAGGATCGATCCGAGTCGGGTCCGGACATCGTGGGCTGTGTAGCGCAGGACGGTGTACCCGTGTGCTACGAGCGCGTTCTGTCGGGCGCGGTCGTTCTGGAAGGCAAGCCAGGTGCCGTGGGTACGGTACCCGTCTATCTCGGGGATCAGCTGTCGCGCCGGATCGAGGAAGTCCGCGACGTACCCGAGTACTGGCTCGTTGATCAAGGAGTCGGTCAAGCCTGCTGATTGCAAACCCTGGGCGAGCAGGCGCTCGGGTGCCGTGCTGGCGGCGGACCAGTCGCTCGATGTCGTTTCCTGGGGTCATGGTGACCACGTTGCCAGTGGTCACCGACTCCTTCCGCTGACTAATTGCGATCGAGTGGTCGGGCGCGGCCCTGACGTCGGTGCGCTGTTCTGGAATTCCCGTGACGGCGCGGGTGTACCACGGCTACCGTCGCAGGCATGACCATGCCACCGCCTCCGGACGGCTATTCGACTGGGCAGGCGCCGCTGCGGGGAAGCCGGCCGAAGGAGGTGGAGATCTCCTTTTGGCTCTGGATCGCCACCTTCGTGCTCGGCGTGGTCGGTAGCATCATCGCGTACAACCAGGTCCGAGCCGAGACGATCGATCGGGCACTTGCCCAGAACCCGGCGGTCGATCAGTCGACGGTCGAGAGCGTGACGACGGCTGCGTTCGTGATCGGGATCGTGGTGGGGTTGCTTGTCGTGGCCGCCGAGCTCGTCTTCATGTTCTTGATGCGCGGGGGACGTAACTGGGCGCGCATCGTGCTGGCCGTGCTCGGCGGGGTAGGCGTGCTGTTCGGGCTGATGGGCCTTGCTATCGGAATGGGGTCCGGTATCGGGGTGCTCCAGCTGCTGCTTCTTATCGGGGCGATTGTGACCATGTTCCTGCCTGCGTCCAATGCCTGGTTTCAGCCCCGCCGTCCTGAATTCTGACGGCCCTGGGGTGGCGCCTGGGGTGTCGCCGCTCCCTGGCAGGGTGGGGAGATGCGTTCTCGTCTCCTGGCCTTGCGCGCCGTGGCCGAGGTGTTGACCGCTTTCGTGCTCGCCGGGCTCGCTTGGTGGTGTTGGTATCGCGGCGTGCACGTCACGATGCGCCGCGGTGTCGCGCTCAGCCGCGTCGAGGGAAGCTGGTGGGCGGCCGCCACCGGCGCGGTCACCCTTGCCGGGATCTTGCTGCTCGACGCCGGGCGCGAGGCGGTCCTCGCGCGCAGCGGCGGCCGGCTCGGGTGAGCGCCACTGGGTCGGCCCGGCTGTTCGACCGGGCCTGCGCGGTGATCCCCGGCGGGGTGAACTCCCCGGTGCGGGCCTTTCGCGCGGTCGGTGGCACCCCACGCTTCATGGTCCGAGCGGCGGGACCCTACCTGTGGGACGTCGATGGCAACCGCTACGTCGATCTGGTCTCCTCCTGGGGACCGATGATCCTGGGGCACGCGCACCCTGCGGTGGTGGACGCGGTACGGGCGGCCGCCACGCAGGGGCTGTCCTTCGGCACCCCCACCGTCGGGGAAATCGAACTTGCGCAGGAGATTGTGCGCCGAGTTCCGCCGGTCGAGCAGGTCCGCCTGGTCAACTCCGGTACGGAAGCGACGATGAGCGCGATCCGGCTGGCCCGGGGCATCACCGGGCGTCCTGTAGTGGTCAAGTTCGCCGGGCACTATCACGGGCACGTCGACGCGCTGCTCGTCGCCGCCGGGTCCGGCGTCGCCACTTTTGGGCTGCCCAGTAGCCCCGGCGTCACCGGCGCTCAGGCCGCTGACACGATCGTGCTGCCCTACAACGATCTGGACGCGGTCCGCGCCCTGTTCATCGAACGGGGAGCTGAGATCGCCGCCGTCATCGCTGAGGCGGCCGCCGGGAACATGGGCGCGGTACCACCCGATCCCGGCTTCAACGCCGCCCTGCGTGAGCTGTGTCACGCCCACGGTGCGCTGCTGATCCTGGACGAGGTGATGACCGGGTTCCGGGTCTCGGCCGCGGGCTGGTTCGGGCTCGAGCGGGTGAGCGCCGACCTCTACACCTTCGGCAAGGTGATGTCCGGCGGACTGCCGGCTGCGGCGTTCGGTGGCTCGGCGGCACTGATGGCCTACCTAGCGCCGGCCGGGCCGGTGTACCAGGCGGGCACGCTGTCCGGGAACCCGGTGGCGGTAGCCGCCGGGCTGGCCACCCTGCGGGCTGCCGACCGGGAGGTCTATGCCCGGCTGGATGTTGCGGCCACCCGACTGGCCGGGCTGCTGGATCAGGCATTGGACGTCGAGGGCGTGCCGCATCTGGTGCAGACCGCGGGCTCGCTGCTCAGCGTGTTCTTTACGGACCCCGCCACCAAAGCGGTGCGGGACTATGCCGCAGTGCAAGCTACCCAGACCTGGCGCTTCCCGGCATTTTTTCACGCACTGCTCGAGCACGGCGTCTACGCCCCGCCCAGTGCGTTCGAGTCCTGGTTCGTCTCCGCGGCACTGGACACCGAGGCCTTTGAGGTGATCGCCGCGGCGCTGCCACCCGCTGCCCGGGCCGCCGCCCATGCCACCAGGCCACCGGCGGAGCCGCAGGGATGAGCCGCACCGTGGTCCACTTGCTGCGGCACGGTGACGTGCACAACCCGGACGGGGTTCTCTACGGCCGGCTGCCCGGTTTCTGGCTTTCCGATGTGGGCGTGCGCCAAGCTGAGCGGGTCGCGGCGCATCTGGCGGACCACGATGTGGTGCATGTGGTCGCCTCGCCGTTGCTGCGGGCGCAGCAGACCGCGACGCCGATCACCGCGAGGCACGGCCTGGACCTGGTCACCGACGAGGGGCTGATCGAGGCGGGCAACGTATTCGAGGGCACCCGGGTGTCGGTGGTGCGCGATCTGCGGAACTGGCCCGCCTTGCGTAACCCGTTCCGGCCGTCCTGGGGCGAGCCGTACCGGGAGATTGCGGCCCGGATGCTCGCCGCCGTGCACCGGGCCCGCGAGCGGGCCACCGGGCATGAAGCGGTCTGCGTGTCGCATCAGCTGCCGATCTGCGCGCTGGTCCGGCACCTGGCCGGGCAACGGCTCTGGCACGACCCGCGGCGTCGGCGGTGCTCGCTGGCCTCGTTGACCAGCCTGGTGTTCGCCGACGAGGCGCTGGTCGAGGTGGTCTACAGCCAACCGGTGGTGACCAGGCCATGAGGCGTGTGCTGGTCGTGGTGGCCATGACACTGCTGCTGGCCGGGTGCGCCGCTGTGGTGCTGGTTGGCTGCGCCACGGGGACCGGCGCGGCGACCCACGGCGGAACGTTCGAATTCGTCTCACCTGGCGGGAAGACCGACATCTTCTACGACCCGCCGACCACCCGGGGCACCGTCGGCGAGCTGTCCGGGGACAGCCTTACCGACCCCGGGACGACGGTGTCGCTGGCGCGCTACCCCCACCAGGTGGTGGTGCTCAACGTCTGGGGCTCGTGGTGCGGGCCGTGCCGGTCTGAGGCTGCTGAGCTGGTTCGAGTCGCCAACGCAACGGCGAGCCGGGGCGTGCAGTTCGTGGGGATCGACGTGCGCGACGCCCGGACCGCTGGGGCGGATTTCGCCCGCGACTTCGGCCTGACCTACCCGTCGACCTTCGACCCGCCCGGCCGGACGCTGTTCGCGCTTCCCCGCATCCCGCGTTCGGTGGTGCCGTTGACCATCGTGCTGGACCGCCAGCACCGCGTCGCTGCCGTCTTCCTGCACGCCATGCACGCGCAGGAACTCCAGCCCGTGGTCCAACGTATCGCCACGGAGCCTTGATCCTTCGGTCCCCGCGTCGCGGTTAGCATTCGCGGATGCTGACTCAGCTGCCGGACGGAGTGCGGCTGTTGCGCACCTTAACCGGTCAGGATGGGACGATCGGAAGCATCGACTGGTCGCCGGACGGGCGCCTGCTCGCGACGCCATCAACGGATGGCACGGTCCGCATCTGGAACACCGATTCCGGCGCATGCCTGCGCACCATCCGCAGCCAGGGCGAGTCTGTGTTCGCCGCGGTTTTTGATCCGGATGGACGCATCCTCGCCACCGGGGGTCGCAGTGGTACAAGCCTGTGGGACGTGGCCAGCGGAAAGTTCCGCCACCGGCTCCCCAGCGATTTCTGCTACGCCGTCGCATTCAGCTACGCCGTCGCATTCCGCCTGCATAGCCGCATCGTGGCGAGCGTGAGCCATCTGGACGTCGTCACACTGTGGGACCTGTCCACCGGCTCCGCACTGTGCCGGATCACCGGGCACGCCAGCATGGCCTTCGACGGCGAGGGTGCCATGCTCGCGACGGGAGGCGACGACGGGATAGTCAGGCTGTGGACGGTCCCGAGCGGACAGTACCTTTGCGCGCTCGACGGGCACTCGCATGTGGTTACGTCTGTCGCCTTCCACCCGGGAGGCGAGATTCTGGCCAGCGCGAGCGTCGATTGCACCATCAGATTGTGGGACGTGGCCACAGGCGGTACCGTTTCGATCCTTGAGGGCCACACCAACTCGGTGCGTGCCCTTTCATTTTCCGTTGATGGTCGGGTGCTCGCGTCGAATAGTATTGACGACACCGTGCGACTCTGGGAAACCAAGACCGGACGCTGCATGGCAGTCCTTCCTGTGCGCACTTTCGGTGGTGTGATGCAAAGTGTCGCGTTTCACCCACATCTGCCTATCTTGGCGGCGGTCGGGCCAGCAGGTGAGCGCAGTGACGATTCCGTAATGCACCTGTGGGAGCTCGATGTCGACCGCCTGCTCGCGCATTCCGCGACGCCCAGCGTCAGCTACACGACAGCGAAGATCGTGCTCGTTGGTGAGTCGGGTGTGGGCAAGACCGGACTGGGGTGGCGGCTGGCCCACGGCGAGTTCGTTGAGCATGCCTCGACACACGGTCAGCAGTTCTGGCTGCTCGACGAACTCGGCGGTACCGGAGCAGACGCAACGATGCGCGAGGCCATCCTGTGGGATCTCGCCGGGCAGCCCGACTACCGGCTGACCCACGCGCTGTACCTGGATGACGCCGACCTGGCCCTCGTGCTGTTCGACCCGACGCACGGGGACGACCCGCTGCACGGCGTCGAGTACTGGCTGCGCCAGCTCGGGCGGGAGCGCCCGATCATCCTGGTCGCGGCCCGTGGCGATCGTGGTGCGCCGCGGCTGAGTACCGAGGAGATCGAGGCGTTCTGTGCTGAGCGCGGCATCGCGGGATACGTGGCCACCAGTGCGCTGCGCGGCGATGGTCTGGACGAGCTGATCGGGCGGATGCGCGCGGCGATCCGCTGGGATGAGCGGCCGACGACAGTCACCACGCAGACCTTCAAGCGCATCAAGGACTCTGTGTGGGAACTCAAGGAGGCGCCCAGCCCTGAGAAGGCAATCTTCAGCCTTGCCGAACTCCGGGCGAGCTTGAAGCAGGAGTATCCCACTATCGCGTTCACCGACGATGAGCTACTGACAGCAGTGGGGCACCTGTCGAACCATGGTTATCTCGCGCAGCTGCGCACCTCGCGCGGTGAGCCGCGGGTCTTACTCGCGCCGGTGCTGCTAAACAATCTCGCCGCGTCAATGGTCCTGGAGGCGCGGCGCAATCCGAAAGGTTTGGGTGCGCTGGAGGAGCAGCAGGTGCTCACCGGCGGGTACCATTTCCCGGAGCTGGCGCAGCTGTCGGCCGAGGAGCGAGAGGTGCTGCTCGACTCGGCCATTGTCATGTTTCTGGCACATTCCGTCTGCTTCCGCGAGACCGATCCGCTCACCGCGCGTTCCTACCTGGTATTCCCCGAGCTCATCAACCTCAAGAAACCGGTGATCGCCGACGAGCAGCCCATCGACGAGGGTGCCGCGTACACGGTGAGCGGTGCGGTGGAAAACGTCTATGCCTCGCTGGTAGTCCTGCTGGGGTACACCAGCACGTTCACCCGGACCAACCAGTGGCGCGACCATGCCCGTTACGTCGTGGGCGACGGTTTGGTGTGCGGTCTGCGTAAAGAAGCCGAACGCGAGGGTGAGCTGGATTTCGTGCTCTGCTTCGGCGCCACCGTGGGGACGCCGATCCGGACTTTGTTCCAGAGCCTGTTCGAAAGCTTCCTGGCTCGCCGCGAGCTGACCGTCCGTCGCTACCAGGCGGTGCGGTGCGCCAATGGCCACCAGCTCAACCGGGCCGTCGTGCGGGAACGGCTCGCCCAAGGTGCCCACTACGCGTTCTGCCCTGACTGTGGGCAGCGGGTCGTGTTGCCTGCGGCTGATACCCCGATCGAACTCACCCGGGCGCAGGCCGCTGACCGTGACACCCAGCGCCAGGCAGCCAACCAGCGGTCGCGGTTTGAGCAGGCGCTGTTCCGGCTCAAGACCTACGTCACCCAGGAAGGGATTCCAGCCCCGGACTGCTTCATCAGCTATGCCTGGGGCGAGGAGCACCACGAGCGCTGGGTGGAGCACGAACTCGCCGCTGACCTGTGCAAGGCGGGGATCACCGTGCTGCTCGACCGGTGGGAGAACGCCCGCATCGGCGCGAGCGTGCCCCGGTTCGTGGAGCGCATTGCCGACGCCCAGAGGGTCATCGTGGTAGGCACGCCGCGCTACCGCACCAAGTACGACAACCATCAACCGATGGGCGCCGCCTTCGTCGTGGCCGCGGAGGGCGATCTCATCGGGAAACGGATGATCGGCTCCGAGGCCGAGAAGGAGAGTGTCCTGCCGGTACTCCTGGACGGGACCGCAGAGTCCGCGTTCCCACCGCTGCTGCAGGGCCGGGTCTGTGCCGACTTCCGGTCGGCGCAACGATACCTGTCGACGGTGTTCGACCTGATCACGAGCCTCTACCAGATCTCATCCGACAAGCGCGTCCGCGAACTGCGGCTCGAGTTCCTCGCCGAACGCCCTTAGTGGTGTTCTGATGGAGTCCACCCAGGGCGCGCCGCGTAACCTTGCGTCACCTCCTCACTGGGGTGTTTCGTCCCGGGGCGACGGCCCCGGGGCATCGGTGCGGGAGGGGACCGGTGAGGAGAGGGCTCCCGTGGACGTTGACGACGACGCGCGCACGATCGGCCAGCGGGTGCGGCAGATCCGCTACTCCCGGCGCAAGTCACTGCGGGTGGTCGCCGGGCTGGCCGGGATCAGCAAGTCGACTTTATCGGAGATCGAGCGTGGCGAGCGTGCCCCCAGCCTGAAGCAGATCGTGGCCTTGGCGAACGCGCTGGAGATCGCCCCGTCCGAGCTGACCAAGCTGCCGGTACCGGCGCCCGCCAACGGGCACACGGATTCCACCACCGAGGCGGTGCGGCTGGCGCTGGATGCGATCGATGCCGACCGCCCGGGCGGGATGGTGCTGCCCGTCGCGGTGCTGCGGGATCAGGTGGCCCAAATCCATCAGCAGCGGCGAGCGTGCCAGTTCGACGAGGTGGCCACCGACCTGCCCGGGCTGATCCGGAATGTGCACACCACCCTGGCCACCGGCACTGACCACGCCGAGTTGCTCGACTTGGCCGTCTACCTACATGTGCATGTCACCCGCTTGTGGCTCTTCCACTCGGGTGCGCCCGCCGACCTGCTCCGCCGGACCGTCTTCCTGACCCGACGCCTGGCCCAAGAGCGGGATGAGGCCACCGCGCTCGCCGCAGCCATGTTCGCCGTGGCCGACGCACTGCAGGCCGGCGGCGCGTTCCAGTTGGGCCGGGACGAACTCGACTCGATCACCCTGCCGCCGACGACCGCCGACACCGCCGCTCTGGTGGGTCAAGTCACCACGAGCCATGCTGTGGCCGCCATGCTGGACGGCCGTCCAGGCGATGTGGCCGCTCCGATGCAGGCCGCCACCGAACTGGCCGAGCGGTTCGGCGCCACCGGCGAAACCGACTCCCTGGGGTTTGTGTTCGGCCCGGTCGACGCAGGCATCGTGCGGATGTGGCTCGCGCTCGAAGCGGGCGAGCCCGACCAGGCGGCCAGCATCGCGCGCGAGGTCAACCCCGAGCGTCACCCCTTCCCGGTGAACCAGGCCCACTACTGGATCCAGTACGGCCGGGCGCTGGCCCGGCTGCGGGGGCGCCGTGATGACGCGGTGCTGGCATTGCGCACGGCGGAGGACCTCTTCCCCACCAAGGTGCGCCGGGATCCGATGGTCCGCGATGTGATCGCAGAATTGCTCGCCCGCTCACGCGGGGATGCCGTAGGCCGGGAGTTGCGGGGGATGGCCTACCGGGCAGGTTTGCCGGTGTAGCTCGTCCGGGTGGCGTCCGCTCTGGTCGGACGCTGTGGGCTTGATCGCTTGCACTGTTGTCGACTGTGACCAACGACATCAACGACATCCCAGCGACCCCAACCAGGGGCAACCTCCCGGGTGCGTGGTGAGCGGGCATCCGGCGTGGTGTTCGTCGGAGCACTGCTACGTGACCGGTTCCGCCATCAGGATGCGCCTGACCCTGAACGGGGGGCTTGCTGCCGCGAACGGGTCTGCCTGGCTTGCTGCCGCGTGCACCGCCCCCGCCCCCTCCAGCAGAGAGGTCAACCATGACTGAAGGCGCGACCGCGAGCGCGTCCCGCGAGAACCGGAAGGCGATTCCTGTCAGCTGCGCGCTGCACCAGGGTCCGCGGGGCTTCGCCAACCTGGTGGTGGAGCGGAAACGCGACGGGGAGATCGTGCTCGACCCGCACGTCACCGGCGCGTGCGTGATCATCCTTGACGAGGCCGCCGCGACGACGCTGTTCGACGTTCTCGGGACATGGCTGGGATGAGCGAGCATCCGGCCACCGTACGACGACCGCCACCCAGCACGACCAGCCACCAATGGGCCTGAACTGTGGCGCTGTCGTCTGATCTTCCTTGGACTCCGACTCTTCCTTGGACTCCTCTGATCTCGGGACTCTGCCAGGCTGTCACCGCGATCACCGACAACAACCGCACCGACTGTGTGGTTGCGATGGAGGAGTTCTGGAGCTCTTCTGCCGGCCCCGGCGGGTTGTTCGGCGGGCTCGGCGACGCCTGCCATAGGCTCGCCCGCCGCCTGCGACCAGTACGCCCAGGCCATCGACGATGCCCACGACCGGCTTAAGACCGCCTTGATCGAGGCCGGCATCACCGTTGGCCTCACCACCCTGGTCGGTGCCGACACCGCCGAGGTGGAGGCGATCGTGGTCCCGATCGTCGAGGAGTTCGAGACCACCGTCGCCGCCGAGGCCGAGACGCCGCAGTCACCCGCTGCGCCGACATCGGCAGGTCACATCAGCGACGTCCTCCGGCCTGACGGCAAGCTCATCGGTGAAGTGGCCAACCGTCCTTCGTGTTCCAAGTCCACCTGATAGGAGTACGACTACCTGGCACTTTGTGGGCCGTAGTTACGCCGGAGAGGCACCAGAAGCACTCAGAGCACTGGAGTTATTGGACAGCTGTCTGACTCCGGTTGGTGCATAAACTTCGCCGGCGGTTGCCAACGACGCGCTAATCGGCTGCGGGGCGGCTTTGCTGTGCCTGGGCCAATGCGGCGCTTTCGACGAGCAGCCCTTGCCTTTCATAGCGCTTGCGGCTGCGGCTGAAGCGGACCACGACTGCGGACAGCTCGCTAGTCCGGTGGGCACGACGGGTAAGTCCGGCGTCCCCCGAGGGCAGGAAAACCAGGTGGTCCAAGGCCGCGCAACGCAGGCACACTGGGCCGGTGTCCTGCATGATCAACAGGTCTCCAGTTCCGGAGCAGGTTGTGCACGTCCAGTCCTTCAGCGGCGAGATGACGACGAGGTCGGGTGGGCGGCCCTGGCGCTCGGCGAGTCGTTCGCGCTTGGCTACAGACAGCTCCGGCGAGACCCAGTGCGTGCGATACGCGCGCTCAATCTCGCTCGCTCCACTGACGCTGAAGCGCAGCGGCCTGCGGTCGCGAGTCCGGGCGACGTAGCCGGTCTCGCTGGGCACCAGGCCACGCCGCCCCGCCCAGCGGCGGAAGGCTCGCATGGCAGTCGACAGCTTGGGCAGGCTGGCCTGCACCACCCGTTCCAGGCACGGGACCCGGCCCTGCCGCCACTCGTCGAGGTGTGTCGGGGCCAGCCAGCC
Source organism: Pseudonocardiales bacterium (assembly GCA_019240665.1). Taxonomy (GTDB): domain Bacteria; phylum Actinomycetota; class Actinomycetes; order Mycobacteriales; family Pseudonocardiaceae. The sequence goes on along the minus strand of JAFAXZ010000218.1, from coordinate 16 downwards.
CAGGCCCACCAACACG
>JAFAXZ010000191.1 GCA_019240665.1 Pseudonocardiales bacterium | reverse complement strand
TCCGGCCGCTGCGCCGACTGCGCAACATCCTGAAACCGTTCAGAACGGTCATCACGCACCGAGCAACTCGCCCCGCACCTGGGAGGCCGCAGACACCACCAGCATGAGCAGCGTACCCAGTGGCACGGTGTCCAAGCCGGCAGCCGGGAATGCGTAACGCAGCGTCACATCGGCCCCACGTTCGGTGCGGACCAGTCCCAGGGTACCGAACAGGCCCAGCCCGGCCCGGGTGGCGACCCGCTCGGCCAGCTCACCGTCGTCAAGTACATCCCAGGCGACAACGCAGGTCAGGCTGAGCATCGCCAGGCCCTCGACAAGTTCCACCGCCTGCACCGCGCAGGGCACCTCGGAGTGCCGGAAGGTCAGCGAGCCGTCGTCGTCCACCGTGACGTCCTGGTAGCGCTCCAGCGCCGTCCGGGCGGCATCGAGCAATTCCCGGGTACAGGCATGACTCGCCGCGCCCTCATAGCTCACCTGATCGTCCTCCTGGAGGTTGTGATATCGAATGGCCTTGTCTCAACTGGCACGGTCTCGGACGGCCCGTTTTCGATGGCACGGCCGAACCGCCGGTCACGGGCGGCGTAGACCTCGCAAGCCCGCCATAGATTCCGGCGATCCAGGTCGGGAAACAGGACGTCCTGGAACACCAGCTCCGCGTAGGCAGCCTGCCAGATGAGAAAGTTGGAGATGCGCTGCTCGCCCGACGGCCGCAGGAACAGATCGACGTCGGGCATGTCCGGCTCATCCAGGTAGCGCGCCAGCATTCGCTCGTCGACCCGCTCCGGGTCGATCTCACCGCGGGCCGCCCGGCGGGCCACCTCGCGCGCCGCGTCGGCGATCTCGGCGCGACCGCCGTAGTTCACGCACATGGTCAGGGTCATGACGTCGTTGTCCGCGGTCAGCTCCTCGGCGACCTCGAGCTCCCGGATCACGCTGCGCCACAACCGCGGGCGACGCCCAGCCCAGCGCACCCGCACGCCCATCTCGTGCATCTGGTCACGGCGACGGCGGATGACGTCACGGTTGAAGCCCATCAGGAAACGCACCTCCTCGGGGCTGCGTCGCCAGTTCTCGGTGGAGAACGCATAAGCCGACAGCCACCTCACGCCCAGCTCGATGCAGCCGCACACCACATCCAGCAACACAGCCTCACCACGGCGGTGGCCCTCGGTGCGGGGTAGCCCGCGCCGCTGCGCCCACCGCCCGTTGCCATCCATCACCAGAGCCACGTGCCGGGGCACCCGCTCGGCGGGGATCAACGGTGGCCGCGCACCGGAGGGATGCGGATCGGGTGCACGCACCACCACCCCGTCTCCTCCCACCACGCCCTGCACTCGCGGCGCTCATCCTGCCGCCTTCGCATTCAGCAGGCTCAGCGGGGCTACAGGCGGCCAGATGACCTCGCTGAGCCTGCTGAATGCGGCAAGGCGGAACGCTCAACCAGGGGGAGGGAGCGGAGTTGGCGTTCGAGGTGCCATTGCAGGTGGGCGGCGACCAGGCCGCTGCCCTCCCGGCAGATCGCAGCCGGTGCGCCCTCGGCGATCTGCCAGTCTCCGCGCACAAGGGCGTCGAGCAGCTCCAGGGTCTGTGCCGACGGGGTGACCGCGCCAGCCGGACGGCATCCGGGACAGACCACACCCCCCGCAAGAACACTGAACGCCCGGTGCGGCCCCGGGACTCCACATCGGGCGCATTCGGTCAGTGCAGGCGCCCATCCGGCGGCGGCCATCGCGCGCAGCAGGAAAGCGTCGAGCACCAGGGGGGCTTGCCGCCGCCCGTCGGCCAGCGCCCGCAGCGCCCCCACGACCAGCAGGTACAGCCGCAGCACCGATTCACCCTCGGCGCCAGCCAGCCGCTCGGCGGTCTCCAGCACCGCACAGCCGGTGGTGTAGCGGCCGTAGTCACCGACCAATCGGGAACCGAAGCCATCGACCGTCTCGACCTGGGTAATGATGTCCAGCGTCCGCCCGCGGTAGAACTGCACGTCGACATGCCCGAACGGCTCCAGCCGTGCGCCGAACCTCGATGAGGTACGCCGCACACCCTTGGCCACCGCGCGCACCGGTCCGTTCCGGCGGGTCAACAGCGTGATGATGCGATCGGCTTCACCCAGCTTCTGCACCCGCAGCACAACCCCGGTGTCGCGGTACAGACTCACCCATTCATCGTCGCACCGCCGAGCCGACAGGCGAACGCGACGCGCGAGTCAGGAATGTTCTGCAACCCAGCGGATCACTAAAAACCCAGCCGACGCAGCTGCTTGGGATCGCGCTGCCAGTCCTTGGCAACCTTCACATGCAGATCCAGGTACACCGAGGTGCCTAGCAGGGCCTCGATGTGCGCCCGTGCGCGGCTGCCAACCTCCTTGAGCCGCTGGCCGCCGCGTCCGATCACGATCGCCTTCTGGCTGTCGCGCTCGACGTAAAGGTTCGCGTAGACATCGAGCAGATCAGCCCGCCCCTCCCGTGGGTTCATCTCCTCCACCACGACGGCCAGCGAATGCGGCAGCTCATCGCGTACCCCCTCCAGTGCCGCCTCCCGGACCAGCTCAGCGACCAGGGTTTGCTCCGGTTCGTCGGTGAGTTCCCCACTGGGATACAGCGGTGGCGACTCTGGCATCCGGGCCAGCAGCAGGTCAGCGAGCAGCCCCACGTGGAAGCCATCGACCGCGGACACCGGCACCAGTTCGGCGAACTCGCCGAAGCCGACCGAGCGCGCCAGGTCAGCCAGCCCGGCGAGCTGCTCGGCCACTCGCTGGGGGGTCACCAGGTCGGTCTTCGTCACAATGCCGAATACCGGGGTGCGCCGGGCCAGCGCAGCCAACTCACCGGCGATGAACCGGTCCCCGGGCCCGATCGCGGCGTCGGCGGGCACGCAGAAGCCGATCGCGTCCACCTCAGACCAGGTCGCGCGCACCATGCTGTTAAGCCGCTGACCGAGCAGCGTGCGGGGCCGGTGCAGGCCAGGCGTGTCCACCAGCACGAGCTGCCCGTGGGGCTGGTGCACGATTCCCCGGATGGTGTGCCGAGTGGTCTGCGGCCGGCTGGAGGTGATCGCCACCTTCTGACCCACCAGCGAGTTGGTCAACGTCGACTTGCCGACGTTGGGCCTACCCACCAGGCAGGCGAACCCAGCCCGGAACGGCCCTTCGATGTGCTGAATCACGCCTGTCCCGCCGTGCGTAGCACGCTGCTGACATCGCCCCGCTGGTCGACCACCAGCACCGGGCTAGCTGGCCCGAGCTCACGGACCGCGGCCAGCGACGCAGCATCCACCGACCCCGACACAGACACCACTGCAGCCGCTTCCAAGCCGGTCGCCCCGCTGGCCACCGCCGCGGCCACCGCCGCCTGCAGCGCGGTCAGCGCCAGCGAGGGCAACAAGACCGTAACGCCAGTGTAGGTGCGCCCGTCAGTGTCCCGCACCGCGGCACCCTCCTGGGCGCCGGTGCGGGCTTGCGCCGAACGCGCCAACGTCACGATCTTGGCGTCTTCGGGGTCGAGATCGGCGGTCTCAGGCACGGGTGTCGCTCGCTTCCTGCGGCGGGTCGGCCGCGGCGGGGTAAACCTGGGGTCAACGAATCTGGGATCAACGAATCTGCGCTCGACGAGTCTGGGCTCGACAGGCAGGGGAATTCGGCTGCGCAGAGACCCGGCGTGCGGTGACGGTGGTGATGCGCAGCCGCCCACGACGATCGTTGCCGCCCTCGGCGCACAGCCGCAAGCCAGCCACCTCGGCTACGGCACCTGGCACTGGAACCCGGCCCAACCGCTGCGCCAGCAGCCCCCCGACGGTCTCCACGTCGGTGCCTGCGAGGTCTACTTTGAACAGCTCACCGAGGTCGACCACCGGCAACCGACTGATCACCCGTACCGTACCGTCCCCGAGGTGCTCGATCGGTGGTCGCTGGTCGGTGTCAGACTCGTCGGTGATCTCGCCGACGATCTCTTCGAGAATGTCCTCGATCGTCAGCAGGCCGGCGGTGCCGCCGTACTCGTCGACAACAAGGGCCATGTGGTCGTGCGAGAGCTGCATTTCCTTGAGCAGCCCAGTCAGCAACTTGGAATCAGGCACAAACGTCGCGGGCCGCATCACCTCATCGACAGAGCTTCTCATAGGGCTTCTCATAGGGCCTCTTATAGGGCCTCTCATAGGGGCCTTATGAGGGCCGCCGCCGAGGTCTCCCTGCTGCTCGGCCGCCACTAGGTCCTTGAGGTGCACGACACCGACGATGTCATCGACGCTGTCCCCGATCACCGGGATCCGGGAGAATCCCGAACGCAGGCACAGTGCCACTGCCTGGCGCACCGACTTGACTTGCTCAATCCAGATGATCTCGGTCCGGGGCACCATCACCTCGCGGGCCATGGTGTCCCCAAGCTCGAACACGGAGTGGATCATCTCGGCCTCGCCGGCTTCGACCACGCCGCGCTGACCCGCCATATCCACCAGTTCGCGGAGTTCGACCTCGGAGCTGAACGGGCCCTCCGGGAAACCCCGGCCAGGCGTGATCGCATTGCCAACGACGATGAGCAGCCGCGATAGCGGGCCCAGGATCCGGCCCAACACCCGGACCGGTCCAGCCACCAGGAGGCCGACGCGGTAAGGGTGCTGACGCCCGATGGTGCGCGGCCCCACCCCGACGACCACATAGGTCACCACCACCATTCCCAACCCGGCGACCAGGACCGCCAGCCAGATCGACGAAAACACCCGCACCGCCGCTACGGTGACCAGTACCGTAGCGGTTAACTCGCAGCTCAGCCGCAGCAACAGCAACAGGTTGACATGCCGGGGTCGGTCGGCGACGACGAGCGCAAGCGCCCCGGCACCAAACCGACCGGAGCGCACCAGCGCGTCGACCCGGGCCCGCGACACCGTGCCCAGCGCAGCGTCGGCCGCAGCGAAGCCACCCGCGGCCACCACCAGGGTGGCGGTCAGCACGAGCAGCGGAACTGAGGGCGTCAGCACTGTCAAGGCCTGTGGGCTATCCCGGCGGGTTATCCCGGAGAGCCGGACTCCTCCGGCCCGTCCAGACCGACCACCCCCAGCAGCCGGGTGTCCGCCTCCCGCTGGGCGATCCGGCGCCGGCTGGCTCGGTCGGCACGCCGGAACTCGTCGAGGATCCGGTTCTGCAGGGCGAACATCTCGCGCTCCTCGGCGGGCTCAGCGTGGTCGTAACCCAGCAGGTGCAGTACGCCGTGCACGGTGAGCAGGTGCAGCTCATCGAGCACTGAATGCCCCGCTGGGGCGGCCTGTTCCCGTGCGACCTCTGGGCACAGCACGATGTCACCCAGCAGTGCGGGGCCACCGGATGGGCTGTCCGGTTTGCCACCCGCCAGCAGACCACTCTCGTCGGCGTCGGCCATGGGAAAGGCCATCACGTCGGTGGGCCCCGGCAGGTCCATCCAGCGCTCGTGCAGCTCGGTCATCACCCCACTGCTGACCAGCAACACCGACAGCTCGGCCAACGGGCTGACGCCCAACCAATCCATCGCGAAACGCGCCGCCCCCGCGATCGATGCCTCGGGGATGGTGGTGCCGGACTCGTTGCGGATCTCGATGCCCACCGACGGGTCACCGCCTCCGGCGGCGGTCGGCACGGTTGGGCACCGGACGTGCACGGGCAGTTTCCTGGACGGCGTCCCACCGCGCATAGGCGTCCACGATATCGGTGACCAGCCGGTGACGGACCACGTCGGCACTGGACAGCTGCGCGAAGTGCACATCGTCCACACCATCGAGGATGTGCTGCACGATCCCTAGCCCGGACACCTGACCGCCCGGCAGGTCAACCTGGGTGACGTCACCGGTGACCACGACTTGGGAGCCGTCGCCGAGCCGGGTGAGGAACATCTTCATCTGCTCCTGGGTGGTGTTCTGTGCCTCATCGAGAATGATGAAGGCATCATTGAGGGTGCGGCCGCGCATGTAGGCCAGCGGGGCGACCTCGATGGTCCCGGCGGCCATCAGCTTGGGGATCGATTCCGGCTCGAGCATGTCGTGCAGCGCGTCGTAGAGCGGGCGCAGGTAGGGGTTGATCTTCTCGTACAAGGTGCCAGGCAGGAAGCCCAACCGCTCCCCTGCCTCGACCGCCGGCCGGGTGAGGATGATCCGGTTGACCTGTTTGGCCTGCAGCGCCTGTACCGCCTTGGCCATCGCCAAGTAGGTCTTGCCGGTACCAGCAGGGCCGATACCGAACACGATCGTGTAGCGATCGATGGCGTCGACGTAACGCTTCTGATTCAGCGTCTTGGGCCGGATCGTGCGACCGCGCCGGGACAGAATGTCCAGGCTGAGCACCTCGGCGGGCGATTCCGCGTTCCCTTGGGTGAGCATCGCCAGGGTCGCCCGGACCGCGTCCGGACCAAGCTGCTGGCCGCGGCAAGCCAGAGTGACCAACTCACCGAAAGCCCGCTCGGCGAATGCGACGTCCGCCGGGGTACCGGAAAGGGTAACCTCGTTGCCCCGCACGTGCACGTCAGCGGCAAGCAGGTCCTCGGTCACCCTGAGGTTCTCGTCGCGGGATCCCAGCAGGGCCAGCACGGCGGACCCGGGGATCACGATCTTTGACTGGACCGGTTCGGGCTGCGTCGTTTCCGAACCGGATCGGGAGGCACCCTCCACTGGGGTAGGGGTCACGTGGGCGTGGGTCCTGCTTCCTGCGCGCTCGCGCGTCTCGGGTCAACCGGCAGAACTGATGCTAGCCGGACACCCCAGTCCGCGGGGCTCAGATTCACTCGCTTCCACCTCACAGGTCCAACCATGGAGCACGATTGGACGCCGACCGGGGCGCCGTAGCCGCCCAGTCACGGAAAACATTCATGATCGTCGAGGAGAGCGCCGGGCAACGGGCCGAGGATGCCGCGCCGCGGCGGAAACTGGGGGCTGTCCCGCCACGGCGCGGCGCCGCCGGACCGAGGGGGGAGGTGCCCGGCGGAGTCTCTTGGGCTGTGAGCCCGACCCCGAATCTGTACTCGATCAGGTGGTCGTCATCGGTATTTCCTACTTAAGGTAACTCTTTTTGAGTCAGAGTGCGCCATTTATCACTCTAATGGCGTAGAACCCAACGTTCGGAGAGGGCACCAATTGCACCGAGAGCAACTGCTCCGGCACTCGAAGAACGCAAAACCCCCGGGCCCAGCCGCACCGGCCGGCCTCCCGCGGCGGTGAGCGTGGCCAATTCAGCGTCGGTGATGCCACCCTCGGGTCCGACCACCAGCAGTAGTTCTCCCGCGGCGGGCAACGGCACCCAGGGCAGCGGATCGGTCGCACCCTCATGCAGCACCAGGCATCCCGCCGCGGCGGCACAGCGCTGCCCGAGCACGGCAGTGCTCACTGGCTCGGCCACCTCGGGGAACCGTCCCCGACGGGACTGCTTGGCCGCCTCACGAGCCGTCTCTCGCCAACGGGACAGCGCCTTCTCCCCGCGCGGCCCGAAATCCCAGCGGACCACGCAGCGGTCAGCTCGCCAGGGCAATACCGCGTCCACCCCCGCCTCGGTGGCCAGCTCCACCGACAGCTCCCCGCGCTGACCCTTGACCAGCGCCTGGGCCAGCGTCACCCGCAACGCCGGAGCCTGCTCGATCGTCCGGCGCAGCACCCGCAGCCGTAGCCGATCCCGACCGGCATCGAGCACCTCACACAAGGCCAACTCCCCACAGCCGTCGGTGAGCGTCAGACGCTCGCCGGTTCGCAACCGTCGCACCGCCGCAGCGTGCCTACCCTCGGGTCCAGCCAGCATTGTCTCGGCGCCCTCGGAAGGCAGCCGCTCGGCGAGAAACACCGGCAGGCTGCTCACCGCGGCCTCTCAGGGACAGCCGAACATCAGCGCCCGCCCAAAGAATCCCGCAACCGGGAGAACAAACCGCCGGCCCTGCCGTTCGCCGTGAGCTCGGCCTGCTCCTCACCGCGCAGAAGGGCAAGCTCGCGCAGCAGTTCGATCTGCCGGGGGTCCAGCCGCGTCGGGGTCACGACGTCGAGGTGGACGAACAGGTCGCCCCGCCCCTCGGCGCGGCCTGTGCTCCGCAGGCGCGGCATTCCCCGCCCCCGCAGGGACAGCACGGTCGCGCACTGGGTGCCCGGTTCGACCCGAACCTCCTCGGTGCCGTCAAGGGTCTCCAGGACGACGGTGGTGCCCAGCGCAGCGGCCGTCATCGGAACCCGCACGGTGCAATGCAGGTCGGCATCGTCCCGGGTGAACGTCTCGTGGGGCACCTCCTGCACCTCGACGTAGAGATCGCCCGCTGGGCCGCCACCGGGGCCTACCTCGCCCTGGCCGGCCAGCCGCACTCGCATCCCGTCACCCACTCCGGCAGGTACCTTCGCGGTCACGTTGCGGCGGGCCCGGATCCGTCCATCACCGCCACACTGTCGGCAAGGGTCCGGGATGACCTCACCGAAGCCGCGGCACACCGGGCACGGCCGCGAGGTCATCACCTGGCCGAGGAAGGTCCGCTGCACGTTCTGCACCTCGCCGGCACCGCCACAGGTGTCGCACGTCTGTGGCCGAGTGCCGGGTGCGCAACCGGAGCCGTTGCATTCGCCACAGAGCACGGCGGTGTCCACGGTGAGCTCACGGGACGCCCCACTGGCGCACTCCTCAAGGGAGAGCTGCAGCCGGATCAGTGCGTCGGAACCGCTCTGCACCCGACTGCGCGGCCCTCGCCGACCGGCCCCTCCCCCAGCACCGAAAAAGGCGTCCATGATGTCGCCAAAGCCGAACCCGCCGAAGGGATCACTCCCTGCGCCGCGGCCCGCACCGGGCTCCAGCGGATCCCCGCCGAGGTCAACGATCTGGCGCTTCTGCGGGTCGGTCAGCACCTCGTAGGCAGCGGTGATGTCCTGGAAACGCTGTTGTGCTTCGGCGTCGGGGTTGACGTCGGGATGCAGTTCGCGCGCCAGCTTTCGGTAAGCGCGTTTGATCTGCTCCGCGCTGGCGTCCCGGGGCACGCCCAGGATTGCATAGTAGTCCCTGGCCACGCTGGCGTCCTCCTGCCGCAGCCCTCGCCGCGGTACTCGTCGTGCATATCAGTGAGCTCAATCCCGCTCAACGGGTGGTCAGGATCTCCCCCATGTATCGTGCCACCGCGCGCACCGCAGCGATGGTGCCCGGGTAGTCCATTCTGGTCGGTCCGACCACGCCCATGCCCCCGAGCACCGTGCCGTGCGAGGCATAGCCGATCGAGACCACTGACGTACCGCGCATCTCCTCGGCCTCGTTCTCCTCACCGATCCGCACCGTGATAGTGCCCGGATCACGGGCTGCGGCCAGCAATTTAAGCACCACCACCTGCTCCTCCAACGCCTCGAGCACCTGGCGTAACGAACCTGGGAAGTCGGTGGCGTTTCGCGTGAGGTTGGCAGTGCCGCCGAGCAACAGCCGCTCCTCGGGATGCTCCACCAATGTCTCGATCAGAACCGTCGAGGCCCGGATCATCGCATCCCGGAGCTCCAGGGGAGCCTGCTCGGGAAGGTCAGCCACCGCCGCGGAGGCCTCCGCCAACCGGCGCCCCGACAGCGTCTGATTGAGCAGCGTTCGCAGCTGCGCCACTTGCTCCTCGGTGATGACGTCGCCCAGGTCAAGGAGGCGCTGGTCCACCCGGCCCGCGTCGGTGATGAGGACCAGCATCAACCGGGCCGGGGTCACCGCGAGCACCTCAAGATGACGCACCGTGGACCGGCTCAGGGTGGGGTACTGGATTACCGCCACCTGCCGGGTGAGCTGGGCCAGCAACCGCACGCTGCGGCGCAACACGTCATCGAGGTCGACCGCGCCGTGGAGAAAGGTTTGCACCGCGCGGCGTTCGGCCGCCGACAGCGGCTTCACCTCCGACAGCCGGTCGACAAACAGCCGGTACCCCTTGTCGGTGGGCACCCGGCCCGCGCTGGTGTGCGGCTGGGTGATGTAGCCATCTTCCTCCAGCGCCACCATGTCGTTACGGATGGTCGCGCTGGACACCCCGAAGTGGTGCCGCTCCACCAGCGAGCGAGACGCGACCGGCTCGTGGGTAGCCACGTAGTCCGTGACGATGGCGCGCAGCACCTCGAACCGGCGGTCGTCTGCGTTCACGTCACCTCCCTGGTGCTGGTCCCTAGTGCTGGTAGCAGCCTGTACATCGAGTCTAGTGCGCCCCGGGCGCAGGCGTCGGGACCCGCCGACGCGCCCGATAAGCGGGGTACTCACACCGAGGGGAAGACGGGGCGGTTTCAATCGGTCATGGCGACACAGTGCTTCTCGATAAGCTCTTCGAAGACCTCGACCGGC
>JAFAXZ010000178.1 GCA_019240665.1 Pseudonocardiales bacterium | reverse complement strand
AGGCCATCGCAGCAGGGTGGTTCGGCCCGGTGGTCGAGCCCCACATCCGCGAGCGCATCGGTGACCTCATCGTCGCCGCACGCACGGACTTCGCCATCGTGCGATCCCATGTCACACCCAAGCTGAGCCGCCTGATCGGCCACCACGGTTCCCTGACCGCCGACGAGCAGTTGGTACCACTGCTGGTGTACCGACCGGATGCGTAAGGACAGCCGCCCCGAGCTGACCCGGTGGACCATCCACGGTGAGCGGTTGGTGGATGACACCCGGCGGCTGTGGTTGAGCATCGTGCAGGTGGAGTTGCCCGACGGGGTGCATTTCGAGCAGTACGTGTTGCGGATGCCCAAGGCCGCGATGACCGTGCTGCTGGACGATGCTGGTGAGCGGGTGCTGATGATCTGGCGGCACCGGTTCATCCCGGACCGCTGGACCTGGGAGCTCCCTGGCGGGTATGTCGACCCGGACGAGGATCCTGCGGTGACGGCTGCTCGTGAGGTGGAGGAGGAGACCGGCTGGCGGCCCCGCAAGATGAGGTCGCTGATCCGGTTTCAGCCGTTGGCCGGCACCGCCGACTTCGAGAATCTTATTTTTCTCGGCGAGGGTGCCGAGGACACCGGCAAGCCGGCTGACATCAACGAGGCCGCCCGCATTGAGTGGATCACGTTAAAGTCGGTTCCCGACCGTATCGCCACGGATGAGATCATCGGTGCCGGTACCCAGATCGGGCTGCTGCACGTCCTCGCGTTTCACGCCCCTCAGAGTGGCTGAACCACTACGCCCGCGGCCCTCATGTCGTCCTCAAGCATCCGAACCACCGGCTCGGCGCGGAACGGCGCGAGGCGACGTGACTCATCCCGGCCAGCATTTCCCCTGCCAGTGCGTCGTCACCAAGGTCTTGACAAAGACGCATCGCCTGCCAGAGATGCCGACAGCCAGAACTAGTGTCGCCCACGTCGTAGGCCATCCACCCCGCCAACTGGCCCAGTTCGGCCACCGCTGCGGACAGCTCGCGGCGCACGTCGCTGCGGCACCGGTCCGCACGCAACAGCGGGAGCACGTCCGAGGCCAGATAGTTGGTGACGGCTGAGCGAGCGTGACCCCCACCGAATCGGTGATCTAGCCGGCGGAAGGTCTGCGTCATCTCCCGGACGATCTGCACGTCCGTCATGCCCACCGCTCGCGAGTGTGACGGCGGTGGAGACTGCGCGTTGAACCAGCCGAACGTCGAGCCGCCGACAGATGCCGCACCGACCTTCGCGGCTCGCAGCAGTTGCCGCCGTAGCACGTCTTCATCTCCTGTCTCGGACTGGTAGCCGAGGCTAGCGGCAGTCCGGGGCTGGGCGTCTGCGCGGTCGGATTGTGGCGACAGTTGGAACCACAGGCAGTGCTGCGGTATGTGCAGGACACGTGCCCACTGGTCGAGTTTGTTCAGGTCGTGAGTAGGCTGTGCGGCGCGCTCTAGGCGGCTGACCTGGCCCTGGGTCAGGCCAAGCCAGCGGCCGATCCTCGCCTGAGTGAGCACCGGCCGGTGCTCGTGACGATAGGCGTAGAGCACCTGGCCGAAGTGCCGGGCTGCCAGCGCGTCTTGCAATGCCGCGCACTGCCAGAAGCCGTCTGGCTTGGCCGGGGCACCGGACGCCAGGGCCTCGCGGCGGCCACACGGACTGCACAGTCCCGCGCGATTGTCGCGGGCCAGCGGTATTCCGCACCCCTGGCAACGCCACTGGTGGTTCTTCGACCCTGCCACGTCCCCCACCCTCCGTGTCTGCCGGGCCGTATTGTAGCCCCCTGCGCAGGCTGCTGAGCCGCAGTTATGCATGGTCTCGATATTTCAGTCAGTGATGTCGTTGGTCAGTCGGGCCTTCTTCGCCAGTCCTGATCGCCAAACGCGACGAAGACGGGAGATCAGACCTTGTCGGGCACCGATGGCTAACAACGATGCTATGTGCGGTACTGGGTCGCGCTGCTCGCCGAGCACGAGCCGACGGCCAGCGGAAAGTGCCCAACCTGTTCCCGATGGTGGCACCCAATCTCCGTGCCATGCGACACCTGGAAGTGGGCGCGTGGGTTCTTGACGGTCACGCCGGCACGAGTCACCGTGCCCTCAAGCCGGATTAATGACCCCGAGGTACCACCACGCTGTAGTCATCCTGCCGGCCATCCAAGCGACGAGTCCACTGCCACGAAGGACATGACCATCATTGCTCACAGACCTTACAATACGCTCCTGTAGTACCAGGTGAGTGAAAACCTCATATCTCCGCCTCCCGCGCGGTAGAGGAGCCAGATGGGTGTCGAATCGAGGTTTTGCACTGGCGCCGGGGTCAGGGTGGGTTCATCCGTAAAGGTGAAGCCCACCTGCAACCCTTCCGCACCAGTGGTGATCATGACATCTTGCCACTTGTTACTTGTGGCCGGTTCTCGCGCTAGAAGGTCAACCTCCACTGCAAGTCCGTCGGTAAAAGCAACCAGCCGGTGATCTGCGTGTAGTCGTCGTAGAAGTAGTATTCGCCACAGTAGAGTCCGTGACGGTGGTAGTAGACCACTGCGTCACAACTTCCATGACAGCTTACCGAACTACCGCGTTGTGCACCGGCACGGCCGTCAGTGCTGTAATGCAGAATTGCCGTGATTGTACCAGAGTATATATTGGACCGTTGCACCGAGAATTACACCGAGGATCAACTTAAAAGGCTTTCATACGTGCAGTTCCACGCTTCTTTCCTTTCCGCTCTCCACCCTGACCGCACTTGAGCGCAGTCGATCGAAGTTGGGACAGGTCAAACCATGTCCTGGGTGAGATCGTCGTCGAGGCTCAGGCTGTTACCCCGCGTAAGTAAGTCAAGGCCTTTGGTACCTCACTGAAGGCGTACAGCCTGCGTACGTCGGGCATCCGCGTGATGACACGCTGAGCAAACACGGCTTGCGTGTTGCGCTCGTTGGTCAACTCGCACGCGCAGCGGGGCTATCACAATGCTGTTGAGGCCGTTCAGTCCGATGAATGCGGAAGGCCGCGAACCCACTGCGCCCTCGCCATCGCCGCCAGCACCGGAATTGCAGCGATCTTGTCGCGGTCAAGGGCATCCCACACCACGCCGGTGGGCCTATGCGGCGGGCCGCAGCAAATGGCCTCGGTGGGCGTGACGACGTAGTCGACCATGAAGTCATGCTTATCATGGGCAATAGTTCGTCGATCACTTGCAGTGGGTGCACGGTAGTCACGATCGCTGTCCGTGGGCCGAGACGACCGACCTGGACCACAAGTGCCACCTCAACATCAGAATATCCGGCCCTCTTGCCGAGGCGCACACCAGCGCGGTCGACGGCCACGCTGCCACAAACCATCAGATCGATCGTCTACATGTCAGAGACGGGCACCGTGGCCGCGGTGCGGTGAGCCGCCAGCGCTTCGGGCTCGCCATCAAATTCGGCCGGCCTGCTTCGCATCGGACTCGGTCGCCCCGCTCACGCGCCTCATAGCTCTAACGGCCGTCGCGGGGGCCCCGGGGGCCGGAGGTGCCGCCGGGGCGGCGGCGACGCAGGTAGCGCTCGAAGTCCGCGGCGATAGCGTCACCACTGGCCTCGTGCAACGTCAGGTCGGTATCGCCGCGCTCCTCCAGCGCCCGCACGTAGCTGGCGACCTCGTCGTCCTCGTCAGCCATCTCGCTGACCGTTGCCTCCCACTCCTCGGATTCCTCGGGCAGCGCGCCGAGCGGGACCTCGAGGTCGAGCGCCTCCTCCACCCGGTGCAGCAGCGCTAGGGTGGCCTTGGGCGAAGGCGGGGCGGAGACGTAGTGCGGCACCGCCGCCCAGAACGAGATGGCCGGCACTCCAGCCTGCACGCAGGCGTCCTGGAAGATCCCCACGATCCCGGTGGGGCCCTCGTACTTGGAACGCTCCAACTTGAACCGGGCGGCCGATGCAGCGTCGTAGGCGGACCCGGTGACCGGCACCGGCCGAGTGTGAGGGGTGTCGGCGAGCAGAGCGCCCAGGGTGACCACGGTGGTGATCCCGAGTTCCATGACGTAGCGCAGCAGCTCATCGCAGAACGACCGCCAGCGCATGTTCGGCTCGATACCGTGCACCAGCACGACGTCGTAGTCGGCCCCGGGCGGACGGCACACCGATAGCCGGGTGGTAGGCCACTCAATGCGCCGGGTGATCCCGTCGACCAGTTTGGTGGTGGGCCTGGTGACTTGGAAGTCGTAGTAGTCCTCCGGGTCAAGCTCGGCCAGCGGCGTCGCATCCCAGCTCAGCTGCAGGTGCTCGATTGCGGTGCTCGCGGCGTCCCCAGCGTCATTCCAGCCCTCGAACGCGGCGACCAACACCGGGGAGGTGAGCTGGGGCAGCGGCGATCGGCGGGAAGCCGAGTCGCTGCCGAAGGTGTCCGGATGGGTCACCGCGCTAGCCTACGGCTCCTGGGCCCCGCTGGTCGTCACGCGATACCACGAGAGCCCGATATCGCTGCTCTAGGCTGCATCTCATGGCCCTCGCATCGCTGCTCGATGTCCTGGCGCATCGTGTCCTGGTCGCCGATGGGGCGATGGGCACGATGCTGCAGTCTGTCCCGCTGAGCCTGGATGACTTCGCTGGGTTGGAAGGCTGTAACGAGATCCTCAACATCACTCGCCCGGACGTCGTGCGCACCGTGCACCGGGGCTACCTGGAGGCGGGTGCCGACGCGGTGGAGTCCAATACCTTCGGTGCGAATCTGGCCAACCTTGCCGAGTACGGCATTGCCGATCGGATCCGGGAGCTTGCCGAGGCGGGCGCGACGCTGGCCCGGGAGGTGGCCGACGAATTCACCGAAGGCGACCGACCGCGTTTTGTGCTCGGCTCGGTCGGTCCGGGCACCAAGCTGCCCACCCTGGGCCACATTTCCTTCGCCGAGCTACGCGACGCCTACATCGAGCAGGTCCGCGGTCTGCTCGCTGGCGGAGTCGATGCGGTGCTGGTGGAGACCAGTCAGGATCTGCTGCAGTGCAAGGCAGCGGTGACTGCCGCGCGCCGCGCGATGGTTGCGCAGCAGCGGCACGTCCCCATCATCACCCAGGTCACCCTGGAGACCACCGGGACGATGCTGCTGGGCACGGAGATCGGCGCGGCGCTCACAGCGTTGGAACCGCTGGGCATCGATGTGATCGGGCTGAACTGCGCCACCGGCCCGGCTGAGATGAGCGAGCACCTGCGTCAGCTGGCCAAACATTCCCGGATCCCGCTGTCGGTGATGCCCAACGCCGGGCTACCCGAGCTCGGCAGGGGCGGGGCGGTCTACCCGCTGACCCCCGATGAGCTGGCCACCGCGCTGGCCGGCTTCGTCACCGAATTCGGTGTCCGGCTGGTCGGTGGTTGCTGCGGCACGACTCGGGAGCACATCGCGGCGGTGGTGCAGGCGGTGGCCGGACTGACTCCTCGCCGCCGGCGTCCGCGTCCCGAGCCCGGGGTGTCCTCGCTGTACACCGCAGTGCCGTTCCGCCAGGACGCCAGTGTGCTGATGGTCGGTGAGCGGACCAACGCGAACGGATCCAAAGCGTTCCGCGAGGCGATGCTCGCCGAGCGCTTCGAGGACTGCGTCCAGATCGCTCGCGCGCAGACCCGGGATGGCGCGCACCTGATCGACCTGTGCGTGGACTACGTCGGCCGCGATGGCACCGCCGACATGGCCGAGCTGGCCGGGCGGCTGGCCACCGCCTCGACGTTGCCGATCATGCTGGATTCCACCGAACCCGCGGTGTTACGCGCCGGTCTGGAACGCCTCGGCGGACGGTGCACGGTCAACTCGGTGAACTTCGAGGACGGCGACGGTCCCGGCTCGCGATACCAGCGCGTCATGGAGCTGGTCCGCGAGCATGGTGCGGCCGTGGTGGCGCTGTGCATTGACGAGCAGGGCCAGGCCCGCACCGCGGAGTGGAAGGTGCGGGTGGCGTCGCGGTTAATCGATGACCTGACCGCCACCTGGGGCATGCGCACCTGTGACATCATCGTCGACTGCCTTACCTTCCCCGTCTCCACCGGGCAGGAGGAAACACGTCGCGATGCGCTGGAGACCATCGAGGCGATCCGTGAGGTCAAGCGGCGCTACCCGGAGGTGCAGACCACGCTCGGGGTGTCCAACGTGTCTTTCGGCCTCACTCCGGCGGCCCGTCAGGTGCTCAACTCGGTGTTCCTGCACGAGTGCGTGCAGGCCGGGTTGGATACCGCGATCGTGCACGCCTCGAAGATCCTCCCGATGGCTCGGATACCGGACGAGCAGCGGGCTGTGGCACTGGACCTCGTATACGACCGGCGCCGGGTCGGGCGCGAGGGAGATCCCGGAGGGGATTACGACCCGCTTCAGCAGCTCATGGCGCTGTTCGAGGGCGTCACGACCGCATCGTCGAAGGAATCCCGAGCGGCTGAGCTTGCCGCGTTGCCGCTGTTCGAGCGGTTGGAGCGGCGGATCGTCGACGGGGACCGCAATGGGCTGGCCGAGGACCTGGACGCCGCCCTGGAGCAGCGGCCCGCGCTACAGATCATCAACGACACCCTGCTGGCCGGGATGAGGACCGTCGGTGACCTGTTCGGCTCAGGCCAGATGCAACTGCCGTTCGTACTGCAGTCAGCCGAAGTGATGAAGGCGTCCGTCGCGCATCTCGAACCCCATATGGAGCGGTCGCAGGACGACACCGGTAAGGGTCGGCTGGTGCTGGCCACCGTCAAGGGCGACGTGCACGACATCGGCAAGAACCTGGTGGACATTATCCTGTCCAACAACGGCTATGAGGTGATCAACCTCGGCATCAAGCAGCCCATCAGCGCAATCCTGCAGGCCGCCACGGAGCACCGCGCGGACGCCATCGGGATGTCGGGGCTACTCGTCAAGTCGACGGTGATCATGAAGGAAAACCTGGAGGAGATGAACTCCCGGGGCCTGTCCGACACGCCGGTGCTGCTCGGTGGGGCGGCGTTGACCCGTGCCTACGTGGAGAGCGACCTCGCCGAGCTGTATCCCGGGGAGGTCCGCTACGCCCGGGACGCCTTCGAGGGTCTGCGGCTAATGGACTCGATCATGACCAGGAAGCGGGGCGGCACCGTGCCCGTTGACCCGAAGGAGGAAGCCAGGGCGGCTGAGCGCAAGGCCCGCCGGGAACGGTCGCTGCGTATCGCGCAGGCGCGCCGGGAGCGGGAGCTCGGCACCGAGGGACCGGTCCCGGCGCGCTCCGACGTGGCCACCGACGTGCCGATCCCGATTCCACCGTTCTGGGGCTCCCGGGTGGTCACCGGCATCCCGGTGGCCGAGTTCACCGCGATGCTCGACGAACGGGCCACCTTCCTCGGCCAGTGGGGCTTGCGCGGGTCCCGGAGCAAGGACGGCCCTTCCTACGAGGAGCTGGTGGAGACCGAGGGCCGGCCTCGGCTGCGCTACTGGTTGGATCGGTTGACTACCGAGGGGGTGCTCGCGCACGCTGCGGTGGTCTACGGGTACTTCCCGGCGGTCGCGGAGGGCGACGCGCTGATCGTGCTCACCGAGTCCCGTCCGGATGTGGCCGAACGGTTTCGCTTCACCTTCCCCCGCCAGCGCCGCGACCGCCGGCTGTGCCTGGCGGACTTCTACCGGCCGCGGGCGGAGGCACTGGCTGCCGGCGAGGTCGACGTGCTGCCGTTGCATCTGGTGACGATGGGCCAGGCGATCGCTGACTACGCGGCCGAGTTGTTCGCCAAGGACGCCTACCGCGACTATCTCGAAGTGCATGGTCTGGGCGTGCAGCTGACCGAGGCGTTGGCCGAGTACTGGCACCGGCGGATCCGGGAAGAGCTGACCTTCGCTTCCGGGGCCGCGGTGGCCGAGGAGGATCCCGCGGAGGTGGAGGAATTCTTCAAGCTCGGGTACCGGGGCGCCCGATACTCACTCGGCTACGGGGCCTGCCCGGAACTCGAGGACCGCGCGAAGATCGTTGCACTGCTGCGGCCCGATCGGATCGGGGTGACGCTATCCGAGGAGTTCCAGCTGCACCCGGAGCAGTCCACCGACGCCATTGTCGCGCATCACCCGGAAGCCAAGTACTTCAACGCGTAAGGGTTATGAAGACATTCGACGAGCTGTTTGCTGAGCTCACTGAACGTGCCCGGACCCGGCCGGCTGGCTCAGGCACGGTAGCGGCGCTGGACGACGGGGTGCACGCGCAGGGTAAGAAGGTGCTCGAGGAGGCCGGCGAGGTGTGGATCGCCGCCGAGCACGAGTCCGACGAACGGCTGGCGGAGGAGATCTCCCAACTGCTCTACCGCGTGCAGGTACTCATGCTCGGCCGGGGGATCAGCATCACCGATGTCTACCGATACCTGTGAGGTGCCGAATACCTACTCCGCCCGGTCGCGCGCGGTCTCCGCACCCGCGCCGGAGAGGTCCGGCCAGCCCGGGTACGGGGGTGAGATGCCACCGAACGCTGGGCAACGTGGTTTGTGATCGCACCAGTCGCACATCCGGCTGGGGCTGGGGCGGAAGTCACCGTTGCGGGCGGCCCGCCGGATCGCTGACCAGATCGCGGCGAGTGTGCGCTCGAAGCGGATCAGTTCCCCCTCATCAGGGGTGTAGCTCAACGCTTGCTGATCAGCCAGGTACAGCAGCCGCAGTTGGCGCGGCACCACCCCGCGGATCCGCAGCAGAACCAGCGCGTAGAACTTCATCTGGAACAGCGCCTTGGCCTCGAAGACCTCCCGTGGTGCGGCGCCAGACTTGTAGTCCACTACGCGGATCTCCCCGGTAGGAGCGACGTCGAGCCGGTCGATGTATCCCCGCAGCAGCAGCGGCTCGTCATCCCCGGTGCCGCTTGCGGCCAGTTCCGCCTCCACCAGCAGCTCGCACGCCTCGGGCTGGACCAGCCGAGGGTCCTCCAGCGCGAAGTAGGCATCGACAAGCGCACGCGCCGAATCGAGCCATTCGGAGAGCTCCGGATCCTCGGGGCCGGCAAACAGCTCGGCCAGCTCCGGGTTGCCAGTGAGCACGTCACGCCAGGCGGGTTCAACCAGTTCACGCCCGGCTTCGGCGTCCCGCCGGTTGGGGGATAGCGCGAAAAGCCGCTCCAGCACGGCGTGCACCACGGTGCCGCGGACCTGTAACCGGCTCGGTGTCTCGGGCAGCCGGTCGACCGCCCGGAACCGGTACAGCAGCGGGCACTGCTTGAAGTCCGCCGCCCGCGACGGGGACAGGGCCGGGCGCCTGCGCGCAGCAGGGCTGGTTTCAGGGCTGGTGGCAGGCGGGCCGCTGGCCAGGATCTCCGTCATAGCTCGCAGGGTAGGCGAGCCCCCCGACAGCGCTGCGCGCCCGGCCGGGCGGCGGTCTGTCACCATGACCTTTTGTGATTCGAGCCAGCGGACCGTTCCAACCCGGTGATCGGGTGCAGCTCACCGACCCCAAGGGACGCCGGCACACGGTTGTGCTAGAGCCCGGTGCCCAGTTTCACACCCACCACGGTGCGCTGGCTCACGACAATCTGATCGGGTTGCCCGAGGGCAGCGTGGTCATCTCCGCCACGGGGACGCAATACCTCGCGTTGCGCCCGCTGCTGCCCGACTACGTGCTGTCCATGCCGCGCGGAGCCCAGGTGATCTATCCCAAGGATGCCGCGCAGATCTTGATGTGGGGCGACATCTTTCCCGGTGCGCGGGTACTCGAGGCCGGGGCCGGGTCGGGGGCCTTGAGCTGCTCGCTGCTGAGGGCGGTCGGGGAGCACGGCAGCGTGATCTCCTATGAGACACGTGCTGATCACGCCGAGCATGCCGCGCGCAATGTCGAGCGGTTCTTCGGGGCCGCGGTGCCGAACTGGCAACTGCGGGTGGCCGACGTGGCTACTCACCCCGTCGATCAGCCGGTGGACCGTGTGGTGCTGGACATGCTCCATCCGTGGGAGCCGCTGCCGACGGTGTCAGCCACGCTGGTCCCCGGTGGCGTGCTCACCGTCTATGTGGCTACCACCACCCAGCTCTCCCGCAGCGCTGAGGCGCTGCGGGAGGCCGGCTGCTACACCGAGCCGCAGGCCTGGGAGACCCTGCAGCGACTGTGGCATGTGGTCGGGCTGGCGGTTCGCCCTGAGCACCGGATGGTCGCGCATACCGCGTTTCTGCTCACCGCTCGACGGTTGGCGCAGGGCGTCGTGCCACCTACTCCGCAGCGCCGACCCAGCCGGTCCAACCGGCGTCTGTAGTTGCCCGGATAGTTGCCAAGCCGTTAACTCACGGTTCTGGCGCGCCGTCCCGTACCGTTGATGGTCTCCAGAACCATGCGGGAGGAGGTGCCTCGTGCCGCACGATTATTCCGGCGACCGAGCCGCTGAGGGTCGAGACCGCATCGATCCGGCGCTGGCCGCTCAGATCAGGGTCCTCGAGGATGAGGTGACGCTGCTGCGTCGTCGGTTGACCGAGTCTCCCCGGCACGTCCGATTGCTCGAGGAGCGTCTCGCCGAGGCTTCCGCGTCGGTGGCCCAGCTCACCGAGCGGAACGCCAAACTGGTTGAGACGCTGAGGGAGGCCCGCAGCCAGCTCCTCGCGCTACGTGAAGAGGTCGATCGGTTAGCCCAGCCGCCCAGCGGTTATGGCGTGTTCCTCGGCTGCTTCGACGACGGCTCCGTGGACGTGTTCACCTCCGGCCGCCGGATGCGGGTGGCGGTGTCGCCCGCGGTCGAGGTTCCACAGCTGCGCCGCGGGCAGAGCGTGCGGCTCAATGAGGCGCTGACCGTGGTGGAGGCAGGCACATTTGAGTCGACCGGCGAGGTCTGCGCCCTGCGCGAAGTGCTTGACTGTGGCCAGCGGGCGCTGGTCGTCGGGCACGCCGACGAAGAGCGCGTGGTGTGGCTGGCCGACCCGCTGCTCCCGGGCCCGGACAATCCTGACGCCGTGCCACTCAAGCCGGGTGACTCTCTGCTGGTGGACACCAAGGCCGCGTACGCCTACGAGCGGGTGCCCAAGGCGGAGGTCGAGGATCTCGTGCTGGAGGAGGTCCCCGACGTCGGGTACGAGGACATCGGTGGCCTGGCCAACCAGATCGAGCAGATCCGCGACGCCGTCGAGCTGCCATTCCTGCATGCTGAGCTGTTTCGCACCTACGAGCTGCGCCCACCCAAGGGGGTGCTGCTCTACGGTCCTCCCGGATGCGGCAAGACCCTGATCGCCAAGGCGGTGGCCAACTCGCTAGCCAAAAAGGTGGCCCAGGTCCGTGGGGACACCGACGCCAAGAGTTATTTCCTCAATATCAAGGGTCCTGAGCTGCTCAACAAGTACGTCGGGGAAACAGAGCGGCACATCCGAATGATCTTCCAACGGGCCAGAGAGAAGGCGTCGGAGGGCACCCCGGTCATCGTGTTCTTCGACGAAATGGATTCGATCTTCCGTACCCGCGGATCGGGGGTTTCCTCCGACGTCGAGACCACGATCGTGCCCCAACTGCTCAGCGAGATCGATGGCGTGGAGGGGTTGGAAAACGTCATCGTCATCGGCGCCTCCAACCGCGAGGACATGATCGATCCGGCAATCCTGCGCCCTGGGCGGCTTGACGTGAAGATCAAGATTGAGCGTCCGGACGCCGAGGCGGCCAAGGATGTTTTCTCCAAGTACCTGACGACGACGCTACCGCTACACGCCGACGACCTCGCCGAATTCGGGCGGGATCGTCAGGCCTGCATTCAGGCGATGATCCAGGGCACCGTCGAACGGATGTACGCCGAAAGCGAGGAGAACCGTTTCCTGGAGGTCACCTACGCCAATGGCGACAAGGAGGTCCTTTACTTCCGGGACTTCAACTCTGGCGCGATGATTCAGAACATCGTTGACCGGGCGAAAAAGAAGGCTATCAAGTCGGTTTTGGAGACCGGGCAGCCGGGCTTACGGATGACCCATCTGCTCGACTCGATTGTCGACGAGTTCGCCGAGAATGAGGACCTACCTAACACCACTAACCCGGATGACTGGGCGCGGATCTCGGGCAAGAAGGGCGAGCGGATCGTCTACATCCGCACCCTGGTCACCGGCAAAAACGCCGACTCCGGTCGAGCTATCGACACAGCCACCAACACCGGCCAGTACTTGTAACGACCGGTTCGGCTCACGTGGTGGCGTGCACCCGGGCGGCCAGCGCTGGCCTGCTCGACGGGGCCGCGTGGGAGGGCTATGTACAAGCTGCTGTTCTCGATCTTCTTCCGGTCCGTCCCCGCGGAGACCGCGCACCGTCTGGGCTTCGGGCTCATCCGTGCGGTGGCCACGGTTCCAGGGCTGGGACGGTTGCTGCGCTGCTGGCTCGTTCCTCGCGACCCGGTGTTGCGAGTTCGCACGCTCGGGCTTGAGCTGCCAGGACCATTGGGCCTCGCAGCGGGGTTCGACAAGGATGCCGTGGGTGCCGATGCCCTGGGCACGTTGGGGTTCGCCTTTGTCGAGGTCGGCACCGTGACGGTGCAACCGCAGCCGGGCAACCCGGCTCCACGACTGTTCCGCCTCGTAGCTGATCGGGCTTTGGTGAACCGGATGGGGTTTAACAACGCCGGCTCGGCGGCTGCCGCCGCCCGTCTGCGCGCTCGCGGCCGTCGTCGGCGGGTAGCGGTCGGGGTCAACATCGGAAAGACGAAGGTCGTCCCGGAGAACGAGACGGTCGCCGACTACGTGGCCAGCGCGAAGTTGCTGGCCGCCGTCGCGGAGTACCTGGTGGTCAATGTCAGCTCGCCCAACACGCCAGGGCTGCGCGACCTCCAGGCCGTCGAGCACCTTCGGCCACTGCTGGTGGGCGTTCGCAATGCGCTGGACGAGGTCAGTTCCCGGCGAGTACCGCTGCTGGTCAAGCTCGCCCCGGACCTGGCTGACAAGGACATCGACGCGGTGGCCGACCTCGCGCTGGAACTTGGATTGGATGGGATCATCGCCACCAACACCACGAGCTCCCGAGACGGCCTGGTTACCGATGTGGCGCAGGTCGAGGCAATTGGCGCAGGCGGTGTCTCCGGTGCCCCGCTCAAGGACCGCTCGCTTGCGGTGCTGCACCGGCTGCGCGGCCGGGTGGAAGATCGTCTGGTCCTGGTGGCGGTTGGCGGGATCGAAACCGCCGACGACGCCTGGACTCGTATCCACGCGGGAGCGACGCTCGTGCAGGCGTACACCGGCTTCGTCTACGGTGGACCGCTGTGGCCACGTCGCATTCATCAGGGTCTGGCCCGCCGAGCCCGCCAGGCGGGCTACACCTCGATCAGCGAGGCCATCGGTGCGGCCCTACCCGAAGGCAATGAGGACACAGGTAGCCGCTGACCGAAGACGTTCCGAGTCGCCGGTCAGGTGGTCTGGAGTACGCCGCTGACCGGTGTCTTGGCGATCTGCCGCCGAGGCGGATCGGGCCATTTGCGCTCCGGGCACGTACTCTGCGGGTATGCGCCGGATCATGGGAACCGAGGTGGAGTACGGCATCTCAGTGCCCGGGGACTGCACTGCCAACCCAGTCCTGACCTCAACTCAAGTTGTGCTGGCCTACGCCGCAGCGGCCGAAGTGCCGCGAGCCAAGCGAGCCCGGTGGGACTACGAGGTGGAGTCCCCGCTGCGGGACGCCCGCGGGTTCGACCTGGGTGTTCCCGGAATCGCGCAGCCCGATCCGGAATTGGACGATCTCGGCGCGGCGAACGTTATCCTCACCAACGGCGCCCGGCTCTACGTCGACCATGCGCACCCCGAGTTCTCCAGTCCCGAGGTCACCAATCCGCGCGACGCGGTGGTCTGGGACAAGGCCGGCGAGCGGATCATGGAGGAAGCCGCGTTGCGCGCCCGCACCGTGCCTGATCAGCCTCCCTTCCAGCTATACAAGAACAACGTCGATGGCAAGGGCGCCTCCTACGGTACCCATGAGAACTATTTGATGGCGCGCTCCACGCCGTTCACGATGGTCATCGCCGGGTTGACCCCGTTCTTCGTCTCCCGCCAGGTGATCTGCGGATCCGGTCGGGTGGGCATCGGACCCGCCGGGGAGCACCCCGGGTTCCAGCTGTCGCAGCGGGCGGATTACATCGAGGTCGAGGTTGGGCTGGAGACCACCCTCAAGCGTGGCATCATCAACACCCGGGACGAGCCGCATGCCGACGCCGACAAGTACCGGCGGCTGCACGTCATCATTGGTGACGCCAACCTCGCCGAGTACTCCACCTACCTCAAGGTCGGTACCACGGCGTTGGTGTTGGACCTGATTGAAGCTGGGGAACGCTTCGACGACCTGCGCTTGGTCGATGCAGTGCGGGCAGTGCACACAATCAGCCGCGACCCGTCCCTGAGGGCGACGGTGGAAATATCCGGTGGTCGCCACCTCACCGGCTTGGAGCTACAGCGCGCTTACCACGAGCGGGTCGCGCAGTTCTTCGCGCGCAACGGTGGCCCAGACAGTACCTCAGACAGCAGCCTGGATAGCGGAGCCGAGGGCGCTGAGCACATCCTCAGCACCTGGGGGGAGGTGCTTGACGCGCTCGCGCGGGACCCGATGGAGTGCACCGACCGGCTGGACTGGCCGGCCAAGCTGCAGCTACTTGAGGGCTACCGGGCCCGGGACGGTCTGGGATGGGGCTCGCCCCGGCTGCAACTGGTCGATCTACAGTACTCCGACGTGCGGATGCACAAGGGCCTGTACAACCGCCTGGTGGCCCGGGGCTCGATGAAACGGTTGGTCACCGAGGAGGAGGTGCGCGCAGCCATCACCCGCCCCCCGGAGGACACTCGCGCCTACTTTCGCGGTCGGTGTCTGGAGCGCTACGCCACGGAGGTGGCCGCAGCATCCTGGGACTCGGTGATCTTCGATCTCGGTCGCGAATCCCTGGTCCGAATCCCGACCTTGGAACCGCTACGGGGTACCCGCGCGCACGTCGGGGCGCTGCTGGATGCCTCGAACACGGCCGCGGAGCTGGTGGCGGCGCTCACCCGGGGCTGATCACCCGACTGGCCTGGCGGCAGTTGTTGGCGTTGCTGGGTACTGTTTGGCTTGAAACAACTCGGTCGGGAGGCGAAATGTCGCGGGAGAAGGTACAACGCCAAGGCGGCGGTGGAGACGACGAGACGACCGACGGTGCGCCAGTCGGTCAGGAACGTCGGGAGAAGCTCGGTGAGGACGTGGACGCGATCCTTGACGAGATCGACGATGTGCTCGAGGAGAACGCCGAGGACTTCGTCCGGGCCTATGTCCAGAAGGGCGGCCAGTGACAGGCTAGCCGAGCGGTCCGGGCATCATGTTCGGTACAGCGGGTGACTGGCACACGACAGACTCCTCACAGGAGAAACTGGGACAACGGGAGCAAGGAGACGATCACAGCCGATGGACCAGTCCTCGGTCGGGCGCTATCCGGGCGCAGCTTTGCCGGCGTCGTACTTCATGGTGGGCAACTCGTCGTTCACCGATTTCCTCGCCGCGACGTCCCCTGAGCTGTTGCCCGGTCGCCGGGTGAGCAGTGTGCCGGCTGGCGCTGAACCGGTGGTCGGCCGGCACGGCACGACCATCGTGGCGGCCACCTTCAGCGGCGGGGTGCTCATCGCGGGGGACCGCCGGGCGACGAGGGGCAACCTCATCGCCCAGCGCGATATGGAGAAAGTGTTCGTCGTCGACGACTACTCCGCGGTGGGTATCGCCGGGACAGCCGGTGTCGCCTTGGAGATGGTGCGGTTGTTCGCCGTCGAACTGCGGCACTACGAGAAGATTGAAGGGGTGCCGCTGACCCTGGACGGCAAGGCGAACAAACTGGCCGGCATGGTTCGAGGCAATCTCGAAGGCGCCATGCAGGGGCTAGCAGCGGTGCCGCTGTTCGTCGGCTACGACCTCGATTCCACCGAGCCGGACCGGGCCGGTCGAATCGTCTCCTACGATGTTGTCGGCGGCCGATACGACGAGATGCTCGGTTATTACTCAGTGGGCTCGGGTTCGTTGTTCGCTCGCTCATCGTTGAAAAAGCTGCATGACCCGATGATGGAGGTCGACGCCGCTGTCCGGGTTGCCATGGAGGCCTTGTACGACGCCGCCGACGATGACAGTGCGACCGGCGGGTTGGACCTCGTCCACCAGATCTACCCGGTGGTGGTCACGGTCACCGCAGCGGACGGGGCTGTCCGGATGTCCGACGAGCAGGCCGGTCAGGTCGCCGACCTTGTGGTGGAAACCCGCAAGCGCAAGCCCGGCGGCTGACGCTACCCTCATCTTTCCTGCTGAATCCGTCTCCACCCAGGAGTTCCCGCTGTGACAATGCCGTTCTACGCCTCGGTCGAGCAGGTCATGCGCGACCGCTCGGAGCTCGCCCGCAAGGGCATCGCCCGGGGCCGCGGTGTCGTCGTGCTCAGTTACTCACGTGGCGTGCTGTTCGTCGCCGAGAACCTGTCCACAGCGCTGCACAAGGTTTCGGAGATCTACGATCGGATCGGCTTCGCCGCCGTCGGCCGCTACAATGAGTACGAGAACCTCCGCCAAGCCGGGATCCGGCACGCCGACGTTCGCGGCTACTCCTACGATCGGCGTGACGTAACCGGACGGGCGTTGGCCAACGCCTACGCACAGACTTTGGGGACGATCTTCTCAGAGCAGCAGAAGCCTTTCGAGGTGGAGCTGTGCGTCGCCGAGGTGGGTTCCAACCCCGACTCCGATCAGCTCTACCACCTGACCTACGACGGCTCGATCGTTGACGAGCCGGACTTCGTCGTGATGGGAGGCCAGGCCGACGTCATCTCCACGGCGCTCAAGGAGCCCTTCCGACAGGACATGGACACTGCGGAGGCCGTCGCTGCCGCAGTGACTGCCCTGAGCTCGGTCTCCACCAGCGTCAACGGGGCCGGAACACGCATCCTGGGCGTCGGCCAGCTCGAGGTCGCGGTCTTGGACCGGTCCCGTCCGCGCCGCGCCTTCCGCCGCATCACCGGGACTGCCCTCACCGCGCTGCTCACCAGCGCGGAGGCCTCGGCCGCCGAGGACCTCCCTGGCCCTATGCCGTCAGACACCGGTACGGGCGCCGATGGCACGAACGGTGGGCCCAGCACCGGCACCTGACTGGCGCCGGCTGGGTGTCCTCAGCGTTCCGGGTCGGGCTCCGGATCAGCAGGCGCCAGCGTGGGATGGCCGCGCTACACCGTACCAGCTCGCGGTCGGCGCGGTTGATTTCCTGCGCTACTCTGCGCAACCAACTCTGCACCGTCACAGCTTAAGTGAGCCCGTACGGACGGCCTGCAGGATGGCCACAGCGGCCTAGGCTGGAAGGCATGCAGCGGCGGATCTTCGGCATTGAGACCGAATTCGGGGTCACCTGCACCTTCCACGGCCAGCGCAGGCTGTCGCCGGACGAAGTCGCCCGCTATCTGTTCCGCCGGGTGGTCTCATGGGGTCGCTCGTCCAACGTCTTCCTGCGCAACGGGTCCCGCCTCTACTTGGACGTGGGCTCGCACCCGGAGTACGCCACTGCTGAGTGTGATGACTTGGCTCAGCTGGTGACCCATGACAAGGCCGGCGAGCGGATCCTCGAGGACCTCCTGGTGGACGCCGAGCGGCGGCTGGCCGACGAGGGCATTGGCGGCGACATCTTCCTGTTCAAGAACAACACCGACTCCGCAGGTAACTCCTACGGCTGCCACGAAAACTATTTGGTAGCTCGTGCTGGTGAATTCTCGCGGATCGCCGATGTGCTGTTGCCCTTCCTGGTCACCCGGCAGCTGGTCTGCGGCGCGGGTAAGGTGCTGCAGACACCCCGCGGTGCGGTGTACTGCCTGTCGCAGCGGGCTGAACACATCTGGGAGGGAGTCTCCTCGGCGACCACCCGTTCCCGCCCGATCATCAACACCCGGGATGAGCCGCACGCCGACGCCGAACGGTATCGCCGCCTGCACGTGATCGTTGGCGATTCGAACATGTCCGAGGTGACCACTTTGCTCAAGGTGGG
Source organism: Pseudonocardiales bacterium (assembly GCA_019240665.1). Taxonomy (GTDB): domain Bacteria; phylum Actinomycetota; class Actinomycetes; order Mycobacteriales; family Pseudonocardiaceae. The sequence continues at coordinate 24,764 of JAFAXZ010000178.1, read as the reverse complement.
CACCGCTAACTTGGTCTTGGAGATGGTGGAGGAGGGCGTTGCGTTTCGCGACTTCACGCTGGACAACCCGATCCGGGCGATCCGTGAGATCAGCCACGATCTCACCGGCCGGCGCGGGGTGCGGCTGGCCGGCGGCCGCGAGGCCTCTGCGTTGGAGATCCAGCGGGAGTACTACGCGCGCGCCGCGGATCACGTCGCCCGCCGCGGGTCCGATCCACTGACCGACCGGGTCATGGAGCTGTGGGACCGCACGCTGCGTGCTGTGGAGCAGCACGATCTTGGCCTGATCGATCGTGAGGTCGACTGGGCAATCAAGCACCGGCTGGTGGAACGCTACCGGGCCAAGCATCGGATGGACCTGTCCAACCCGCGGATCGCTCAATTGGACCTCGCCTACCACGATATCCGCCGCGGCCGCGGGCTGTTCGACCTGTTACAGCGCAAAGCGCTGGTCGACCGGGTGACCGACGACGGCGAGATCGAAGCCGCCAAGGACACCCCACCCGCCACCACCCGAGCCAAGCTGCGCGGCGACTTCATCGCCGCTGCTCAGGCCGCAGGTCGCGACTTCACCGTCGACTGGGTGCATCTCAAGCTCAACGACCAGGCCCAGCGCACCGTGTTGTGCAAGGACCCGTTCCGCGCGGTGGACGAGCGGGTAGAGCGGCTCATAGCTTCGCTATGAGCGCCGTGAGTGGCAGTGCCAGTCCACGGCGAGCCGGGAGCTCGCATCGCCACTCACGGGCTGTCCACAGTTAGGCTGCCACCCGTGTCGTCCGCCCGCGTCGAGCGTCTGGTCAACCTGGTGCTGTGCCTGTTATCCAGCCGGCAGTACCTGCCCGCTGAACGGGTCCGGCGGATCGTGCCCGGCTACGCCGATGCCCCTTCCGACGAGGCGTTCTTCCGGATGTTCGAGCGGGATAAGGCTGAGCTGCGCGAACTGGGTGTCCCCCTGGAGACCGGCCGGGCCCCGGGGTTCGACGCCCGCGAGGGGTACCGCATCGCGCGCCGGGACTACGAGCTGCCCGACATCGACCTCGAACCCGAGGAGGCCGCCGCAGTCGCCTTGGCCGCCCGGCTGTGGGATTCCCCGCAACTGGCCGGGGCCGCGCATGGCGCTCTGCTCAAGCTGCGCGCCGCCGGGGTGGAGGTGGACACCGAGCCTTCGGTGGTCGTGCAACCACGGGTGCGCGCCAGCGAGCCGGCGCTGATCCCGTTGATCTCGGCGGTCCAGGCGGGGCAGGTCGTGACGTTTCCCCACCGCAAACATCCCGCCGGGCAGCCCACGGCTCGCACCCTTGAGCCGTGGGGGGTGGTGTCCTGGCGGGGCCGCTGGTACGTGGTGGGACACGACCGAGACCGGGATGCGACCCGCTGCTTCCGGATCTCCCGGATAGTCGGTCCGGTGCGCACTGTCGGTCCCTCGGGGGCGGTGCGGCGCCCAGCAGGAGTAGATCTTCTGGCAATCGTGGCGGGTTCCGCGGAACCGCCGCCGGTGGCACACACCGCCCGGCTATGGCTGGCAGAGGGCCGCGCACACGGCCTCCGCCGACGCGCAACGGTGCTGGGCAGGATGGCCCTGGACGGAGTCGCAGGCGACCTCGTGGCGGTGGAGCTGCCGGGTTATGACGTCGCCGCCCGGTGGATAGCCGGGCTTGGGCCAGACGCCGTGGTGCTGGAACCCGCCGAACTGGCTGCCGCGGTGCGGGCCCGGCTGGTGGCGGCCGCCGGGAGCGCAGGCTGATGGCAGGGGTCACGGAGCGGTTGCCCCGGCTGCTGGCCTTGGTGCCTTATCTGCTGGCTCGGCCCGGTGTGCCGATCGAGGAGGTGGCCTCCGACTTTTCCGTCACAGTCCGGCAGGTGCGCCGTGACTTGGAGCTGCTGTGGATGTGTGGGCTGCCTGGTTACGGGCCCGGTGACCTCATTGACCTGTCCTTCGAGGGTGACACTGTGACCGTCACCTTCGACGCCGGGATGCGTCGCCCGCTGCGACTGTCCGGCGCGGAGGCGATCGCCCTAGTCGTGGCGCTGCGGGCGCTAGCCGAGATGCCTGGCGTGGTGGACGCCGGGTCGGTGCGCCGGGCACTGGCCAAGATCGAGGCGGCAGCGGGGCAGGCCGACGGTGTGGTAGTCGGCTTGGCAAGGGGGGAAGAGGCCGCGCTCACCGCGGTGCGCGACGCGCTGGAAGGCCACCGCGCGCTGCGCATCCGCTACTACACACCGTCCCGTGACACGGTGAGTGAGCGCACCGTGGACCCGATGCGCCTACTTTTGGTCGAAGGACGCAGCTATCTGGAGGCCTGGTGCCGCGTCGCCGAGGACGTGCGGCTGTTTCGGCTGGATCGCATCGAGCATGTCGTAACCCTGGATGAACCGGCGGTGCCACCACCGCACGCCCGCCCCACTGACTCCTCCGCCGGGCTGTTCCGCGCCCAACCCGGCCAGCAGATCGCCGTGCTTACCCTGGCCCCGGACGCTCGCTGGGTCGCTGAGTACTACCCGGTGGACGAGCTGATCGAGGGTGAAGGGGGAGCCGCGACTGTGCGAATGCGGTACGCCGAGACCGGGTGGATGGTGCGTCTGGTGCTGGGGTTGGGCGCCGACGTCGTTGTCCGGGAACCCGCCGAGTTGGCTGCGGCGGTGGCGCAGCGGGCCCTCGCGGCGGTGCGCAGGTCCAGCCACCTGCCCTCGCACGAGGCGAGCTAACGTCATCAGTGTGCCTTACCTGATCAGCGTGTTGGCGGCCGCCGCTGGCGTCGTGGTACTGCTCACGTTGCTGACGCGACTGGCCGGCCCAGCGCGCCGGCTGGCCGGGACGGTGCACCGCAGCCGTGCTCACTGGGTCGATCGCACGGGCTTGCTGGCGGCGCGGACCGCTGCACTGCGGGTGCAGTTGGACCGGCGACGCCACCGCAACTGGCGGAACTCTGGACAGCTCCCACCCATCATCGGCCGCGTAGCATCGATCCCGCACCCGAGGCACGAGAGGGGGCCCGCAATGGGTATTCCGTCCGGGTTGGGAAATTCCGGTGCCGCAACGGCACTATCCGCTGATGGCGAGGAGTGGTGAGCGGGATGCGTTTTCCAGCTCGACCGGGCCGCCGGCGCAAGATGAATCCGGAGGGCCGCATGCCCTTCATGGAGCACCTTCGCGAGCTGCGCTACCGATTGTTAATCGCGCTGTCGGCGATCGCGTTCGGCGGCGTCCTCGGGTTCGTCTGGTGGGGGGTGTCGCCGTTCGGCTTGCCCAGCCTCGGCGACCTGCTCACTGGCCCGTATTGCGCTCTGCCCCCCACGCTACGGCTGACCCCGAATCCGGGCCGGTGTCAATTGCTGCAGACCGCCCCGTTTGAGGTGTTCACCCTCCGAATGGAGGTGGGCGTTGCGGCGGGTGCGGTGTTGACCGCTCCGATCTGGATCTATCAGATATGGGCGTTCATTACGCCTGGCCTTTATGACAAGGAGCGTAAGTTCGCGCTGACTTTCGTCGGTACGGCGAGTGTGCTATTCGCCGGGGGTGCCGTCCTCGCCTACTACGTGGTGCCTACTGGCCTGTCCTTCTTGGCGAACCTCGGCGGCGGCCAGTTCATTACCGCGTTGACAGGTCAGTCCTATGTCAGCTTCCTGCTCACCATGCTGGCGGTTTTCGGCTTGACCTTCGAGCTGCCGCTGCTGGTGGTGATGCTCAACCGGGTCGGTGTGCTGCCGTATGCGAAGTTGAAGCGTTGGCAACGCGGGATCCTGTTCGGGCTGTTCGTCGTGGCCGCAGTCGCCACCCCCGGCAACGATCCAATCTCCATGTTGGCGCTGGCCTTCGCACTAGTCGTGCTGTTCGAGACCGCGGTGCTGATCGCTCGGGCGCATGACCGCGCCGTCGCGCACCGACGAGCCGAGCAGGGCTGGGACGATCTCGACCCTGACCAGCCCTCGCCGCTGGATCATCAGGTGGAACACGTGCCATCGGATGACGCGACACCCCGCTACGACGACGCGACTTAGGCAATGACCACCGCGTGGGCTACCCGTGAGAGGTCGTTATTCTGCGTATCCAACCCCAGGCACGCCGCCAAGATCGTGAAGAGCTGAGGCTAGTGACGCTCGGTGCTGCCAATGGCGACGGGGTGTTACGTCCCAATTATCGCAGGCGAGCAGTTTAGGCGGATGAATGGGAGTGTCCCACCGTCAGAAATCACCTGATAGAGCCGGGAATCACCTGATAGAGAAATCGATGTTGTGTATTTCTTAGGCTATATATGAAAAGTGACGTGAGTGGGTGCTCTGCTGCAAGCAGTGGAGTCGAGTGGGAGGAGCAAGCGTCATGGAGCTGACAGAAACACCCCATACGGTCGGAGCGGGGTTGGTGGCCTCGGACCAGGAGCAGACTGCGGTGGCGGAGTTGATGGAGCCTTCGGAGCGCCTGGTTGCCGACCCGCCGCTCTACAGTCCGCCAGCTAGCGCTCTTGTTCTTGCCCTGGTCTCGCCAACGGAGCCGACGGACGACCCGGACGACGAATAGCGACATGTCGGTGGTCTCCGGTTCGCCGCGGGTGGTGTACGCCGCGGCGGTGGAGAGGCTGGCCGCGAGCGTTGTGTGTGCCCTGGGGAGTGCGGACGGTGTTTTCCGACTCCGCGACCAGCTCCCCGGGTCTGAGGGTATGGCGGGACTGGCCGCGCTCCGGATACTCGGCCCGGATGCCCTCGCGCCGTTCGTGTTGAGCGGGCACCGGTTTAGCGCGGAGGATGCAGAGATGGTAGCGGCCAGCCTGCGCGTCTTTCCGATGGCCGCGCCAGGTGCCCAGATAGCGAGCCAGCTCGAAGGCGGGGTGCCGGTACGGGCACTGCGGGACTGGGCCACCGGCCAGGTGCTGACCCGCCTGGGTGCGCGCGGATTCGCCCGACCCTATCCGCGGGGAGCGGGTGTTGGCCGGGACCGCGGCTGGCTACGGTGGGCGGTAGTGCTAGCGCAGTTATCGCCGCTGGCCTCACCTGGTGTGGACAGCCCCGTGCACGCTCAGGTGCGCCGATACCCGCAGGAGGTGGCCCGAGGGGTGACCTGGGCCATGCTGCGTCGGGATTATCTGACCGCCGTGCGGCTGGTCCGCTGGCTGCTCGCCGAAAATGAGCCGGTGGAGGATCCGTGGTTTCCGCTGGAGCCGGTGATGCGACATGTGGAGCTGGTCGCCGAGCCGAACGCTCGGCTGTTGCTGGAACTCGCGGTGGCGCGTCGCAGCCGGGAGGGGTCAGTCTCGTGACATCGTCCGCAGCTGCTGCTGCCGCGACAGCGCAGCAGGTGGCGGGGCGCGCGCTGGGCTGGCTGGACGCGGCTGTCGAGCACTTCACGCTGCCGGAGCAGGTGCCGCCCGACCAAGTCGATGCCGATGGGAAGATCAAACCACTCGGTGAGTTGGCGCTGGTTGGATCCCTGGTGATCCGCGAGGGAGCAGCCGGGCACCGGCAGGCGCACATCGCCGCTACGCTGGTCGAGTTTGCCTGGCGGCAGCTGCGCGGCGGTGAGGTGTTGTATGAGTTGCAGCGCGCCAACCCGGTTACCACGTATCCGATGGAGGTCTACGCGCCGTTCGTTCGCGCCGGGTACCACCACCGACAGCTAGCGGAGTTGCTTGCGCACCTGGGCGGCTTGCGCGCGGCGCAGGTAGCCGAGCTCATGCCCAACCGGGCGCTGGCGGTGGTTAACGCCAACCGTACTCTGGGCCTGCCCGACCGCGCCGACATCGCGACTCTGACCGCTCGTACCTGGCTGGGCGGCACCCCCGAGCCGTGGGCGGTCGACTTCCTCACCTTGTATGCGATGACCCATACGGTCTTTCACCTCACCGATTGGGGTGCCCATCCCAGCGGCTTGCCGAATCATGTGCAGGTCTACCTGCATGCCTGGTTGCCGGCCTGGTTGGAGGTCTATCTCGAAGCTGGTCAGTGGGATCTGATCGCCGAGTTGTTGATCGTCGATTTGTGCCTCACCGAGCCTGATTTTTATCCGCAGGCCTGGGAATACCTGGCCGGCGCCCAACATGCCGACGGATTGGTGCCTTACGGGCCGGTGCGGGTGCCGCGGGAGGTTGCCAAGGCGTTTCGCAACCACTATCACCCGACTCTCGTTGCCGCGATCGCCGGAACGTTGGCTGTTTCCCGCCGGATGACCCAGGCCACCCAGGTGCCCTCAGCCGCACCGTGACCAGCACCCGCACTGACCTGGCCGGGTGGTTGGATGCGCCATCGCGGGCGATGGCCGCCGCCAGCCATGGGCCGGCTACCGTGCTGGCCGCTCTGTGGGGTGGTGAGCGGGCGGTGGCCTGCCACGGCACACCCGCCTGGCACACGGACACCGCGGTGAACGCGCACACCCTGTTTGAGCTGGGTTCGGTCACCAAGACCTTTACCGCGCTGCTGCTGGCCGAGATGGCCGTCCGTGGCGAGGTCGGCTACGACGACCCGATCACCGCCTACTTGCCGCCTGGAGCCCTCCCGCGCCGTACGGCTGCCGAGTCAATCACATTGGCACACCTGGCCACCCATACCGGTGGATTACCTCGCGTGCCGACCAACTTGCTGTTGCCGATGGTCTCCACCTGGTGGACCAACCCCTACGCCGGCTACCGCCTCCATGACCTCTACCGGGCCACCACCCGCATCCGGCCTCGGTACCCGCCGGGCACCCGGGTGCGGTATTCCAACTTCGGAGTGGGATTGCTCGGACAGCTGCTGGCCAACGCCGCAGGAAGAGACTACCCAGGACTGGTCATTGATCGCGTCTGCCACCCGCTGGGCCTGACCGAGACCCGGGCCGTCGCTGATCCCGGCTGCGCCAGCGGATACCGTCGTGCCCAGCCCGTACCGCCGTGGGAGATGGACGCGCTCGCCCCTGCGGGTGCCCTGCGCTCCAGCGCCACCGATCTGCTGCGCTACCTCGACGCCCAGCTGCACCCGCAGTCCACCCCGCTGACCGACGCGTTGCGTGCCGTCCAGATGCCGCGAGCGGCCGTCCGAGGCAAAGACAGTATCTGCCTGGTATGGAACCATCGCGCCTTCCGTCGCTATGAGCTGTTCTTCCACAGCGGCGCCACCCGCGGCTTTACTGTCTTCCTCGGCTTTTGCCGCCAAGCCGACGTCGGTGTCATCGCGCTCACCAACGGCTCATGGACACGGCGGGACACCGTGATCCCTACTGCGTATGCCTTGCTCAAGACGCTGACGAAAGAACGGCTGTGAGGGCATGGCGTCGAAGGGGGCAAACGCGGCCACCGTGGTGCTCGAACCCGTATCGAGCACCGTTGCCCACTGACGAACCGTATGATGCCGCGTTGTGCGCGCCACGCTGATCGTCAACCCTCATTCCGGCCGCGGCGCGGCGGCGCGGGTCGCCGGCACCGTGGCCAGCACACTGCGTGCCGCGGTGCCCGGGCTGGTCGCCACGGTGACCGCGGATGCGGCGGGTACCAGCAAACTCGCCGCGCAGGCCGCGGAGCGTGGCGATGACGTGCTCGCCGTGCTGGGCGGGGATGGCACTGTGGGCCTGGCCGCTGAGGCCGTCGCAGGCACCGGAACCGCGCTGGCCGTGCTGCCCAGCGGGACCGGCAACGACTTGGCGGCCGCGCTGGGCATCCCGGTCGATCCGGTGGACGCCGCCCGGCACGTCGTCGAGGCGCTGAGCTCCGGGCAGCGGCGCCGGATCGATCTGGGTCGGGTCAGGGGCGGAGCTTGCTTCACCACAGTGCTGTGCACCGGCTTCGATGCGGCGGTAAACGCGCGGGCCAACGCGATGCGCTGGCCCGCCGGGCCACGCCGGTATGACCTGGCGGTGCTGGCCGAGCTCGCCGCGTTGACTCCCCGGCTGGTGCGGGTGCGCGCTGGGGAGACCGAGGTGGAGCTGGAGGCGATCCTGGTCGCGGTCGGCAACGGATCCAGCTACGGCGGTGGGTTGCGGATCTGCCCGGATGCCACGCTGGCTGACGGCTTGCTCGACGTGATTGCCATCGCTGCGGTGACCCGGCGCCGGTTGCTGCGGGTATTCCCGTCGCTGCGCGCTGGCGCCCATGTGCACGAGCCGGAGGTGACCGTGCTGCGGGGGACGGCCGTGCACATCGACGGCGACCCCAGCTGGCCCGTCTACGCCGACGGGGAGCCGCAGGACACCCTGCCAGTGACCGTGCATTGCGAACCCGGTGCGCTCACCGTCGTCGCCTAGCCTGGAACAGTGGCCAACTCTCCCAGCGAGGCGTCCGCAGCGGCTCGCCAGCGGGTCGCCCTACCTGGCCTCGCCGAGTTCGTTCGCGGCTTGACCTTTCAGCTCGACCCATTCCAGCGCGCGGCGTGCGAGGCGCTGGAGGAAGGACACGGCGTACTGGTGTGCGCGCCCACCGGTGCAGGCAAGACCGTAATCGGCGAGTTCGCGGTACACCTGGCGCTCGCGCAGGGCCGCAAATGCTTCTACACCACGCCAATCAAGGCGCTGTCCAACCAGAAGTACGCCGATCTGGTGGCCCGGCACGGCGCGGACACTGTGGGCCTGCTCACCGGGGACACCTCAATCAACGGCAGCACCTCGGTGGTCGTGATGACTACCGAGGTGCTGCGCAATATGCTCTATTCCGCGTCGTCCACCCTCGACGGGCTGGCCTATGTCGTGATGGACGAGGTGCACTACCTCGCCGACCGGTTCCGCGGTGCGGTGTGGGAAGAGGTGATCCTCAACCTCCCGGAAAGCGTGCGGCTCGTCGGTCTGTCCGCCACGGTGAGCAACGCCGAGGAGTTCGGCGAGTGGCTCGTTGACGTCCGCGGTGAGGGCGCGGTGGTCGTCGACGAGCACCGTCCGGTGCCACTGTGGCAACACATGATGGTCGGTTCGCGGATGTTCGACCTGTTCGCCAGGAACAGCACCGCCAGCAGCGACCGCCTCACCGTCGACCCGCACCTCCTCCGGCGCGTGCAGGAGTTGGAGCGCCACAGCGGGTGGGATCGCCCGCGCCACGGCGGACCCCGGTTCCGGCCGCCGACCCGGGCGGACGTTGTGGCGCGGCTGGATCGCGACGCCTTGCTGCCCGCGATCACCTTCATCTTCAGCCGAGCCGGCTGCGAGTCCGCGGTGAGCCAGTGCGTCCGCAGTGGGCTGCGACTGACCACTCCCGAGGAGTCCCGGCAGATCCGCCAGGTGGTGGACACCCGCACCGCCGACCTGCCCGAGGGCGATCTCGGTGTGCTTGGCTTCTGGGAGTGGCGCGACGCGCTGGAGCGGGGCGTCGCCGCTCACCACGCCGGGATGTTGCCCGCGTTCAAGGAGACTGTGGAGGAGCTGTTCGTTCGCGGGTTGGTCAGAGCGGTGTTCGCCACCGAAACCCTTGCGTTGGGGATCAACATGCCGGCTCGCACGGTGGTGCTGGAACGGCTGATCAAGTTCAACGGGGAGGCGCACCTCGATCTCACCCCTGGCGAGTACACCCAGCTCACCGGGCGGGCCGGGCGGCGTGGCATTGACGTCGAGGGCCATGCGGTTGTGCTGTGGCAACCGGGCGTGGATCCGGCGCAGGTGGCCGGGCTCGCCTCCACCCGCACCTATCCGCTACGCAGCTCGTTTCGGCCCGGCTACAACATGGCCGTCAACCTGGTCGACCGGGTTGGGGTGGCCGCCGGGCGGGCGCTGCTGACGCGGTCCTTCGCCCAGTTCCAAGCGGACCGCTCGGTGGTCGGCCTGGCTCGGCGGATTGATCGCAACGTCGAGGGTCTGGCGGGCTACGCCGAAGCGATGGCTTGCCACCTGGGTGACTTCGCCGAATACGCTCGGCTGCGCAGGCAGATCTCTGAGCGGGAGCGGATGCTGGCCCGCCACAGTGGTGCGGCGCGCCGGGCTGGAGTGGCAGCGTCGCTGGTCCAGCTCGAGCGTGGCGACGTTATCGTGGTTCCCGGCGGCCGCCGGTCAGGGCTGGCCGTGGTGCTCGAGCTCGGTGACGGTCCCAGCGAGGATCCTCGCCCACTGGTGCTCACCGAGGACTGCTGGGCGGGGCGGCTCTCGATTGCCGACGTCCCGCATCCGGTTCAGGCGCTGGACCGGATGCGGCTACCCAAGCGGGTCGAGCACTGGGTTCCCCGGGTGCGCCGCGACCTCGCGTCGGCACTGCGCCATCAGCTCCAGGGCCGTCAGCTCCAGGGCCGTCAGCTCCGGGACGAGACCGGCATCGCAGTACCGTTCCGGATCCGACGGCGCAGCGGGGCGGCTGACGACGCCGAACTGGCGGCCCTGCGCCGCGCGCTGCGGGCGCACCCCTGCCACGGCTGCGACGACCGGGAGGCGCATGCCCGGTGGGCAGAGCGTTACGACCGACTGGACCGCGAGACTGACACGCTGCGCCAGCAGGTCGCGGCCACGACGCATTCACTGGCCCGCACATTTGATCGGATCCGGGCCCTGCTGGCTGAGCGTGGATACCTGGAGGGGGAGCAGCTCACCGAACACGGCCGCCGACTGGCCCGGTTGTGGTCGGAGACCGACCTGCTTACCGCGGAGTGCCTGCGACACGGGATCTGGGATGACCTGGAGCCCGCCGAGCTCGCCGCGGTGACCTCAGCGCTGGTCTACGAGGCTCGCGGAGACACGACCACCCCTCGGGTTCCCGCTGGTCCGGTGAGCGACGCACTGGTGGCTACCATGCGGTTGTGGGCAGAGCTGGAGGCCGATGAGCGGCGGTACCGGCTGGAGCGAACCCGCGAACCCGATCCGGGTTTCACCTGGCCGATGTACCGGTGGGCGCGTGGGGAATCGCTGTCGGCGGTGTTGGTGGCTGCCGAGAACAACGGTGTTGAGTTGTCCGCCGGAGACTTTGTCCGGTGGTGCCGGCAGGTGCTGGACGTGCTCGACCAGGTCCGGGGTGTCGCCGGAGACGACTCCCAGGTCGGGGCAACGGCAGCTGATGCAGTGCGCGCAGTGCGCCGTGGCGTGGTCGCGCTAGGGACCGTCTGAGACATCCTCATCGGGGTCGACACGCCGAACGATGTAACGGGCAGCCTCCTCATGCGCTGGGAACCCCTCGTACCGGGCAAGCTCCACAGCCGTTGGACCAACGCTGCTCACGCCGGTCGCGGACACATAGGCAAACGATGACCTTTTTAAAAGTTCGTTTACACCCATACACGAGTAGGTTCGCGCATGTCGACCGGTGGGAAGGATCGCGTTCACGCCAATAGAAAAGTTGCCAAAAGCGATCGAGGTGTTTTCACCCAAGAGTACCTCGCCCGCGTGAGTTATCGCCGGCAACACGTCAAACGGGTTGTCGACAAGAACACGCAGATGCTCCGGCGCGTACTCGTTGACAAACGAAATCGAATCTTGCAGCCCTTCGGTGATGACGATACCACCGTAATTGGATAAGACCGTCTTGCAGTTCCGCGCTCGGGTCTCCGGTAATTTATTCACCAGGTCGGCGAGGCGATCGACCACTGCAGCTGCGAGTGTACTTGAATGAGTTACGAGGAGAGCGGCCGAGTCCTCTCCATGCTCCGCCTCGACCACCAGTTCACGTGCGGCGATCTCAACGTCTGCGGAAGAATCGCACAAAATTACAGACTCGCTTGGGCCGGCTGGAGGACCTGGGTCTACGGTACCGGACAGAATTCGTCGCGCAGCGGTCACGTACTGGTTTCCAGGTCCGAGGATCTTGTCGACCTTGGCAACACTGTCGGTCCCATATGCCATAGCCGCGATGGCCTGAGCGCCACCAACCTTGATGATATTCTCCACGCCACACAGGCGGGCTGCGACGAGGGACGCGGGATCCACTGACCCGTCAGTTCCCGGAGGGGTGCAGATCACAATTTCAGGCACTCCCGCGATGACTGCCGGGATACACAGCATAATCATGACGGATGGAAAGGACCCCTTTCCCCGTGGGACGTATAACCCTACGGAGGAAATGGGGGTTACACGCTCACCCGCTATTACCCCTGGTGCTATTTCTTTCATCCAGCTAGGAGGGGGAAGCTGAAATTGATGGTGATTTCGAACATTCCGTATTGATTGAATCAGAGCAGCGCGAAGGTCTTTGCTGACAAGCTTATCGGCTCGATCGAACTCTTCTTCGCTAACACGAAGCTGGCCCTCGCTCAACTCGGCGCCGTCATACTGACGGGTGAGTCGGATGAGAGCGGTGTCACCGCCTGACCGAACAGCGGTCAGCACCTGCCGCACGGTTGCCTCAACATCCTGCAGGTTGTCCTGTGCCCGTTGTTGCAGTAGCTGGCTTCTCCGTTCCCGTGACAGCTGTGCCAAAATATAGTGATTGACCTTCATGTGTCCAGTCATGACCGTCCTCAAGTTCCTTTGCTCGGCTAGAGCGGTATCTTATTTCTTCGCGAGCCAACTGGGGCTTCCCCTGTACTCTTTCAGGTAAGATTGAAACACACCAACGAATTGCTGCATCTCATGCATGGTTCCCAAACTTACGCGAAAGGATCCTTGGAGCGCGGGAGCTGACATCGATCGTACAAGTACACCTGAATTGCGAAGGTAGGCGACAGCCTTAGTGCAATCTGGTGGCCGCACGAGCAGGAAATTTGCCGATCCGGGCCACACCTCGACGCCCACTTCCAGAAGAGATTGCACAACGTATGGCTTTATCTCTTCCATCGCATGCCTACATTCAGCACGCACGGCATCGGTCCGCGCCAGTTGAGCCAGTCCTGCGGTTACTGCTAGCTGATTGACATCGAAGGGATTTTGTAGCTTGCGCACATGAGCGAGAATCTGAGGGTTGGCAAGTACATAACCCAGTCGCAGGCCTGCCATTGCGAAAGCCTTGGAAAACGTTCGCAACACAAGCAGGTTGGCATATTCTTTGACAAGCGGTACGACGGTATTATCAGTATACTCGTAGTAGGCTTCGTCCACGATAACAATCGTCTTAGGGTTGGATGCGATTATCTGCTCTATGTAGTCGATGTCTATCCCGCTACCCGTTGGATTATTTGGATTGATTAATACAATAAGACTTGGCCGAACGGACGCAATAGCCTCCGCAAACGCTCGATAAGGGAACGAAAGGTCGGGATTATAGGGAACCGGCTCGATTTTTGCGCCGATGGCTTCGGCGACGTGAGAAAATACAGGGAATTCCGGCCTGGCGATAAGGATGGAGTCTCCTTCACTAAGGGCCGTGCGCAAGCAAAGATCAATACCCTGGTCAGACCCATTTGTGGAGAGAATATACTCTGACGGCACACGGGTGTAGCTGGCGAGCGACCTCTGGATTGGCGCGGACTCAGGGTACGACTGCACGGCCCAGCTCGCAATACTCCTGACAAGCGCCTCCTGGACGGCTGCCGGCAAAGGTCGGGTATTTTCATTACGGTCTAGGCGTATGAACTCGGTCCGATTCAATCCCGACCACTCGGGTACGTATGGAGAGGCATCGAGAATACGTTGCGGGATCCTAAGCTCCGTCGCCCCGGCTCCGGTCGAGTTCACGCCAGCGTTGCTTTCACGCCCGGTGCAAGTGAGAGTCGGTGTGGGTTGACGGCAAGGAGGCCTGCCATCGCCTCGCCAAGCCCGCGGAAAAGAAAGGGCCAGCCCGTGACAGGGTCGGTATTGTTGTCTACGTGTATGATGATACTCGACTCCAGACCTCCAGCGAAGCCATCAATGAAGTCGTCAAGATCTTCGGAGTAGAGACCGTTCGCTAAGGTATGTCCCACGAGAAAATTCTTACGGAAGTCTCCGTAGTCCTGCGACATCGGTACATATTTCCAGAACTTGCGACCCTCCATGCTGACGCCAACTCGGATCGGCTGATACATGCCTTCGTTCGGATCCCTTATGCTCGAGCCGGCTCCTTGAATGCCGAACTTGTCCATTCGCTCGATAGCCACGTAACGGAGGGCTCTGCCGAGGGTCATTCCGATATCCTCGGCAACGACATGACTTGAGCTGAGCCGCATCGCTTCATACGTGACGCTGAGCTGGAGCGTCGCTCCTTCGGCGAACTCGGCCAGTAGGTCAACCATACCGGTCACATCGATTGAGTTTGCAACGTTGATGGTGCAGCGAACCGAAGGGGCACCCAGGCGCAAGCTTACTCGTACGACGCTTTCCGCTGTACGCCGTTCCAGACTGGCTCCCCACTCGGACACACGCTGTATTGTCCAGCCTCGCTCGACGGCCCGCTCTAGGGACTGTTGCCCTGTCGTGGGCAGGGGTCTGGCTGGAATCTCTGTCCTCTCGTCGGAGGGTGGATTGGGCGCCACGGGCTGTTCGTTAAACATCTTGTCAAGGGCGATGCCAACACCCCGGAAAACTCCTTCCCACGTGTGGTGAGGGTCCTCGAAACTTGCGACTGTAATTTTGAAGTCGAGAGCGCCACCGGCTCCGAGGCCCTTGAGTACCTGGACCAGGGGCCTGCCATCCGAGAGCTGCTCCGCCCGACTATTGAGAAACCACTCGAGATCGACCTGCTGGGAAGCGGTCAGAACCGCCCCTCCGGAACTTGTTGCCGTCACTTGGATTTCTGCGCTGCCGTCGTCGATCATTCCGATTGTGCTCGCGGCTTCTTGCCTGATCGGTAGCTTCCGAACTTCCCGGCCGAGTGCTGAGCCGAGTCCACTCCAGTCGTCGTTCGTCCAGGATAAATCGATCGAGCAGCCTAATCTCCACGCGATGTGCTCGATCATATGGCTGACGAACTCATTCGGAGAAGACAGTGTCTTCGACATTATACCCGCTCTACCTAAAGATACGTAACACCTCGCGAAGCTCGTATAGCAGCGCGAGACATGCGGAGACTTTGACAACTCGAGAAATGAGTTAGCGCCGGTGGCAACGGCGACCGTATAGCAGCCGGCTGTACTGGCAGCCTCGGTACCGAGCAGTGAATCCTCGACTGCCACGCAAACGGACGGTTGGAGACCGAGACGAGTGGCTGCTTCCTGGTAGGTATCCGGAGCCGGTTTCCCCCTCAAACCCGGCTCGTCGTTCCCGACAATGACATCCGCGACAAGCCCGGCTCCAGCCAGGGTCTTGCGGATCTCAACGTATGGATTGTTGGAGACTACGCCGATAGGTATACCCTGGCTGTGTGCGGCGTCGATGATCTCAGGGATGCCGTTGTGGGCGGCTATAGTCGCTACCCGGCGATGAGATTCATGCTTCTCGGCAAGCCTTGAGATGGCTTCCTGGGTGAGCCCAAGCGCGCATGCATCTGAGATTTTGCGCCAGAAGTCTGGAATGGCGTGCGGGAAGTTCTCCCGGATCACCGACCGAGGGACCTCTACAACGGAACTCAGCTCTTCGTGGAGGAGTGTTCCGACGATCTCGTAGTCGAGAGACAGCGAGTCAAGCAAGACGCCGTCGAGATCGAAGAGCAGAGCAGCAGTGCCGTCGGGGATGTCGAGACGATCAGCCAGAAGCATGAAGGGGATGCTACCTGGCAGATGGTGACCACACGATCTGCCGAATCGGGGTGTCGCGCACCACCCGCCGTGGGCTGGCCACCTCGTTGCTCCGGTGAGGCCTCGGCGTTCGGTAGTCACCTGGCCGTATCCCACGGTCTCTGGCGGTCGGCTGCGGGTAGCCAAGGGCGAGGACCCCGCTGGCGAGCATCGGGCGGCCAGTGCACGCCGGGCGGCTGACGTTCACGCGGAGCTGCTCACCTCATCGCCAGTCGGAAGGCTATCGCCAGTCGGAAGGCTGAGGCCCGCTGCCGGTCCACGTCCCGCCGAGTGCGCTACCGCGCCAACAGGCCTGCCTGTACCGGAACGATCACACGGCGACCGGTGACCGCTGTGATCAGGCGATGATACGGCGTGCCGCCGAAAGGCAGCGGTCACCGCGAGGATCGAGGCATGAACAACGGGATCGAAGAATACGACTACGTCGTCGTCGGTGGTGGCTCGGCGGGGTGCGTCCTCGCGGCCCGGCTGTCGGAGGATCCGTCGGTCACGGTGTGCCTGCTCGAAGCCGGTCCGTCCGACGTCGACGACCCGAAGGTCCTGCGGCTGGCGCAGTGGCCGCACCTGCTCGGTTCCGGCTACGACTGGGACTACCCGGTCGAGCCGCAGGCAGGCGGCAACAGCTTCGTGCGCCACGCTAGGGCCAAGGTGCTCGGTGGCTGCTCGTCGCACAACTCCTGCATCGCGTTCTGGACCCCTCGCGAAGACCTCGACGAGTGGTCGGCGATGGGGTGTGCGGGCTGGAGCGCCGACGAGTGCTGCCCGCTCATCGCGCGGTTGGAGAACAACGACGGCCCGGGTGCTCACCACGGCCGCTCGGGTCCGGTGACACTGCGCCAGATTCCGCCGCATGACCCCTGTGGCGTCGCGGTGCTGGCGGCCGCTGCCGCCGTCGGCCTGCCCACCGTTTGCTTCAACGAAGGCTTCACGGTCACCGAGGGGGCGGGCTTCTTCCAGATTAACGCTGATGAGGACAACATCCGCATGTCGTCCTCACGCGGGTACCTGCACCCGATCATGGGTCGACGGCGCAACTTGGTCGTCCGCACCGACGCCTGGGTCAAGCAGGTGCTCTTCACCGCAGTCAAGAAGGCGACCGGAGTGCAGTACCTGGACTCCAGCACCTTCCGGCACGGCACCGTGCATGCCCGGCGTGAAGTGGTCCTGTCCGCCGGGGCGATCGACACGCCCAAACTGCTCATGCTGTCCGGCATCGGCCCAGCCGAACACCTGCGTGAGGTCGGCATCGACGTGCTTGTGGACAGCCCCGGCGTCGGGTCCAATCTGGATGACCACGTCGAGGGCGTGGTGATGTGGGAAGCGTCGCGGCCGATGGTGACCCGCTCGACGCAGTGGTGGGAGATCGGCCTCTTCACCCGGACCGAACCGGGACTTGACCGCCCAGACCTGATGATGCACTACGGCTCGGTGCCTTTCGACATGAACACCGTGCGGTGGGGTTATCCGACCACGTCCAATGGGTTCTGCCTGACACCGAATGTCACCCGCGGCCGGTCCCGCGGGACGGTCCGACTCCGGTCTCGTGACTTCCGGGACCGGGTGATGCTCGACCCGCGCTATTTCACCGACCCCGAAGGTCACGACATCACCGTGATGCTTGCCGGGATCAAGCTCGCCCGCCGGATCGCCGCGCAGCCGGCGTTGCGGAGCTGGATCAAACGCGAACTGGCACCTGGTGCCGACGCGATCACCAATGACGAGCTCATCGACTACATCCGTAAGACGCACAACACCGTCTACCACCCCGCGGGCACGGCCAGGATGGGTGCGGTGGACGACCCGGAGGCCGTGCTCGACCCGTGGCTGCGAGTCAAAGGCGTGACGGGGCTACGCGTCGCCGATGCCTCCATCATGCCCTTCCTGCCGGCTGTCAACCCGAACATCACCATCATGATGATTGGGGAGAAGGCCAGCGACCTGCTCGCCGAGGACGTGGGTCAGCGCCGAGCCTGAAGCGCCGCGACGAGGCGGTCCACCGCGGTGCCCAGGCCCCAGGCGCGCTGCAGCGCGGTGAGTGCGGCTGGATCAACAGGAGCCGAAGGCAGTGTGTCGTCGCGATCCTGCTGCACGGGGGCGTCGGTAGCCACCCGCACCACGGTGGGCGCCAGCTCCAGATACTCCCGGGCGGCTAGCAGCTTGGCTCGCATCCCCGGGGCGAGCGCCGAACGGGGATCGTCGAGCGCCACCAGCAGTCCCTCCACCGAGCCGAACCGGCTGATCAGGACGGCCGCGGTCTTCTCCCCGATTCCAGGCACTCCGGGCAGCCCATCGGACGGGTCGCCGCGCAACGCGGCCAAGTCCGCGTAGCCGGGCCCGGCACCAGTTTCGGGCAGCCCGTACCGGCTCGCGAGTTCGGCAGAGCCGATCACCTCTGCTTTGGCCAGCCCCCGCCCGAGGTAGACTACCCGCACCGGTGTCGGCGCGGTGCGTACCACCTGAAATAGGTCCCGGTCACCGCTGGCCACCTCAACCGGGTTGCGGCGCTCGGCCGCGGCCAGCGCGCCGATCACATCATCAGCCTCGTACCCGTCCGCGCCCGCGGTGGCCAGGCCGGCGGCGGCCAGCAGTTCGAGGATCAACGGGACCTGCGCGCTCAGGGCGTCCGGCACCGCCTCGACGTCGGGAGTGTCGAGCCCGGTTTTCTCGGCGACTCGGTGCGCCTTATAAGAGGGAATCGCGGCGACCCGGAAGGCCGGTCGCCAGTCCAGGTCCAGACAGGCGACCAATCGGGACGGGCGGCGCAGCTCGATCAGCCGGGCGACCATGTCCGCGAAACCCCGCACCGCGTTCACCGGAGTACCGGCAGGGGAGGTGATCGACTCGGGGACCCCGTAGTAAGCCCGAAAGTACAGGCTCGCGGCGTCAAGCAGCAACAGGGGTGCGTCCACGAGCGCAGAGCCTGCCAGCTCCCGGCCCGCACCCAGCCCTAGGCTTGCCCTATGGCCGCCCCCCGCAACATGCTCACCTCCCGCCTGGCCCGAGCCCAGCAGGCCACCCGGATCGCCGCCTTGGACGTGCTGCTGGTCACCCCAGGACCCGACCTGCGCTACCTGCTGGGGGTAGCCGGTGGGTCCTATGAGCGGCTGACCTGTCTGGTGTTGCCCGCTGACGGTGACCCGGTGCTGGTGGTCCCGACGCTGGAACGCCCCCGCCTGGACACCACCCCGGTGCCCGGACTCGGCTTGGAGATCGCCGAGTGGGCCGACGGCGACGATCCGTACGCCCTGGTCGCCGACCTCCTGCACAGGTCCAGGTCGGCACCGGCCCGCGCCGCGGTGGGGGACGCGATGCCCGCGGCGCATGTGCTGGCGCTGCGTGCCGCGCTGCCGGCCTGCGAGCAGGAGCTGGCATCGACGGTGCTGCGGCAGCTGCGGATGCGCAAGGACAGCGCCGAGATCGCCGCGCTGGCCGCTGCGGGTCAAGCCATCGACCGGGTGCACGCCAGGATGGGGGAGTGGTTGCGGGTCGGACGCACCGAGGCACAGGTCGGGGCCGATGTGGCCGCTGCGATCGTCGCAGAGGGGCACACCGCGGCAGCGTTCGTCACCGTCGGTGCCGGTCCGCACGGGGCAAGCCCGCACCACGATGTGTCTGACCGGGTGATACAGCCAGGGGACGTGGTGGTGGTCGATATCGGCGGGCCGACCCCGGAGGGTTATTTCTCCGACTGTACCCGCACCTACAGCCTGGGCGAGCCGGCCGAGGCCGACGTCATCACGTGCTACGCCGTGTTGCACGCTGCGCAGGATGCTGCGGTGGCGGCGGTTGCGCCAGGGATGACGGCAGAACAGGTCGACGCCGCCGCCCGGATTCCCATCACTGACGCCGGTCTCGGCGAGCTGTTCATCCATCGAACCGGACACGGCATCGGTCTCGAAGTGCACGAGGAGCCCTACATCGTGACCGGTAACGACCTGGTGCTCGAAGTGGGGATGGCGTTCAGCATCGAACCAGGTATCTACCTATCAGGTCGCTGGGGCGCCCGTATCGAGGACATCGTGGTAGTCAACGACAGCGGCGCGACGCGGCTCAACCACCGCCCGCGCGAGCTCGCGGTATTGCCGGTATGACCAGCGATCCCGCTCGGGATCCGTGGACTTCTACCCGCCGACGCGAGGACGGGCAACATAGTTCTCCAGCCGAACGTAGATCTCCAACGTTATCCGAGTCACATATTCGCCGAGCTGCAACGTGACTTTAACACCTGTCCCCGATTGGTCACATGAATTCAACGCTGGTGTAACAGTCGGCTAGTTAGGCTCAAAAAGGTCAGCGAGGGGACTTCTGGTCGCAGCATCATGTCCAGATTCTAACCCTCACGATCGATGGATTACCTCCTGAGTAAGGAAGATGATCATGTCCGTAAGCGACCAGGCCGGGGAAGTTCGAGAGGTCGAAGGGTACGATCAGCTGGTAACACCAGAATTCGCTCCACTTGCCGAGTTCGCCGGATTTGGTGTATACGAGGCAGTGGCCGTTCAGGAGACCGGTGAGGGAATTTCAGCGCTGATCGACCGTATCCCAGGGGCGATATCTGGATACTTGAGGATGCGTCCGGAATCCGCATCACTGATGGGTGGATCGCACTTACCGGTCAGTGAACCGCTAATAAAGGAGTGGCTAGACAGGACGATCGTCGGACCGTTTGACGGCGAGCTGGCCGACTTCGTGCGAGGGATTAGTCACGTCGGGGGAGAGGAAGTGACCTTTCCGGGAGTACAGATACCGCTTCCGCCCCAACTCGTTCTGGCTCTCATAGCCTGGTTGCAGGGACAGATCCTCGGGGCCATGGGGGAGACCTACGACGCCGTCACGGTCTCTGCCGCCGGGGCGGCATGGATGAACCAGCTCATGCTGCAGCTCGGGATCATCCTTGAACCTAGCCTGGCAGAACCGGACGGTCCCCTTGGTCGTCATGAAGCCGCCGAGTTTCATCCCTACGCGGAGTTCGCGGGTCTTGGCGCCAAAGAGATGTCGATCCTGCGCAAGACCGGCCCACTACTGGGACCAGCGGCAGGGGGCGTGGTCACCCTTGCTTATGATTATCTGCTTTCCCGTCCAGAGTCGGCCGGATACTTCCAGGACGCTTCGCATCTCGCGCAGCGTAAGATGACACTCAAGGGGTGGTGGTCGAAGACCACCATGAAGCCGATGGACGGCGATTTCCACACCTATATGTCCAAAGTAGCCGACGCCCATGTCAAGGGCGGTGGGACGCATCCGCACGTGGTCATCCCAGCTGATCTGACTATTGCCCTCATGGGGTGGGTCGAGATGAGAGTCATGACGGCGTTGAATACCATCGCGCCGGGAACCGACGGTGAGTATGTCTTCGGGAAGGTTCCCGAGCCGGCAGCGGCCGCGGAGGTGGGTCAGGCATGGATGCGGATGCTGACCCTGCAGTTAGGAATCCTGCTCAAGCCTTACCTTACCTCTTCCGCCGCGGCTGCTTGACGACTTCGCTGATCACCGGCTCCGGGTCGACACCGAGGTCGACTCGGACGCCGAGCTCTCGGGCACCCAGGGATTCGCCGACGACGGGCCTGGGTGTCCGTACTGAGCGGCCAGGCGCGGCTGCCTATGGGAGTCGCGCGCGCAGCCAGTCATACCAGCCGGCAACACCGTCGCCGGTGGTGGCCGACAGTTGCAGCACCTCCACGCCCGGGTTCGCCCGTCTGGCTCCATCCAGAAAAGCGGCGACATCAAAATCGACGTACGGCAGCAGGTCGGTTTTGTTCAGCAGCACCAAGTCAGCAGCGCGGAACATCTGCGGGTACTTCCGCGGCTTCTCGGCCCCTTCGGTCACCGAGGTGATGACCACCCGGGCCTGCTCCCCAAGGTCGAACAATGCCGGGCACACGAGGTTGCCGACGTTCTCGATCAGCACCACTGAGCGCTCCGGTGGGTCCAGCGTCCTCAGTCCATCGGCTAGCATCTGAGCGTCGAGATGGCAGCCCGCCCCGGTATTGATCTGCACCGCCGGGGCGCCGGTGGCCCGGATCCGGTCCGCGTCCAGCACCGTCTCCTGGTCACCTTCGACGACCGACACCCGCAGCCTTGCGCCCAGTTCCCGGATGGTGCGCTCGAGCAGGGTGGTCTTACCGGCCCCGGGTGAGCTCATCAGGTTCACCGCGAGGATGCCGTGGTCCGCCAACCACGTGCGGTTGAGCTCGGCGAGAGCATCATTGCGGGCCAGCACCGCCTGCTCGAGCGTGACAGTTCGGGTCTCGGGGTGGCCGTGGCCGTGCTCGTGGCCGTGCTCGTGGCCGTGCTCGTGGTGTTCGAGGATGGTGCCGCCGGAGCAGCCACATGTCGCGCACATCAGGCCAGTACCTCAACTTCCCGGATTTTCAGTTCTTCTCCCGCGAGGAGTTCGCGGTTCGCGCTGCCGCACGTGCACAGCGCGAGCAGGTCAGTCAGCGCGAACTCGGCGCCGCAGTCTCGGCAGCGGGCCTTCCCCGTGGGTTGGACGATCTCCAAAGACGCTCCCTCGAGCGTGGTGCCCTCGGTTACAAGATCGAAGCAGAATCGGACCGAATCGGCGACCACACCAGACAGTGTGCCTATCTCCAGGCAGACTCGCCGTACCGGTGCATCGCCCATCCGCTCGCATACCGCCTGGACCACGCTCTGAGTGATTGCCATTTCATGCAAAAAGCTGCCTCCTTGGGTTGACACCCAGTGCAGCCCCCTGCGGGGATCTTGTCAAGGGCGAGAGAATCCTCCGGTGCAGCAATGTATCCGAGTTGAGGTTCGGGTCGAAGGTGTCGTCCAGGGCGTGGGGTTCCGGCCCTACGTCCATGGTCTGGCGCGCCGTTTCGGCCTGTCCGGCCGAGTCGGCAACGACACCGCTGGGGTCATCATGGAGATCGAAGGAGCCGAGCAAGCGGTCAGCGAATTTCTCGCGGCGCTAACGGTGCAGGCCCCACCGCTGGCCGTCATCGAGCAGGTGCGGACCAGTCCATTGGTTCCCACCGGGGAGCAGGGTTTCCACATCGTGTCCAGCAACGCCGCCGGCCGGCGGGACACCTTGATCTCGGCAGACAGCGCAACCTGCGCAGACTGCCTTCGCGAACTGGCCGAGCCCACCGACCGCCGCTTCGACTACCCGTTCATCAACTGCACCAACTGCGGGCCGAGGTTCACCATCGTGCGCGATGTGCCCTACGACCGACCGTTCACCACAATGGCGCCGTTCACGATGTGCCACGCCTGCGCCAGCGAGTACCATGATCCCACCGACCGGCGTTTCCACGCCCAGCCAGTGTGCTGCCCGGCGTGCGGACCCCGGTTGCGGCTGCTCGACGCCAGCGGCACCGACCTGCCCGGTGAGCCGCTGGCCGCAGCCGCAGCGCTGCTGACCGACGGCGCGGTGCTGGCGGTCAAGGGCCTCGGCGGCTTCCACGTCGCGGCGCTGGCCTCTGACGCTGCCGCGACGGCCATGTTGCGCGCGCGTAAGCACCGTGAGGACAAGCCGTTCGCGGTCATGGTGGCCGATCTGGACACCGCCCACGAGCTCTGCATGATTGACCCGATGGGGGAGCGGGTGCTGGCCGGACGGCGGCGACCGGTGGTACTGCTGCCACGCCGCCCGGACGCCCCCGTCGCGCCAGCCGTCGCGCCCGGCAACCGTAGCTTGGGGCTGATGTTGCCTTACACCCCACTGCATCACCTGCTGCTGCGTGGCACCGCCAGGCCCATCGTGCTAACCAGTGGCAACGTCTCCGACGAGCCGATCGCCTACCAAGACGACGATGCGCGTCGGCGGCTGACCGGAATTGCGGACGCCTTCTTGACCCACGACCGGGCGATCCATATGCGCACCGACGACTCGGTGGTGCGGGTGTTCCGCTGCGCTGAACTCCCGGTGCGCCGGTCCCGCGGCTACGCACCCGAACCGCTGACCCTCGCTCGGCCGGTGTTACGGCCAATTCTCGGCTGCGGCGCCGAACTCAAGAACACCTTCTGCCTGGCCCGTGGGCGGCACGCATTCATGTCTCACCACATCGGTGACCTGGAGAATTACGAGACTCTGCGTTCGTACACCGAGGGTGTGGAGCATTTCCGGCGGCTCTTCGACGTGCAGCCGGAGGTGGTCGCGCATGACCTGCACCCGGAGTACCTGTCCACCAAGTACGCGCACGATCTCGCCGATGCCGAACTCGTCAGTGTCGATCTCGTTGGGGTGCAGCACCACCACGCGCACATCGCGTCCTGCCTTGCCGACAACGGTGACGCCGGCCCGGTGCTCGGAGTGGCCTTCGACGGGTTGGGCTACGGGACTGACGGCACCTTGTGGGGCGGTGAGTTCCTGCTGGCCGAGCTGGCCGGGTTCCAGCGGCTGGCGCACCTGGTTCCGGTCCCGATGCCGGGCGGCACCGCGGCCATCCGGCAACCCTGGCGGATGGCCGCCGCTTACCTGGGAACGGAGGCCCCTGAGGAGTTGGCGGGGCGCAATGCCGAGCACTGGGACTCGGTGCTGGCGATGGTTTCCCGGCAGGTGAACGCCCCGCTGACCTCAAGCGCTGGGCGACTGTTCGACGCCGTTGCGGCGATCCTCGGGATCCGCGACTCGATCAACTACGAGGGCCAGGCCGCGGTGGAACTTGAGCAGCGGGCCGACCCGACCGAGCAGGGAAGCTATCCGGCTGCGGTGACCAGGGGACCTGCGTTGCAACTACACGGTGTGGATCTGGTGCGCGCCGTGGTGGCCGACCTACAAGCGGGGGTGGCTCCGGAGGTGATCGCCACCCGGTTCCACCACGGCGTCGCCGATGCAATCGTCCGGGTCTGCCTGATGCTGCGGGAGACCACCGGGGTGAGCGTCGCCGCCCTGTCCGGCGGGGTATTCCAGAACGTGCTCCTGCTCGAACGCACCGTGGCGGGTCTGGAACAATCCGGTTTCCGGGTGCTCACCCATTCCCGGGTGCCGCCCAACGACGGCGGCATCAGCCTCGGCCAGGTCGCCGTCGCCGCCGCATCCCTACGTTCTGAGACGTAACTATGGTGAGCAGGCACGTTCTGGAGGCAGGGGTCGGTGACCCGGCACCCGGGCCGGGTTGGTCGGTGATCGATATGTGGTGACCGGTTACGCGGTGGCGGGTTCGAGGGTGACTTTGTGCCCGAGGGCTTCGAGTTCGCGGATGAGTTGGCGTTTGCGGGCGTCGGGGTGATCGGTGCGGCGGGTGAAGTAGTCGGCGCCCAGGTCGCGGTAAGCGGTGTTCTCGGTGAGCACGTGCCAGATGATGACAATCAGGGTGTGGGCGGTGGCGGTGGCGGCTTTCTTCCCGCCCTGTTTG
>JAFAXZ010000126.1 GCA_019240665.1 Pseudonocardiales bacterium | reverse complement strand
ACGGGAAGGTCGGCATCTCCAAGGCTGATCTCGACGAGCTGCTACGGCTCTACCAGGCCTCGGCGAAGGACGCGCTGTGGTGCCGGGAGCTGGCCACCGGCGCGCGGCGCCGGCGGACCCGGGCCAGCGCGGAGCCCACGCTGTACCTGGGGCCGAAGTGGTTCCGCGCGTTCCGCGACTTCGAGCAGGGCGCCTCACAGATCATGCAGGTTGCCTCGGAGATCGTGCCCGGCAACCTGCAGACCGAGAACTACACCCGGGCGATGGTCAGCGGCCGGGGCAGCTACCCGGACTACCAGACCGTTGAGGACACCGTGCGGGTGCGCCGCGAGCGGCAGGCGCTGCTGACCCGGGAGCACGCCGCGCAGTTCACCTTCGTGCTCAGCGAGTCCGCACTGCGCCGGGTGATCGGCGGCTCGAAGGTGATGGCCGAGCAGCTGCGCCACCTGGCCGAGCTGGCCCTGCTGCCCACGGTGGACATCCAGGTCATCCCGTTCGACACGCTGTCCTACGAGCCACTCAGCTACGCCTTCACCGTGCTGCGGTTCGATCACGACTCGGCCACCGACATCGTCTACATCGAGATGTACGACAATGGGATCTACCTGGACAAACCACCCGAGGCAGTGCGCCGCTACGTCGAGCTGCAGCGCCGGCTGCAAGCGATCGCCCTGGGACCAGTGGAGTCGCGTAACTTCATGGTAGAACTGGCCGGCCAGTTCGCTGCGAAACCAGACGAAGATTGGGGCTAACCCCATGTCACCCGCATCATTCCAGGAAGGGGCCTGGTACACGTCCAGCTACAGCAACGGTGGGCAGAACGACTGCGTCGAGATCAACCACTCGCTTGCGGGTCAGGTAGGAGTGCGTGACTCCAAGCTCGGCACCACCAGCCCAGTGCTGGCCATGCCAGCGGCCCAGTGGGCCTGCCTGCTGACCGCAGTCCAGCACGGCACGCTGCCCGCCTGACCCCCGCCCCTCCCCCACCCGGGGTGGGTCCACCGCAATCGCCATTCGGAACCAAATAGCGGTCCCAGACCCCTCGCCGACCGCTATTTGGTTCCGAATGGCAACGAGCGCAACCGCATGTCACCTGCATCGTTCCAGGAGGGGGCCTGGTACACGTCCAGCTACACCACCGGCGGTCAGAACGACTGCGTCGAGGTCAACTACTCGCTTGAGGATCAGGTGGGAGTGCGTGACTCCAAGCTCGGCACCACCAGCCCAGTGCTGACCAGGCCAGCGGCCCAGTGGGCCTGCCTGCTCGCCGCGGTACAGGAGGGCGCTCTCGACGCCTGACCGGTAGGGACACCTCGCCATGCGGGACAAAACGGAGGACGCGTGTCTGTGTATGACACCCGGCCGCTATTGTTCTCGGGTGACCGCTGCATCCGCCGGATCGCCGCAGCCGGGCCGGCCCCCGTTCGTGGACGCGACGCCAGCGCAGATCCGTGGCGCCCTCACACCGGAGGACGTCACGGAGTTCGACCGCCAGTGGCGCGCGGTCATGAACCAAGCCACGGACCGACTAGACCTCTCGGAGGTGCACCAGGTCCTGGAAGCGTGGCGCCGGGTCGCCTGGCTCACCGTGGCCAGAGGCCCGCACGGGTACCGGCGGACGATGGCCTCGGCCGAACAGCGCCTGCGCACCGGTGAACGCGGCGCTGGTAGCGTGCCCTGGCACCAGCTTCAAGCGAGGCTCGGTCTGTCCGAGGGAGCACCTCAGCATGAGCTACGAGATCGACGTCGATCTCCAGGCGCAGGATGACATCGCCGCGCTGCCCGCGAGGGCGCTGTTGACCCTCGCCGAGGCGATGACCATCCTGGAACTGACCCCATGGAACGGCCGCCCGATCAATTCGGCCAACCCCGACGGTGCCGTCCGGACGTTAGCCTTCGGCTCCGCCGGGATGCTGACCTATCTCGTGCTCGATGACGAGAAGCGCGTGGACGTCCTGATCGTCGTCTGGGCGAGCTGACCGAACCGACTGAGCGGGCACTGGTCTGTCGGTGCCCGACCCCCTCGAACGGCCGGGCACCGGACCCCGGGATACTCCCGCAACGACAGGGCCGGTCGGCGGGCCAAGCGAGGAGTTCAGCGGGTGCCAACCACCACCAACGGAGTCCCGACGGTTCCACCGTCCAGTACCGGATCGACGGTTCCACCGTCCAGCACGTTCAGCAGAGTGACGGTGGTGGCTCCGTGCGCCCGTATCGAGCCCGGCCGGCCGCTGGCCGGGGGTGTGCTGGGCCGCTACCACCGGTGAGGGCACTCACCGGTCATCGCCGCACCCCGCTGGTGGCCCCGCTGATGACCGCTGCCCTCGCCCTGTTGTGCCTGGCCGGACCGGCGTGGCCGGTGGCCGCCCAGCCGGGCAACCGGCCGCCCGGCGTGCCACCCCCGGTTGACCTCACTGCCCTGCCCACTCCGGCCAGCGTGAACACCCTGCCTTACCTCGTGAGCACCCCGGCTGCCCAGCAGACCGGGCCGCCCACCCGACAGGCACCCTGCCAGCAGCCAGTCACGAGCGGCGCGCAGGACCTTGTGACCGAGCCGACGGCGCAACGACGGCTGCGGATCCGCAAAGCCCAGGAGTACGCAACCGGACGCGGCCAGCGGGTCGCCGTGATCGACAGCGGGGTGCAGCCGCATCCCAGGCTGCTCGGC
>JAFAXZ010000066.1 GCA_019240665.1 Pseudonocardiales bacterium | reverse complement strand
CGCGGCGCGGCAGCCGGAACCACCACACGTCCATTGGCACCCCGAAGGATCGGGCGTGCAGCCCGGCGGCGTCGCGGAGCACCGAGTGACGCCCGTCGCAGGCCACGGTGAGATCCGCCCTGAGCGCTCCGGTGCTCCCGTCGGCCGACTGGTACCGCACACCGGTCACCGTGCCGCTCTCGGTGAGCAGTCCAGTCGCCTCGGTGTGCATCCGGAGCGTGAATGCTGGTTCGGCGTGCCCGGCCTCGGCGAGCAGGTCCAGGAGGTCCCACTGCGGGACGAAGGCCAGGTGCTTGTGCGGGCCCGGGATCCGGCGGAAGTCGCCCACCGTGACCAGATCGTCGTCGAACTGGAGCTGCGTCCGTTCGACCATCCGGTGTTGGATCTTGGTGAACTCCGCTCCCAGGCCTAGCTCGTCCAGCAGGGTCAGCGTGGCGGGATGGACGGTGTCGCCGCGGAAGTCGCGCAGGAAATCGTCATGTTTCTCCAGCACGGTGACCGCCACACCGGCTCTTGCCAAGAGCAGACCGAGCATCATGCCGGCTGGGCCCCCGCCGACCACGCAACACGTCGTGCGCTCCATGTGACACCTCTTTCAACAGGCGTTGAATATTCTTCATGGTGCACCTGATCGACCCGATGGTCAAGCAATCGGTAGTGCATGGTTAAGCCGATCACGACTGTTGAATCGTTACGTGTTTTCACCGGGTCAGCAGAGTCAACGAGGCCTCTGGCGATCTAGCCTCCACCGAGTGACTTTCGCGCCCGAGCTGAGCCCTGCACCGTCGGTCCCACTCGAGGTTGCCGCCGTGTGCTTCGATGTGGACGCGACCCTGGTCGACCACGAGGCATCGACCCGCGCCGGACTGTGTGAGCTGCTCGGCGCCGACGAGGCCTGGGCTGAGTGGTGTGCGCTGACTGACCGGCACTACGCGTGCTACTTGGCCGGGGAGGTTGACTTTGACACCATGCGTCAACAGCGCACCCGGGACTTCTTCGCGTCCCGAGGGGAGGTCCTCTGCGATAGTGAGGTAGGTCAGCGCGAGGAGCGCCGTGCGGCGGCTGTGCGGCGGGCCTGGCGGCTTTTCGACGACGCACTGCCGTGCTTGCGGGCGCTGCGGACTCTCGGTCTGCGGCTGGCTGCGATCACCAACGCGGCCGGTGCGCACCAGCGCGCGAAGCTCGCAGCGCTGGGGCTGGAGTCCGCCTTCGATGCGGTGCTGATCTCCGGGGAGCTGGGTGTGGCCAAGCCGCACCGCGCGATCTTTCGAAGGGCGTGCCGTGTCCTCGGGGTGCGTCCCGCCCAGGCCGTGCATGTCGGCGACCGACTCGACACCGACGCCGAGGGTGCGCGGGACGCTGGACTGCATGGAGTGTGGCTGGACCGCTCCGGCTGCGGCGCGCTCCCCCAGGGCGCCGGGATCTCGGTGATCAGGCGGTTAGCCGAACTCCCCGCGCTGCTGACCCGGCACGCCAGATGAGCAGCCGTCGGCTGAGGGGAAGACGGCCCGGTAGAAATCGGCACGCGCGGTCGACTAACATCCGTGCCCGGTGCTGATTCGGGTCCGAGGGAGGCCGGAAACGGACACCCGGTGGGGTATGGTGTAATCGGCAGCACGACTGATTCTGGTTCAGTTAGTCTAGGTTCGAGTCCTGGTACCCCAGCGAATGTGATCATCGTGTTCTCGCGGCCCCGTCGTCTAGCGGCCTAGGACGCCGCCCTCTCAAGGCGGTAGCGCGGGTTCAAATCCCGTCGGGGCTACACCGGTGGTATTAGCTACGATCGGCCCCTGACCTGGAGGTTTCCCGTCAGAGGCCGATCGTGGGCTGTCCGGCTGCGCCCGGCGCGATCCGGCCGTCGCCGGGTGTCTGTGCCGAATACGTGCCGACGTTCAGGTAGGGGAGCTGCGATGGCCGAGCGCCTCCTGCACCCGACGACGGGCTATCCCACCCTGGCCGTCGAGGCACTTGGCGTAGACCTTGAGCAGCACCTCTACTGAGTGCCCGGCCCACTCAGCGACCTGGGTGGCGGGCACGCCCCCATTGAGCCACGTCGACACGCAAGCGTGACGCAAGGCGTATGGGGTGCGCGCCAGAGGCGATGAGTAGATCTCATCAGTGAAGGTCGCTCGGCGCGCCGCTCGCCAGGCGCGCATATAGGCGAGATGGGGCAGCTCGTCCACACGCTCACCCCGGAAAAGCCGACCGTCGTCAGCCGTACCGAATCTTGCTAAGTGATCACGCAGCATCGTGGTTAGCTCTGGTGGGCAGGGGACTGTTCGGCCCTCTCCCCGGGCGCGGTTCTTGAGCTGACGCTGATCGCGATGTCTGCCGCTGTTCGTCCAGGTCGTGCCCGCATACGGGGTTGCCTCGTCGATGTGTAGCTCGCCCCACCCCT
>JAFAXZ010000046.1 GCA_019240665.1 Pseudonocardiales bacterium | reverse complement strand
GATCCCGGCGGCCACCGGAGTGTGCGTGGTGAACACGGTGCCGGCGCGCACCGCCGTCAAGGCCTCGTCGAAGCTCAGCCCTTCGCCGCTGATCAGCTCACGAATCCGTTCCAGACCAAGAAACCCGGCGTGGCCCTCGTTGGTGTGGAACACCTCGGGTTCGGGATGACCGGTGAGCTGGCAGAACAGCCGGACGGCGCGGACCCCGCCGATCCCGGCGAGGATCTCCTGCGTGATCCTGTGCTCCTGGTCGCCGCCGTAGAGCCGGTCGGTGACCCCGCGCAGATCGTCCGGATTGTGCTCGATGTCGCTGTCCAGCAGCAGCAGCGGTACCCGGCCGATGTCGGCTCGCCAGATTCGCGCCCGCAACACCCCTCCACCGGGCATGCTGACGGGCACCAGCAGCGGTGCGCCGAGGGCGTCGGCCACCAGGTGCAGCGGCAGGCCCTGCGGGTCCAGTGCCGGGTAATGCTCCAGCTGCCAGCCGTCCAACGACAACGACTGGCGGAAGTAGCCCGAGCGGTAGAGCAACCCGACACCGATCAGCGGCACCCCCAGGTCCGAGGCGGCCTTGAGGTGGTCGCCCGCCAGCACGCCTAGGCCGCCGGAGTAGAACGGCAGCACCTCGGAAACGCCGAATTCCATAGAGAAGTAGGCGATCGCCGCGGGCAGTGCCTCCGGCCGCTGCTGGTACCACCGGGGTTCGTCGAGGTAATGGTGCAGGTCCTGGGCGAGCGCTCGGGTGCGGGCCACCACGGTCCCGTCGGCGGCCAGCGCGGTGAGCCGCTGGGCGGGGATCTCCCCGAGCAGCCGCACCGGATCCCCGTTGACGGCGGCCCAGGTGTCCCCGTCCAGCGAGGCGAACAGGTCTTGAGTTGGTGGGTGCCAGGTCCACCGCAGATTGGTGGCCAGCGTCTCCAGTGCTGCCAGCGGTCCCGGTAGCTGGGCACGGACGGTGAACCGGCGCAGTGCTCTCATGGGCGGACTTTATCCGGCGGTTACGGGTGTCACATCCGGCGCGCGCCGGGCGGCCGCTACCGGCAGACTGGGCAGTGGTCTGGGAGCCGACGGGGAAGAGGCGTGCGGTGAGTGGTCGGATCGCCATCGATGACGTGCAGCCTGTGGTCTCCTGCGGGCGGTATCCCAGCAAGGCGGTGGTCGGCGAGCACGTTCCGATCCGCGCCACGGTGTGGCGCGAGGGACACGACGCGGTGGGCGCCACGGTGGTCTGGCGCGGTCCCGGCAACCGGCCGGCCCGTCAGGTCCGGATGCAACCCGGACCACCGGGCACCGACCAGTTCACCGCAACCGTGGTGCCTGACCAGGGGGGTTTGTGGAGTTTCCGGGTGGATGCCTGGGCTGACCCCTGGGAGACCTGGCGGCACGCGATCGGGGTGAAGATTGACGCTGGCCAGACCGTGCCCGAGTTGGAGAACGACCTGATCGTCGGGGCTCGGCTGCTGGAGCGAGCGGCTCACCGCCCCGACCAGCGGGTTAACCGAGTGACGCTGGCCACCGCGGCGGCGGCGTTGCGGGAAGCCGGGCGTCCCCTTGCCGAGCGGGTCGGGCCGGCACTCGCGGCGCCGGTGACTCAGATTCTGACCGCCGACCCGACCCGTGACCTGATCACCCGGGGCACGACCCACAAGGTGTGGGTAGACCGTCCCCGGGCGCTGTTCAGCTCCTGGTATGAGTTCTTCCCGCGGTCCACCGGCGGTTGGGACGCCCAGGGCAACCCGGTGCACGGAACCTTCGCGACCGCCGCCTGTGAACTGGACCGGATCGCCAGGATGGGCTTCGACATGGTGTACCTGCCGCCGATCCACCCGATCGGCGAGGTGAACCGCAAGGGCCCCAACAACACCATGCACGCTGGAGAAGACGACGTCGGTTCGCCGTGGGCGATCGGTTCGGCCGAGGGCGGCCACGATGCGGTGCATCCCCGGCTGGGCACCCTCGAGGACTTCGAAGCCTTCGTCGCCAGGGCCAGCGAGCTCGGCATGGAAGTTGCCCTGGATTTCGCGCTGAATTGCGCGCCGGATCACCCCTGGGCCAAGGAGCACCAGGAGTGGTTCACCACCCGCCCGGACGGGACGATCGCCTATGCGGAGAATCCGCCCAAGCGCTACCAGGACATCTTCCCGCTCAACTTCGACTCCGATCCCCGCAGCGTCTACGCCGAGATGCTGCGGGTGATGCTGTTCTGGGTCCAGCGCGGGGTGCGGATCTTCCGAGTGGACAACCCACACACCAAACCGCCGGCCTTCTGGCAGTGGCTCATCTGGCAGGTCAAGGACCGTCACCCGGATGTGCTGTTCCTGTCCGAGGCGTTCACTCGCCCGGCTCGGCTCTACGGGCTGGCCCGGCTGGGTTTCACCCAGTCCTACACCTACTTCACCTGGCGCACCGGCAAACAGGAGCTCACCGAGTACGCGACGGAGCTGGCATCCAGAGTGGACGAAGTGCGGCCGAACTTCTTCGTCAACACTCCGGACATCCTGCACGCATCGCTGCAGCAGGGCGGCCCTGGCATGTTCGCCATCCGGGCCGCGCTGGCCGCCACGCTCTCACCCTCGTGGGGCGTCTATTCCGGCTTCGAGCTTTTCGAGAACACGCCGCTGGCGCCGGGTAGCGAGGAGTACTTGAACAGCGAGAAGTACCAGCTGCGTCCCCGGAACTTCGCCGCCGCGCTGGCGCAGGGGCGGTCCCTGGAACCATGGATCACCCGGCTCAACGCGATCCGCCGGGCGCATCCCGCCCTGCAGCAGCTGCGCACGCTGCGGTTTCACCGCGTGGACAACGAGTCACTGCTGGCGTATTCCAAGACCGACCCGGCAGGCGGTGACACTGTGATCTGCGTGGTCACCTTGGAGCCGTTCAGCACCGTGAGTGGAACGGTCTGGCTAGACCTGCCGGCACTGGGCATGGACTGGGAGGACCGCTTTGCCGCCCGCGACGAGGTCAGCGGCGAAACCTATGACTGGGGACGGGTCAACTACGTGCAACTCCAACCGTGGCGCGCGGTTGCCCATATCCTGGAGTGCGTCAGGTCGGTATAGCGCTCCATGCCACTCCCGAGCCGTAGGCTGCCTCCCGTGACGATCGACGTAACGAGCGAGTTCGATGCTGCCGCGGCCAGTTACGACCGGCTTGTCGCCGCCAGTCCCGGATACCACGCGAACCTGGCCCGCTCAGCCCGACGCATGCAGCTGCCCGGTGTCCGGAACGGCTCCGGCGGTGCGGGGTTGCACTTGCTGGACCTGGGTTGCGGGACTGGGGCGTCGACCTTGGCACTGCTGGCGGCAGCACCCCAGGCCAGGATCACCGCGGTGGACGCATCAGCCGGCATGCTCGCCAAGGCCCGGCAGGCCGACTGGCCGGCACGGGTGTCATTCGTGCACGCCCGGGCCGAGGAGTTGGCCGCGGCCGGGGTGAATGGACCATTCGACGGGATCTTCGCCGCGTACCTGGTGCGCAACCTGCCTGACCCGGACCCGGTGCTGGCCGGGCTGCGTGCGGCGCTGGCGCCCGGAGCACCGCTGGCGGTACACGACTACGCACTGGACGGCCGGGTACGGAGCCGGGCGATCTGGACCGCAGTGTGCTGGAGCGTGATCATCCCAGCCGGGAAGGTGGTCACCGGTCGGGCCGGACTCTACCGCTACCTGTGGCGCAGTGTGCTGCGTTTCGACACCGTGGAGGCACTGGCCACGCGGCTGCGCGGGCACGGCCTGGTCGATACCCGGATCGCCACGATGCCAGGCTGGGAACGCGGCATCGTGCACACCCTCGTGGCCCGGCGACCG
Organism: Pseudonocardiales bacterium; assembly: GCA_019240665.1. Lineage (GTDB taxonomy): Bacteria > Actinomycetota > Actinomycetes > Mycobacteriales > Pseudonocardiaceae. The sequence continues at coordinate 6,748 of JAFAXZ010000046.1, read as the reverse complement.
GCATGAGAGCGCGAGGCGGCAACGGGCACCGGCCGGGCCGGGACCGGCGGGCCGTGCTGCACCCGCCGCGGGCCGGTCGGCCACGACCCGAGGGGCCGCCTCCCCGAGTGGCCGTCGTCGGCGGTGGGATCGCCGGCATCGCGGCCGCCGTGGCGCTGGCCGAGCGCGGCGTGCAGGTGCAGCTGCTGGAGCGGGAGCAGCAGCTCGGCGGCCGGTTGCGCGGCTGGCCGATCATGCTGACCGACGGATCCGTGGTCACCATGAGCCGCGGGTTCCATGCCTTCTTCCGGCAGTACTACAACCTGCGTGCACTGCTGCGCCGGGCCGATCCGCTGGGCCGGGCACTGGCGCCGATGGCGGATTACCCGCTGGTCGATGCCGATGGCCATCGGGACACCTTCCAAGGTCTGCCGCGCACGCCACCGTGGAACGCGTTGGCCTTCGCGCTGTTCAGCCCTACCTTCGGGTGGCGGGACCTGGTCACCCGGATCGATCCGGTGGCTGCGCTGCCGCTGGTCGACGTGTCGGTGCCGGAGGTCTACTGGCGGTTGGACGACCAGGACGCGATGACGTTCCTGGAGCGGGTGCGGTTCCCCGACGCAGCCCGGCACCTGGCGTTCTCGGTGTTCTCCCGTAGCTTCTTCGCCGATCCCCGGGAGCTGTCAGCGGCCGAGCTGGCCACGATGTTCCACATCTACTTCTTGGGCTCGGCCGAGGGTCTGGTGTTCGACGTGACCACCGAACCGTTCCCGCAGGCGCTGTGGGATCCGATGGGTGGCTACCTGACCGAGCTCGGCGTGGTGGTGCGCCCCGGCGTGGCCGTCACGCAGGTGACACCTGGGCGCGAGCGTCGCTTCGCCGTCCGAGCCGATGGCGACTCCTCGGAGGTCGACGCCGTGGTGCTGGCCGCCGATGTGGCCGGGTTGCAGGCGCTGCTCGCCGCCTCACCCGAGCTCGGCGAGGCGCCCTGGCGGGCGGGCATCGCGGCCTTGCGCACCGCTCCGCCCTTTCTGGTGTCCCGGTTATGGCTGGACCGCCCGGTGCACCCGGACCGGCCGGGGTTCCTCGGCACCAGCGGGTTCGGTCCGCTGGACAACGTCAGCGTGCTGGAACGCTTCGAAGGAGAGGCGGCCCGCTGGGTGCGCCGCACCGGCGGTTCAGTGGTGGAACTGCACGCCTACGCGCTCACCGAAAATCCAGAGCACAGCAGGCACCGACTGGTCGAGGAGCTGCGACGGGTCTACCCGGAGACCGCCACCGCCACGATCCTCGATGAGCGCCACGAGCTACGCGCCGACTGCCCGCTGTTCGCGCCGGGGACCTTCAGGAACCGGCCCACCGTCACCACCGGAGATCCGGCTGTGGTGCTCGCCGGGGACCTCACCCGGGTCGACCTGCCCGTTGCGTTGATGGAACGCGCTGCAACCAGCGGGTTCCTCGCCGCCGACGCGCTGCTGGGCAGGTGGGGACTGCGCGGGCACCCGTTGTGGACCGTGCCGGTCCGGGGCCGCCTCGCCCCGCTGCGCGCCGCGGCCACTCGGTTCGGCTGAGCCGACGTCGCGCACCGATGCCAGGCTCAGCCCGGCCAGCGCCCGCTGGTTCGCAGCTCGTACCGACGCTGCGCGTAGGCCAGGTCATCACGCCACAGCCGGGCGGCTGCCCAGCGCATCGCCGGGCGCATCAACGGCGCCCCGCGGCGGGCGACGGCGAACCCCGGGCGGGGTGAGCTGGCGATAGTCGCCTCGATCACCGCGGTCCGTGGATGACCCATGTCGTCGACGCCCAGCGGAACGGCGTGCGTCTCGACAACGCTCCCGGCACCCTCCCCCTCCAGGATGTCCATCACCACCGTCCGCGGTTCGGGGCAGCTGAACGCGGCCCGCACTGGAACCCCGATCCGCCGGGTGAGCCGGAAGGCAACCTCGACCACGAACCGGTCGACGTGCGCGCTGGGCTCCTCGACCACCTGGAGCCCCACGAAGGAATACGGGTGAAACCAGCTGCCATGCCACGGGTCGAGCCGGTTGGCGACCACGTCCTCCGGCTCGCAGCGCCCGATCCCGGTGAAGACCGCGTCCAGGCTGGTCTGCGGGTCAGGCCGACGGTGCAGCACCGGTGCGGGCAGTGAATCCTCCCCAGCTACCGAGTCCAGCCGTACCCAGGCCAGCACCCCGTCGTCGTGGGCCGGGAACGGATCCCACCCCGGGACCCCGCGGGCCCCGATCGCCAGACCATGCCAGCGGCACACCAACTCCCCGCCCGCCACCGCCGCCCGGCACAGTGGCGCGCCAAGGTGCGGGCACTCGCCGGGGCCGGCGTGCAGCGCGCCATCGGGGGTACGCCAGGCCACCACTTCGACACCCGCAATGGTGCGCCCGAAAGGCCGATCGGCACGGACTTCCCGGCTCGCGGCGAGCACGTACCAGTTGCCCGACGGCCGAGCCTGCGCCCGTTTGAGCGCTGCCTCGATCAGGCCGGGCCGGGCGTCGCGCCAGGTAGGCCGCTGCCCGACCCAGGTCCACGCGGGCAGCCGCCGCAGCGGCATTCCCCCTTCGACCATGTGCTCCTCACTCCTTCGCAGCACCCGCAAGGCCCGCCGACAAAGCACCGTAGCGAATCTCCCCCCTTTGCGCTGCCGGGCCCTGACCGGTACGACTGTGACGATGGGCAATGGGACGACGATAGGCAAAGGGACGACGATAAGTAAAGGGACGAGACGATGGGGAATGTGATGACGATGGGCAATGGGACGAGACGAGGGGGAATCGGTCAATGGAGACGGGGACGATGAAAGGGGCCCCGCACACTGGAGAGGCGATGCTGCCCGACGGCCATTTGGTAGAACCACAAGCCGGCGACTACGAGCACGCCAAAGCCGCCCCGACCGATCCGCACTGGTACAAGCGAGCGGTCTTCTACGAGGTGCTAGTTCGGGCGTTTCACGACCACGACGGGAACGGCGCCGGTGACCTGGCTGGCCTCACCCGCAAGTTAGATTACCTAGAGTGGCTGGGTATTGACTGTCTGTGGCTGCCGCCGTTCTATGCCTCCCCGTTGCGCGACGGCGGGTACGACATCTCCGACTTCCGAGCTGTGCTCCCCGAGTTCGGCACCGTCGAGGATTTCGTGGTGCTACTCGACGAGGCGCACAAGCGAGGCATCCGAGTGATCACCGACCTGGTCATGAACCACACTTCCGACCAGCACCCCTGGTTTCAGGAATCCCGCCGTGATCCGGAAGGGCCTTACGGTGACTTCTACGTCTGGAACGATAAGGATACCGGCTATCCTGATGCGCGGGTCATCTTCGTCGACACTGAGACGTCGAACTGGACGTATGACCCGGTGCGCAGGCAGTTCTACTGGCACCGGTTCTTCTCCCACCAGCCTGACCTCAACTATGACAACTTCGAAGTCGGCGAGGCAATGCTCGATGTGCTGCGGTTCTGGTTGGATCTGGGAATCGACGGCTTCCGGCTGGACGCGGTGCCCTACCTGTTCGAAGAGGAGGGGACCAACTGCGAGAACCTGCCGCGCACCCACGAATTCCTCAAGCGCTGCCGCAAGGTGATCGACGACGAGTACCCCGGACGGGTGCTGCTGGCCGAGGCCAACCAGTGGCCCGCTGACGTGGTGGAGTACTTCGGCGACCCCGCGGCCGGCGGTGATGAAGCCCACATGGCGTTTCACTTCCCGCTGATGCCTCGCATCTTCATGGCGGTGCGGCGGGAGTCCCGGTTCCCGATCTCGGAGATCCTGGCCCAGACCCCACCTATCCCGTCCGGCGCCCAATGGGGAATCTTTCTGCGCAACCACGACGAGCTGACCCTGGAGATGGTCACCGACGAGGAACGCGACTACATGTACAGCGAGTACGTCAAAGATCCTCGGATGCGAGCGAATATCGGTATCCGTCGGCGGCTGGCGCCACTGCTGGACAACGACCGCAACCAGCTAGAACTGTTCACCGCGCTGTTGCTGTCGCTGCCCGGCTCCCCCGTGCTCTACTACGGCGACGAGATCGGGATGGGGGACAACATCTGGCTGGGTGATCGGGATTCGGTGCGCACGCCGATGCAGTGGACACCGGACCGCAACGCAGGATTCTCCAGCTGTGACCCGGGTCGCATCTATCTACCTGTGATCATGGATCCGGTGTACGGGTACCAGGCGGTCAACGTCGAGGCGCAGTCAACCTCGTCGCAGTCGCTGCTGAACTGGACCAGGCGGATGATCCAGGTGCGCCACCAGCACTCGGCCTTCGGGCTGGGCGACTTCAGCGAGCTCAGCTCGTCCAACCCGAGCGTGCTGGCCTACCGCCGCAGCCACGTCAGCAACCACGACGCCGGTGATGACCTCGTCATCTGCGTGAACAACCTGTCCCGTTTCCCGCAACCGGTGGAGCTCGACTTGGGTGAGCACGCAGGCGGCGTCCCCGTGGAGCTGACCGGCGGCGTACACTTCCCGCCGATCGGTGAGCTACCCTATCTGCTCACGCTTCCCGGCCACGGCTTCTATTGGTTTCAGATCGTCCCTCCGAACACTGGGCGTGAACCGTGATCAGTGCTACTGACCTGCTCGCGGACATCGCCGACGCACTGGCGGCGGTGCTGCCCGAGCAGCGCTGGTTCGCCGGCAAAGGCCGCCCGGTGCACGGGGTCATCCCGGTGCGCGCCACTGATCTCGCCGGGGCCGAACCCCGGCTGGTGCACGCCGTCGTCGAGGTCGACCAGGGTGAGCAGCATCGCGACCGCTACCAATTCCTGCTCGGGGTGCGCAGTGACCTACCCGACATCCTCGGGCACGCCTGGGTAGCCGCTTGCGGAGACCAGGCGGTATACCAGGCGATACACGACCCTGAGCTCACCGCCGTGCTGCTGGACCTGATGGCCCAGGGCACGACGGTGGAGGGACTGCGCTTCGCCGTCGAGCCGGGCGTCACGCTGGACACCGAGCAGCGCTCCCGCCCAGTCGGGGCGGAGCAGTCCAACACCTCGCTGGTCTACGGGCAGACCTACATCCTCAAGCTGTTCCGCAAGGTGGCCGCGGGGCGTAGCCCGGACCTGGAGCTGCACCGCGCGTTGGCCTCGTTGGGCTGCAAGCACATTGCCGCGCCGCTGGGCAGCATTGAAGGCGCGCTGGAGTCCGTCCCGGTCACCTATGGAATGCTCACCGAATACCTGCGGAACGCCGCCGATGGCTGGGCGATGGCGACCGCGAGCGTGCGGGATCTGCTGGCGGCCAACCTGCTCGTCGAGGGCGCACCAGGCCCGGTGGAGCAGGCCGATCCCGCGGACGTCGGCGGCGATTTCGCCTCCGAGGCGCACCGGCTGGGTCAGGCGGTGGCTACTGTGCACACCGACTTGGCCACCGCACTGGGCAGCGCCCCAGCCCCCGCCGGATACCTCGACGCGGTGGCCGACGACATGCACCGCAGGCTGGATGGCGTCCTCGCGCAGGTGCCTGAGCTCTCACCGCACGAGGACGCGCTGCGGGCGGCCTTCGACGCGGTGCGCGGTCTCGAAGGTCCGGTGCCGGTGCAGCGGGTGCACGGCGACCTGCACCTTGGTCAAGTGCTGCGCAGTGTCACCGGCTGGGTACTGATCGACTTCGAGGGCGAGCCGATGGTGCCGCTGGCTACCCGCGTCGCTCCCACGTCCACGCTGCGCGACGTCGCTGGGATGCTGCGCTCCTTCGACTACGCCGCCAACTATCTGCCGCTGGGCGACGACGACCCCGAGCAGCGCGCCGCAGTGGCACTGGCCTGGACCACCCGCAACCAGGACGCGTTCTGCGACGGCTACGCGCAAGCCGCACCCGACCCTCGCAAGCATGCCGTTCTGCTCCACGCCTTCGAGCTGGACAAGGCCGTCTACGAGGTCGGCTACGAGCACAGCAACCGCCCCCTCTGGCTACCGATCCCGCTAGCCGCCATCACCCGCCTCACCACCACCTCCCCGTGACCAACCCCGCGTTGACCGCCCTGTTGAGTTCGGAAAGACCAGCGCAGTGGCATTCTTGTCCCCGCGCTCGTTCTCGACCCCCGAGTTCACGTCCACCGCGAAGGGACGCACCGCGACGACGGCATCAGCGACGTTGTCCGGACGAAGCCCTCCCGAGAGGATCACGGGCACGCCTCGCGGCGCGAGCGCATCGCGATGGTGCAGCTGATGGACCAGTCGTGCGTCCGACGGCGTCGGCACCGGAGGCGACGGCGATTCTTAAGTCGGCTTCCGAGCGAGTACCGCAGATCTTGACCCGGGGACGTCTCACCCTGCGCAGTCGGCCGGCTGCGAGGCGGCTGCCGCCTCGAATGCGTCGAGAGCGCTGGTGAACGCCGCGACGCACTGGCGCAGGCCGGCCTCGTCCGTCTGCATTCCCAGCCCGTCACGACCGCCCAGCGTGAACTCGACGGTGTCGTCGTCCGGGTAGATCCGGTAAGTGATGGTGCTGTCGCCGTCCACCCCTACCCACGCGCTGACCTGTACCGACGAACTGCTGACGTACGCCATGTCGCTTCTCTCCCCGTGCCGTCCGCCGCGTATCATCGCGACGCTACATCCTTTCGTACAGCGCTACCGTAAACTACGTACGCGATCGAGGCAACAGGGGTGCCCGATGAGTCAGCGGCAAATGAACACCGAGCGGGTGCAGGTGGCGGCGACGCTGCGGCGGATGCGCGAGGAGGCCGGCCTGAGCCGGGAGCAGGCCGCCGAGGTGCTGAGCTGCACCACATCGAAGATCGGCG
>JAFAXZ010000027.1 GCA_019240665.1 Pseudonocardiales bacterium | reverse complement strand
GCGTTGACTGTGTCCAGCACCAAGCAACGGATGATCCCGTTGTCGAATCCATAATAGGCGGTGCCGTTCGCCGTGTTGTCGGCGCCGAATCCGTGGCCGACCGGACGTCCTTGAGTCGTGAAGTGCTGGCGAACCGTCTCGGTGCGGTCAACCAGCCTCCGGTGAGCGTCCGGTGTGACCTTGCGCACCGATCCCTGGCGCAGCAACCGGATCGCGGCTGCCGGGTTCGCACGCATCAGGTCCTCCGCCAAGCGCAGCACCTCGGTTCCGGTGGGAAGCTCGATCACCTTCTCGTCACCAGTCGCCCATTCCGAGGTCTCGGGTAGGTGCGGAATGTTGCCTTGGATCACTGCGTCATGGTTACCGTACGCGGCATACCAGGGAATGCCGAGGCCGGCCGCCTGGAATGGGCGGCGTGCCGCATCCAGTAATCCGGGAATGGTCGGAAACCCATAACGCGCCCGCGGCAAATCCTTGACCGCGCCGGGTGGAGTGGCGTCGGGATGCCAGTAGTGCACGTCGTAGTGCACTGCATCCGCCACACCCTCGTACTGGTCGGGGTCACCGGAGTCCGGCCGGATGAGGCCACCATCGAGAACGTCGATGTACCAGCGCAGTTCATTGTACTGGGAATTGTCGCAGCTATCACCGGTCACCATCGCGCAGGCGAGCGGAAGCCCCGACACGGGGCCGACGCTGATCTCATTGATCCTGCGCACCATCGCATCGGCGACCTGCACGCTGAGCATCTCCTGCGGCCGGTAACTGCCCTGAATGTGCACCCGCGTGGCCAACAGCGCGCCTGGATCGACATACCGATCCAGGAATTCCACCCGGGCCGGGGACTGGGAATCCACCAGGTGGATATCGGTAAGATGCGCAAACGCGATCAGGCCGCGGCGTCCGCCGCGGCGCGTCACCTCATCACTGCCCGGACACAGCTCCCCACGCCGTACATACGGCTCTCCTGGCCCGACCACGATCAGTTGGTACCCACCCTCACCGGGTTGGCCACGCAGCAGTGTCTGCTCAACGGTAGTGCCACCGCCCCAGGCCGCCTCAACATCACTGATCAAAGGAACTGTTCCCGCCGCCGCTCGCCGCCACCCTCGCACCCTGGCCTCCCCACGCTGTGACCCCGCCCGACACACCGCCTTGAGAACGTTCGCCCGAACATAGCGCGAAACACCCTTCCGGATCACCATCTGATGACGGTCTGATGACGGAACGTACGCTCCTACTGAGCCGCTGAGCCTTGGAGAACCCTCCGCGGCGGGGCGAGGGTTTGTTCAGCCCGGGGTGGGGTACCGGTTGATGGTGGCGCCGGTTCAGGGTGTGTCCGGCCGGTGGTTGGTGTTGACCGCCGGGATGGGTGCCGGCCATGATCAAGTTGCTGGTGAGGTGGCGGGACAGATCCGTGCTCGTGGGGGGCGGGTGCTCGTGGTGGATCTGCTGGAGGTGCTGCCTATGGGCGTGGGGTGGGGGTTGCGCCGTGGTTATGCCGGGACGTTGCGGTCGGCGCCGTGGTTGTATGACTGGGTTTTCTGGGTGTTCTTTTGCGATCATCGGGTCGCCCAGCCTGGTGTCTACCCGCTTGATGTGCTGGCCGCGCGGCAGCTGCGTCCGATCATTGCGCGGTATCAGCCTGGTGTGGTGATCTCCACGTTTCATCTGGCCGCTCAGGTTGTGGGCCGGATGCGTCAGCGGGGCCAGCTCACCGTGCCGAGTGTGGTGATAATCACCGAGCCGGCCGCACACGTGTTGTGGCTGCACCCCGGGACCGATTTCTTCCTCTGTCCCTATCCGTGGGTGGCGGTGGCGGCGCGCGAGCGGACCGGGCGGGCGGTGTGCGCGCCGGGCCCGGTAGTTGCTGACCACTTCCGTCGGCGGGGTGACCGTTCCCGCGGCCGGCTGTCGATGCAGTTGTGCTCCGATGAGGATGCGGTGTTGGTCTCGGCCGGGTCCTGGGGGGTGGGTGAGGTGGCGGTCACGGCGAGCCTGTTAGCCAAGCTAGACGGGGTGCGCCCGGTCGTGCTGTGTGGTCACAACGAACAGCTACGGCGTCGGATCGCCGACCTGTCTGGATGCCGAGCGCTGGGCTGGCGCGAGGATCTTCCCGACCTGTTCGCCGCTAGCGCCGTGCTGGTCGATCAATCCGGGGGCAGTACCTGCGCGGAGGCGTTCGCCGCGGGTCTGCCGGTGGTGACCCACCGTCCGCTGCCGGGTCACGGGCGGCTCGGTGTGCGGGCGCTGGCCGAGGCCGGGCTGGTTTCGGCGGCTCCGGACGAACCCGCGCTGCTGGACGCGGTCGATCGCCTACGCCGAGCGGGCGCTGCGCGCGAGGCGCAGCTGGCCCGTGCCGCGGCGGTGTTCGTGCAGGATCCCGCTGAGATCCTGGCGCGGTGGGTCGCCACTGAGGGCGCTCACCGACTGGCCAGCGGCGACACGCGGCCTGATCCCGAGCAGTGGGCTAGCGGGTCCGGTCCATACTCGAGGGGTCAGTACGGTCGGGGCCGCTCGGCCCGGGGATGGTGGCACTGAACTCGTCGGTTGTGTAGACGGCGATCAACGAGGAGCGGGACAGCAGTACGCTGCCGGCGAGGATGATGACGCCGCCGACGACGGTAGGAATGATCCAGTAGCCCCCGCGCAGGTGTTCGCCGAACACCAGCACGCCGTAGACGATGCTAGACAGCGGGTCGCAGGTGGTGATAGGCGGCTGGGCAGCCACGAGCGGTCCGGCCTGCAGGGCGTTCTGGGTCAGGAACACGCTACTGATCCCGACCGCGATCATGGCGTAAGGCTGCCAGGAGACCAGCAGTGTGCCGAGCCCGTGATTGAGCTGGTGGAGCGCGCTGTTCATCAACGCGGCGGTGAACCCAAACCCGAGACCGGCGGCCGCGCCGAACAAGGCGGCCCGTCGACCTGCGGTAGCGCGTAGACCCGCTATCACCAGCAAGGCGCCGATCACCACACTGAGCACACTGGCGACAAGCCAGCTGAGCCCGGTGGCCGAATGCCCAGGTCGGGGTGCGGTGGCGACCAGGACCAGGGCCACTCCCGCGCTGACCGCCACGGTTCCCCACACAGCCTTGTGGTCAACCCGGGCGTGAAACACCAGCGCCCCGAGGAGCAGGGTGAGGGGGAGTTCGCCGACCACAATCGGTTGGACCAGAGTGAGCCCGGCGAAGTGCAGCGCCGCGGCCTGGAAGAGGAACCCGCCGATCAGTCCGGTGATCCCGAGCGACCACACCGGGCGGTGCAGCAGGTCCCGCAGCAACGCCAGCCGCATCATCTCCTCGGCCGGGGCCAGTTGGGCTGCCTTGCGCTGGAACACGGTGCCGATGGCATTGCTCGCCGCGGCGCACACCGCAAACAGGACGCCGATCACCGTGGGACTCGAAGGTGTTGGCCCGGTCGATGTGGCGCCAAGAGGGGGGAGCGGGTCAGCAGAACCACGCCGACGATCATCGCGATCAATCCCGCTGCTTCGAGGGTTAACCAGACCGGAGCGGTCCGCACCCTTTCGCCGAATACGCTGATGCCGTAGGCGATACCGACCAGGGGCTCGGCGGCGGTGATCGCGGGCAGGGAAACCCGCAGCGGAGCCGCCTCGAACGCGCTCTGTGCCAGCAGCAAACCAACCACCGCCGCGGCAAGTACCGCGTAGGGCAGCCACGACTCCAGCAACCGCAGCGGCCCGCCGTCGAGCGCCAACATGGCTCCACGGGTGAATCCATCCTGCATGCCAAACAACAACCCCGCCCCGGTAGCGAGGAGACTGGCGCGGGCCGCACCCGCGGTGTTCCGCGCGAGCGACACCGTCGCCGCGACAATCGCTGCGATGACCCCAACGAAAATCCAGTGACGCGGCTGGTCGAGCAACCCGATCCCGCTGCCCGGTTGGGCCGCAATGATAAACGCCGCGACACCGGCGACGAGCAGGAGAGCGCCACCCCACTCCCGCCACGCCAGCTGCTGGGCCGACAACAAGCGCGCCAACGCCAGAGCAAACAGCAGGTTCGTGGTCAGTAGCGGCTCGACCAGGCTCACGTTCCCGTCCCCACCGCCCAACGCCAGCGCGCCTAACACCTGCCCGCTGACCATCGCCACGATCCCGGCCAACCACACCGGTTTGTCGATCAGATCAGCGAAGAGCCTGAACGACAACGAGTCAGCGGGCGGCGCCCCCCG
>JAFAXZ010000190.1 GCA_019240665.1 Pseudonocardiales bacterium | reverse complement strand
GACGGCCTCGCAGACCGCGTGGGCGTTGCTGGCGCTGCTCGCGGCCGGCGAACGATCGGAGGCCGTCGAGCGCGGGGTGCGGTGGCTGTGCGAGCGCCAGCGCGGCGACGGATCGTGGGACGAGCCGCAGTTCACCGGCACCGGGTTTCCCCGCGACTTCTACCTCAACTACCACCTTTACCGGATGGTGTTCCCGATCAGCGCGCTGGGCCGGTACCTGGGCGGTACCCCATGAGCCGAACCGTGTTGTGCACGCCGCTGCGCATCGAACAGGCCGTGCTGCGCCGGGCCGGGCGCAGCATGCGGCTGGTGCACACCGGGATGGGGCCGCGGCGCGCGTCGGCCACCGCTGCCGCGCTGGCCACCAGCACCGACCCGGTCCTGGTTGCCGGCGTCGGTGGCGGCTTGGCGCCGCAGGTCCGGCCGGGCGACGTGGTGGTGGCCAGCGAGGTCCGCGAGGCCAGTCGAGCCGAGAACGCGCTACGCCCGCCGAGTTCGGCATCAGAGTTGTTGAGCCGAACCAGGGCAGCGCTGCTGTCGAACTCGGCAATCGGAGGGCTGCTCGCCGACTCAGCCTCGGGTAGCGTCGAGGTGCCGTCGGCGCCGTTGCTGGCCGGGGCGCTGCGGCGGCTGGGGCTGACCGTGCACATCGGGCCCATCAGCTCAATTTCTCGGCTCGCCCGGACGCCGATCGTGGATGGCGCGCTCGCGGTGGACATGGAGTCGGCCCAGCTGGCTACCGCGGATGTCCCGTTCGCCGTGGTTCGCGCCATCGTGGATACGACCGATCACCCGCTGTGGCGACTCGGAATGCCGCGCCGGGGGGTGCGGGCGTTGCGGACCCTGCGGGCGTGCCAGCCCGCGCTGGAATGGTGGGCGGCCGCGACGGGCCCGCGTGAGGTTCTGCTCGCCGCGCCGCGTTCGTTCTGCGCGGGCGTCGCCCGGGCGATCGACACCGTGCACCACGCGTTGCGGCGCTACGGCGCCCCGGTGTATGTGCGCCGCCAGATCGTGCACAACGCGCACGTGGTGGACGAGTTGGCGGCCCGTGGCGCGGTGTTCGTCGACGAGGTCGACCAGGTGCCGGCCGGCGGCGTCCTGGTGTTCGCCGCGCACGGGGTCGCGCCCGCCGTGCGCCAGGACGCCGCCGCCCGCGAGCTCACCGTCATCGACGCCACCTGCCCACTGGTGACCAAGGTGCACAGTGAGATCCGCCGCTATGCCCGGAGGCAGAACACGGTGTTCCTCATCGGCCATTCTGATCACGAAGAGGTGCAGGGCAGCCTCGGCGAGGCCCCGGAGGACGTGATCGTGGTGCCCGACGTCGACACCGCGCAGCGGGTGGCGCCGCGCGATCCGTCGCGGGTGGCCTACACCATGCAGACCACGCTGGCGGTGGACGAGGCGGAGGAGATCGCCGGAGTCCTGCGCGATCGGTTCCCGGCGCTGAGCGCTCCGCGCACCGACGACATCTGCTATGCCACCACCAACCGCCAGCGGGCAGTGCGCGCGATCGCCGGTCAGGTGGACCTGGTGCTGGTGGTCGGCTCTCCCAACTCGTCCAACTCGGTGCGCCTGGTGGAGGTCGCGCAGCGGGAGGGCGTGCCGGCGTACCTGGTCGAGGACGTCAGTGAGATCGATCTGGGCGCTCTGGCGGGCACGACGCGGCTGGGCATCACCGCAGGTGCCTCAGCGCCACCGCATCTGGTGGATCAGATCGTGTATTGCCTGGGCGGCCTCGGTCCGGTCACCATGACCGAATTGCGGCTGATGGAGGAGGACGTCACCTTTGCGCTACCCCGAGAGATGAGCTGACCATGCCCATGCCCTTGCGTCAATCCCTGAAGCTAGGCGGCTTCCTGCTCAAGCAGAAGCTGCTCCGCCGGGAACGCTTCGCCCTGCTGGTCGAGCTGGAGCCACTGTTCGCGTGCAACCTCAAGTGCGGCGGTTGCGGCAAGATCCAACAGCCCGCTGCGCTGCTCAAGCAGCGGATGCCGGTCGAGCAGGCGCTCGCCGCCGTTGCGGAGTGCGGCGCACCGATGGTCTCCATCGCCGGTGGCGAACCGCTGATGCACCCGCAGATCGACGAGCTGACCCGGCAACTGCTGGCCCGCCACAAGATCGTCTTCTTGTGCACCAACGCCTTGCTGCTGCCCCAGCACCTGCACAAGTTCACACCTCACCGCGACTTCGCCTGGATGGTGCACATCGACGGGTTGCGCGAGCGGCACGACGCCTCCGTGCGCAAAGTGGGCGGCTTCGACGCCGCGGTCGCGGCGATCCGGCAGGCCCAGGACGCCGGTTTCCGGGTGATGACCAACACGACGTTCTTCAGCACCGACACGCCACACGATGTCATTGAGGTGCTCGACTTCCTCAACGATTCACTGGGCGTGGACAACATGCAGATTTCCCCGGCCTACGCTTACGGCAAGGCGCCCGACCAGGAGCACTGGCTGGGCGTGCGGCAGACTCGCGAGCTGTTCGCGAAGGCGTTTAGCGAGGGGCGGCGCAAGCGCTGGCGGCTCAACCACTCCCCGATCTTTCTGGACTTCCTGGAAGGCAAGCGGGAGCTGGCCTGCACCGCGTGGGGCATCCCGTCGTATTCCCTGCTGGGCTGGCAGCGTCCCTGCTACCTGCTCGATGACAGCTACGCGGCGAGCTACGCCGAACTGCTGGAGGACACCGACTGGTCGGCGTTCGGCCGCGGGCGGGACCCGCGGTGTGCCAACTGCATGGCGCATTGCGGCTACGAGCCCACCGCGGTGGTCGCCACCATGGGATCGCTACGGGAATCCCTGCGCGCCACCCTCGGCGGGTGAAGAAGAGCGGGACAAGCTGGGGACAGGCGACGAGACAACAGCCCACAGTGTGCCGAGTTCAGCTGCGGAGGTTGGCCTGGTAGTAGGGGAAACCTGCCAGTTCGGGTACGTCAATCTCGGCCGCTTCCACACCGGCAGCGGCGTCATCCCGGTCGACTGGGACGCACTGACAGATACGGTGCGCATCCTGGTAAGGGCGCTAGACGACGCGATCGAGGCCAGTCTGGCGCACTACCCCAGCACGGTCTCAGCGCAGGTGATGAGCACCAAACGCAAGCTCGCCCCAGTGGAGCTGGCCACCCGCCGCGGCCCTTGCCCAGCCGTCCGCACCGGGCGGTCCCGCTACGCCGACCCCGCCTTCCTCACCCGGTTCGCTGACCTTCAGGTGCGCAGCGTCACCATCGGGAACTGGGAAGCGCTGGCCGGCCGGTCACGTCGACCTCGGGAAACCCCCACCCACTGCGCGATTCGGGAGGTCGGCGAGGAACTCGGCATCAAGCTCGATCCCGGCGAGCTGAGCCCGGCCGGGGTGATGTCCGTCGCTCCCTGGAACCCCGGGTGGACATCTTTTTTACCACCAGCACCTGGCGCCGCACGCCAACGATTCGTGAGCCCAACAAGTGCACCCAACTCGTCTGGGTCAACTTTCCCAGTGCACCGATTGGTCACAATTCGGCCCGCGGGCGGGACCCGCGGTATGCCAACTGCATGGCGCACTGTGGCTACGAGTCCACTGCGGTGATCGCCACCATGGGGTCGCTGCGCGAATCCCTGCGCGCCACCCTCGGCGGGTGACAGCAGGGAACACCAAGAGCTCGGCAACTGCTCCTCGCGTGGTACCGCGTGGCATGACCGATCTTGTCGGTGTCCGTGCCTACTCTGTGTCGTGTGGGTGATAGGAGCTCGATTGAGTGGACCGAGGCCACGTGGAACCCGACGACGGGCTGCGACCGCATCTCACGGGGCTGCGATCACTGCTATGCGTTGACTTTGGCGAAGCGGTTGAAGGCGATGGGCAATGCGAAGTACCAGACTGACGGCGACCCGCGGACATCAGGTCCGGGCTGCGGGGTGGCGGTGCACCCGGACACGCTGGACCTGCCGTTGCGATGGCGGGAACCGCGCATCGTGTTCGTTAACTCGATGAGTGACCTATTCCATGCGCGGGTCCCGGACGAGTTCATCCTTCGCGTTTTCGCGGTGATGCAAGCGACGCCTCGGCACACCTACCAGGTGTTGACAAAGCGCTCGCCGCGGCTACGGCGCCTCGCGCCCCGACTGTCGTGGCCCAAAAACGTGTGGATGAGCGTGAGCGTGGAGGACGACGACCACGTGCGCCGGGTCGTCACCGAGCATGACCAGCTGCCGCCCGGTTGCTCGCAGGTCGTTGCCTATCCGTGCAGCTGGGCTAGGGGCGCAGCAGCAAGAGCAGCAGGACGATTAGTGCGGTCGACCCGCTCGCGGCGGCGAGAAGGCTGGCCAGGCGCAAGGTCTGTGGCCACTCGGTGATCGCAGTCCGGATCGTTGTGCCGACTTCTTTGGCCAGGCTCACGTTCATCGCCTCCGGTGGGTGTCCGTGGTTATCCGTCGAGGCTGTGGCTACGGCACCGGGTGTGGCAACGATTGCGCCCGCGTTGCTCTTGTTGATTGGTGGGTGGCGTGCAACCGTCGTGCAGTTTCCTCTGGCGGCCCCGCCTCGTGTCATAGTTGAGGTGTGATCGCAGCCACATCCTGGAGTCGTGATGCGTGAGATGCCGTTGGAACCGGCCGTGGCGGCAGGGATCGATCTCCTCCAGCGTGCGCGTGAGATTCAGCGGGAACGCGAGGCGCTACAGCATGGCGGCGGGATTGCTGTTTTCTCGCCGACGAGGAGGCAGCCGGTGATCAGACAAGATTGGGGCACAATGCTCCGCCAGGGAGTGAAACCCCGGGACGTGACTCCTCAGTTTGTGGATCCGCGGGAGCTGGAGTCTCTCCAAGATGACCCGGATCTGGCTCTGGCGTGGCAGGTGCTGGTTCACCAGCTGGGGGTAATGCGTGACTTGGGGGTCATGGCAACGCTCAGCGATGCCCGAGGGTGCATCACGTGGATGGGCGGCAGCACCAAAGTCCGCGACGAGGCCGATGGTCACGGGTTCCGCTGCGGCGCCAAGTGGACCGAGATGGGCACCAACGGGATCAGGTTGGTGACACAGTCGCCCATCAGGGCTGCGCAAATCTACGGGCCGGAACACTGGATGGATTTTCAGCTCCGCTGGACATGCACAGCTGTCCGAGTTGTGGACCCGCATACTCATCGTCTCCTCGCAGTGATCAACCTGACCGGCCCCTGGACCAAGGTGCACAGCGACACTCTGGGATGGCTCTATCAGATCGCGCTGCGCATCGAGGATGCAGTGCGGAGCGCTCCACGTCGCATGCAGTGGCGGCGGTTGGGTGAGGCGGCGGGGCCGCTGGAGCGAATCGGCGGCCCCGTGCTGGTGATCGATCGCCACGGTGTGGTGGTGGCCTCGCACACCTGGACCGCCCAGGCAGGGGATCGAGTGCTTCGCAGGGCCGGGGGGATCACGCCTGGCAAGACGTTCTTACCCGCGCTCGGATGGTGTGTGTTGGAACCCCTACCGGACCGCGGGTGGCTCGTCCGGCCGCAGCAGCACGACGAGGATGAGTTCTCACGACTACCCGACTGTGGGCGTCAACGTCACAGCGGTGATCGACCGTGCTTGCCCCCTCCAGCGGCAAGGGATGGGCCGCGTAATCTTGCGTCACCTCCTCGCCGATGCCCCGGGGTCGCTCCCCGGGGCATCGGCGAGGAGTTCGGGGGAGTTCGGCGAGGAGAGGCTCTGGTGGACGCTGAGGAAGCGGGGACGATCGGCCGGCGGCTGCGCGAGATCCGCTACTGGCGTGGTAAGACGCTGCGGGTGGTCGCCGAGCTGGCCGGAATTACGGAGTCCCACCTGTCCCGCATGGAGCGTGGGGAACGCCCCATGGACCGACGCTCGACGCTCGAGGCGCTCGCTACGGCCCTTCAGGTCGCGCCATCGGAGATCACCGGGCAGCCTTACCCACCGTCGAATGAGAACGAGGCTGTGGCGTTGGCGGCCACCCAGGCGCTTCGCGCGGTGCTGCGGGATATCGAAGTGAATGAGCTGCCGAATGAGACGCCACCGAGGTCGTTGGTCGAGTTGCGCGGCGAGGTGGCCGCAGTGAACGCAGCGTGCGCAGCGTGCGACTATGACATCCTCGGGCAGACCGTGCCGGTCCTGATTGGTGAGTTGTCCACGCTGGCCGAGGTCCACGGTAGCGCTCAGGCCCGGCGACTGCTCGCCGATGTGCTCCATGCGGCGTTCTACCTGAGCAAGGATCTCGGGCACGACGATCTCGCGTGGATGGTGTCCGGGCACCTGCATGCCACGGCGGTCGCTCTCGGCGAGCCGGTGTGGGGCGCTGTGGCCGGCTTCGTGCGCTCCCATGCCACCGTCGGCACCCGGGCGCGCGAGCGCGGGTTGACGCTCGCGGAGCGCAGCACCGAGCTGGTGGAGCCCGACAACGGCCCGGCCGGGCAGGTCTATGGCATGTTGCACCTCTCGGCCGCCCTTGCGTCCGCGGTGACGGGACAGGTTGACCGTGCCTGCGGGCACGTCGCTGAAGCGGCCGAGACTGCCAGTCGCACGGGCGATGGCACCTTCGCCGGGCTGTACTTTGGACCCCGCAATGTCGGGGTGTGGCGAGTTGCCCTCGCCATCGAACTCGGCGAGCCCGGCCGGGTCCCCGAACTGGCCCGCGCTGTCGACGTGGCCGCTATCCCCTCGGCTGGTCGACAGGCCACGTTCTACGGTGATGTGGGCCGCGGGTTGGCCAGCATCCGCGGACGCGAGGCGCAGGCCGTTGAGGCGCTGCGCCGCGCTGAGCGGCTGGCACCGCAACGAGTCCGCACGAGCCCATTCGTGCGGGAGACCGTCACCGACCTGATGCGCCGGGCACGGCGCGATGCCGGCGGCCGGGAACTGCGCGGACTGGCCTACCGCATGGGTCTCAGCGTCGACTGACCGGATGATCTGGCGTCTCTGGCAAGACCACAGGTCTGATTGCGTTCATTCTCGTCAACCGTGACCGACGACATCAACAACGACATACCCGCGATGCAGCCGATGCGCAAGCTCCGCAGGGTGATCCACGCGACCTGTGCGCTGCACCGGGGCCCGGTGGGCTTCACCAACCTGGTGGTGAGCAAGCGCGGTGGGCAGATTGAGCTGGACCCGCATGCCGCCGGTGCCTGCAAGATCACGATCGACGAGAACGGGGCCCGGGTGCTCCGCGATGCGTTGATCGAGTGGTTCGGATGAACCAGGCCCCGTGACCTGGTACCCGCGGTCGATAGGTGATCACGATACGCACTGCGGCGGGCTGCGCCCGGTTGATGGCACCGACGGTGACCCACGGAGACGGCAGCAGAACCGGATGTATCACGACGACAGGCTGGTGCCTCTCCTCTAGAGAACGATCGCTGGCGGGCAACGATCGCTGGCGGGCGGGTGCGCCCGTTGGATCGGAAGGCCACGCTGGATCGGGTTTGGGGCGGCGTGAAGGGTGTCTGATGTGTCAGCCCGGAAGGTTGCGCGGCGATTCTGTGGAAGGACAACTCGCAGCGGGAGCGGGCGGCGAGAGCGCTGCGGGTCGACGCTCGTTCACTGCTTTCCCTAGGCGTTGTCGACGGTGTGGTCAACGAGCCGGCCGGCGGAGCCCATACCGACCCGGGGACGGCCAGCCTGCTGATCCGGGACGCTGTCTTGTCCACATTGGAGGAAATTGAGGCAGCGGACGGCACGGCACGAATCCGGCAGCGGCATCGTCGTTACCGAGAGCTGGGCCGCAATCTACAGAACATGGCGGCAGTTTCATGATTGAAGACAACACAACCGCGCACGCGGAAGAGACCTTGCGAGCGCTGCGGATGACGCTGGTCAAGGTCCTGGAAGCTGCCCCGGTCATTCCCGCCCGGGTGCGGTTGAGTCTGGACGGTGCGGAGCTCGACGTCAGCTGGCACGACCGTGTGCGACCGGTCATACCGACGATACCGGTCGATCGGCCGCCGGAACCCGGGACGTCGCCACCGGACACACCTGTTGCCGACACCCACACAGTGCGCGCACCTCTGGTGGGCACCTTCTACCGCGCGCCTGAACCTGAGTCGGCTCCGTTTGTCGAAGTCGGCGATGTCGTCACCAGTGGGCAACAGCTGGGCATCATCGAGGCGATGAAACTGATGAACGCGATCGAGGCTGACCACGATGGTCGTGTCGTGGAACTACCGGTCGCTGATGGCAGCCCAGTGGAATTCGATCAACCGTTAGTGCTGATCGATCTGACGTGATTGGGACGAATTGTGTTCGACACGGTGCTCGTGGCCAACCGCGGTGAGATCGCACTACGGGTGATACGTACCTGCAGGGACATGGGGATCTCGCCAGTGATCGTGCATTCCACCGCTGACGAGGACAGCGCCGCGGTACGGGCCGCCGACCGTCGGGTCAGGATCGGGCCGGCCGATCCCAAACGGAGCTACCTCTACCCGCCCGCGATCATCGAGGCCGCGCTGGCGTGTGGCGCCCAGGCGATCCATCCCGGGTACGGATTCCTCTCCGAGGATCCAGATTTTGCCGAAATATGCCGGGAACAAGGCCTAGTTTTCATCGGCCCCGATCCGGAGGTCATGGCTCAGCTGAGTGACAAGGCGATTGCCCGGCGCTTGATGGCCAAGGCTGGATTGCCGATGGCCCCAGGCACGACCGACTCGGTAAATAGCACCGAAGAGGTGGCCAGAGTAGCAAAAGAGATCGGGTTTCCGCTGATTATCAAGGCGGCTGCGGGTGGCGGCGGCCGTGGCATGACGGTGGTCGAAGAGATCTCCGATCTCTTGCCCGCGTTCCATGACACCCGGGCCGCGGCCACGGTAGCGTTCGGTGACAACCGCGTCTATCTCGAGCGTTATCTGCGCAGCGCGCGGCACGTGGAGATTCAAATACTAGCTGATCAGCACGGCACAATAGTGCATCTGGGCGAGCGGGATTGCTCGATGCAGCGTCGCCACCAGAAGCTGATCGAGGAATCACCCTCGCCTGGCCTACCGCCAGAGGTGTCACAGCGGCTCGCCAGGTACGCCGTGGCGGGTGCCCGAGCGATCGGTTACCAGGGCGCTGGTACATTCGAGTTCCTGGTCTCCGGTACGGACATCGCCTTCATCGAGGTCAATTCACGCATCCAGGTGGAACATCCGGTGACCGAGATGCGCACTGGTATTGATATCGTCCGGCAACAGTTGCGCATCGCTGCGGGCGAGCCACTGGGCCTTTCCCAGCAGGAGATCGTGCCGCGCGGGGCGGCGATTGAATGTCGGATCAACGCCGAAGATCCGGCGCGTGGATTCCTGCCCTGCGCGGGAACGCTGGAGGAGTACGCCGCGCCTTCCGGCCCGTTCGTCCGGGTCGACACCTATGCAGCACCCGGGGCGAAGGTGCAGCCGAACTACGATTCGTTGCTGGCCAAGGTGATCACCTGGGGAACCGATCGTGATGAGGCGATCGCCCGGATGCGCCGGGCGCTGAGCGAACTGCGGGTGACGGGGCCCGGCATTCACACCACCGCCAGGTTGGTGTCAGACATGATGTGTCATCCCAGTTTCCTGGCCGCCGAACACGACACGACAACACTGGAACGCATCCTCACCGAATCGAGAAACAAAGCATGAGCAGAGTTCTTGAGCTATCGGGGTCCCTGCGCGGGGCGGCATTCGGTGCCGGATCGAAAGCGCGGCGGGGTTTTGCGCTCGGGACGGTAGGGGTACTGGCGTTTAGCGTGACGCTGCCGGCGACCCGCGCGGCCGATCCGGTGTTTGGCTCCATCACGGTCGGGCTAGGACGGGTCGTGATCGCCGCAGCGCTGGCCGCGGTTGTGCTCACAGCCCGTGGCGAACGGCTGATCGTCCCCAAGCTGCTACCCCGTTTGGGGATCGTCGTCCTTGGGGTTGTCATCGGGTTTCCGTTGTTGACCACTCTAGCCTTGCAGGATGTCAGCAGCGCACACGCCGCGGTCGTATCCGGGCTGCTGCCGGCGGCCACTGCAGGGATGGCGGTGGCACGTGCCGGGGAGCGTCCCCGCCGGGAGTATTGGTTCGCCCTTGTCATCGGGCTGGTCGCCGTGCTGGGTTTCGCCGCGATCCAGGGCGCTGGTCGACCACGCCTGGCGGATCTGCTGGTGCTGGCCGCCGTGGTGCTGGCTGGTCTCGGCTTCGCCGACGGAGCAACGCTGGCCCGGGAATACGGCGGCTGGCGGGTGATCTGCTGGGCCCTGGTTCTTACCCTGCCGGTCCTGCTGCCGATCACTGTCACCTCCGCGGTGCTCCACCCCCCGGTCCACGTCACCATCGGAGCAGCGCTCGGTCTGGGTTACGTCAGCGTCATCAGTACGTTCCTTGCCTTCTTTGCCTGGTACGCCGGGCTCGCGCGGGGCGGGGTCGCCCGCATCGGCCGATTGCAGCTGATTCAACCCGTGCTCACCCTAGGCTGGTCGGCATTGCTGCTCGGGGAGCACATCAGTCTCGCCACCGGCATCGCCGCAGTGATCGTGCTCGCCGTGGTTGTCGTCGGTCGCAAAGCCCGTGTCGACCAGATCCTCCCCGATCGCGCGGTCGCTGCTGAGCCCATATCCCAGTGAAGGGTTAAGATACTGACTCCTCCGCCGCTTAACGACGGAACAGTACCTCTCCGGGTGGCTCCTGCGATCCCGGTGAATCGCAGGAGCAGGGTGACGGGGCTGGTAATGCCGAGGTGGGGTCGCGACGGTACGGGTCCAGCCAGCGCGATGTCACCGAGCCGGGACGCCAGGATCGGCAGCGCATACCACACGTGGTGTCTTCCAGTGGACTCCTTGGCGGCGCGCTCTGCGGCCGACTGGCTCGTCGGTGGGTGGGAGCCGCAGACACACCGCGTATGAGCGCGACACACCGGTGTGCCAGACGATCCACGGCGGCGCGGGCGACACTGAGCGGAATTGTCGGAGTGGCACCCCATACTGCTCGCCGACCGGGTGGATCTGGAGGCGGGAGGATGCGGTGGCACAGCGGAATCGGGAGCGACGGGCTACGGCGGCGGCGCTGCGCCGGGCGCGGCGGCGCGCCCACGGTGGATCCGCCCACGGTGGATCCGCCCACGGTGGATCGGGGACCGCGGGCACGACGACTCCCAGCGCGGGGACGGCACGGGCAAGGCCGTCAGCGGAGACAATCTCGACCGTGTTGCTCAGCGCCGCACGCGAGCACTGGGCGGGCGATCCGGAGGCCGGGGCGCGCATCGGCGCTATGGTGGCCGATCGGTGCGGCGAGGCGCCCAGCCTCGTCGCAGCGGCAGTCCGGTGCGCGTTGCCCCCGCTGATCACGGCGGCGTGGGAACGCGGCTGGTCACCAGAGGACCTCCACCAGATGGCCCGACGGCGGCTGGACGCTGCAGGCGTCGACTACCTCGTCGATGCGATCGCCGACGAGTCGCAGCGCTACGCCAAGGCCGCAGTCCCGCAGCGGTGGCGCGAGGACCTCCGGCAGATCGGGGCGGTGCTGTGGTGGGAGCCTGCCCAGATCGGCGGTCATCTCCTGCAGTGGGCTACCCGGCACGGCCGCAGCCTGGCGGACACGCTCACCACGGTGATCGAGGTGTTAGCGATGCTGCTGGCGCTGCCGGTGCTGCCGCGGATCGTGCCGCCGCCGGGGTCCGCCGCCACCGTAACCCCGCGCCGCGGAGTTGACCAGAAGATGCTGGTCCGGGTTCGGGCGCTGCTGGCCAAGGCCGAGTCGACCACCTTCTCCGAGGAGGCCGAGGCACTCTCAGCCAAGGCGCAGGAACTGATGAGCCGGTACTCCTTGGAACGGATTGTGCTGGACAGCGCTGGCAGCGCGGGGTCGGCTCCGCATCCCGCCACCGCCCGCAGGATGTGGCTGGACAATCCCTACGTGGCAGCCAAAGCTCTGCTGGTGGGCGCGGTGGCCGAGGCGAACCGGTGCCGGACCGTGCTGTCGGAAAAGCTCGGGTTTACCACCGTACTCGGCGACGAGGTCGATCTGGAGATCGTGGAGCTGCTCAGCACGTCGCTGCTGGTTCAGGCGACCAGAGCGATGGTCTTGGCGGGCAGTCAGAC
Source organism: Pseudonocardiales bacterium (assembly GCA_019240665.1). Taxonomy (GTDB): domain Bacteria; phylum Actinomycetota; class Actinomycetes; order Mycobacteriales; family Pseudonocardiaceae. The sequence goes on along the minus strand of JAFAXZ010000190.1, from coordinate 1,369 downwards.
CACCCGCACCGGACGGTCTCGGACCCGCTCGTACCGCCAGTCGTTCCTGCTCGCCTATGCGACCCGCATCGGCGAACGGCTGAGCACCGCGCGGAACGTGGGCGCCGCCGCGGTAGCCGATCCAGCTCGGCTGCTGCCGGTACTGGCCGCTCGGGAGCGGGTCGTGGACGAACTGTTTGAGTCGATGTTCCCGCAGTCGGTGTCCCGCTCGTACAGCGTCGGAAACGCCGCCGGGTGGCATGCTGGCCGCGCGGCGGCGGATCTCGCCGTACTCGACACCCGACGTGCCGTGGCCGCAGGAGACACCTGACAACCCGCGATCGGCTCTGTCGTCTTATGCGGAGGGGTTTGACCAGTCTCTTTGTTGAGCTTCGTCGAGGAGTGCTTGGACGATGTGGTGTTCGGGGACGGTTTTGATGACCGTGCCGCGGACGAAGATCTGGCCTTTGCCGTTGCCGGCGGAGACACCGAGGTCCGCTTCGCGGGCTTCGCCGGGTCCGTTGACGACACAGCCCATGACGGCGATGCGCAGGGGGACGGGGAAGCCCTCGAAGGCGGCGGTGACTTGCTCGGCGAGGGTGTAGACGTCGACTTGGGCGCGTCCGCAGGAGGGGCAGGACACGATCTCCAGGCGGCGGGGTCGCAGGCCGAGGGATTCCAGGATCTGGTGGCCGACCTTGACTTCCTCGACGGGTGGGGCGGACAGCGACACCCGGATGGTGTCGCCGATTCCCTCGGCGAGCAGGATTCCGAAGGCGACGGCGGATTTGATGGTGCCTGGAAAGCGTGGTCCGGCTTCGGTGACGCCGAGGTGCAGCGGGTAGTCGCAGCGCCCGGCCAGTTCGCGGTAGGCGGCGATCATGACGAGCGGGTCGTGGTGTTTGACGGAGATCTTGATGTCGCGGAAGCCGTGTTCTTCGAAGAGTGAGCATTCCCAGAGGGCGGATTCGACCAGGGCTTCCGGACTTGCGTGGCCGTGTTTGGCGAGGAGCCGGGGGTCCAGGGAGCCGGCGTTGACTCCGATGCGGATCGGCACGCTGGCGTCGGTGGCGGCGCGGGCGATCTGTTTGATTTTGTCATCGAACTTCTTGATGTTGCCGGGGTTGACGCGGACCGCGGCGCAGCCGGCGTCGATGGCGGCGAAGACGTATCGGGGTTGGAAGTGGATGTCGGCGATGACGGGGATCGGGGATTTGGCGGCGATGGCGGGCAGTGCGTCGGCGTCGTCCTGGCTGGGGACCGCGACCCGCACGATCTGACACCCCGCCGCGGTGAGCTCGGCGATCTGCTGCAGCGTGGCGTCAACGTCGGCGGTGCGGGTGATGGTCATGGACTGGACCGAGATGGGCGCGTCGCCCCCCACCGGCAC
>JAFAXZ010000127.1 GCA_019240665.1 Pseudonocardiales bacterium | reverse complement strand
GCCCTGCCCACCAGGATCTGGCCCCGGTTTAGGGGGCGGCGCAAGCACCTCGAACCCGGTTACGGCCGAGAACTCAGCGGGCAGTAGCAGGGTCATGCGTGCACTCGCTCCCGGACACCGGAGAAAAGGTCGTCTTCGGGCAGCGTGGTGTCGACCAGCGAACGAGCCAGCTCGTACTCCTCGGTCGGCCACAGCTGCGCTTGTAGCGCGTGGGGTAACGCGAACCACCGGCTGGCCGGGTCGATCTGAGTCGCGTGTGCCCGTAGCGCGTCGTCCCGCACCGGGAAGTATTCGGCACACTGCACCCGGGTGGTCACCCGCTCCAAGATGTCTGGCAGCGACGAGTCCCACTTCGCCAGCCACTCGCCGAACGGCGACTCCGCGCCGGCCGCGAGCAGCGCGTCGTGCAGCAATTGCATCCGCTGGCGGGAGAAGCCGTGCGAGTAGTAGAGCTTCAGCGGCTGCCACGGTGCTCCGGCGTCGGGAAAACGCTCCGGATCACCCGCAGCGTCGAACGCAGCGACCGACACCTCGTGGCAACGGATGTGGTCGGGGTGCGGGTAGCCACCCTTCTCGTCATAGGTCACCACCACGTGCGGCCGGAACTCACGAATCACCCGGACCAGATCCTGGGTAGGGACCTCGAGAGGCACCACCGCGAAGCACCCCTCCGGCAACGCCGGCTTCGGGTCTCCCTCGGGCAGCCCAGAGTCGATGTAACCCAGCCAGTGGTGTTGCACGCCCAGAATCTGCGCTGCGTGGGCCATCTCCTGACGGCGGACTGCGCTCATCTGCGCCGGGTGCTCAGCCAGATCTGCTGGCTCGAACGAGGGATTCAGGATGCTGCCGCGTTCTCCACCGGTGCAGGTGACCACCATCACCTCGTGACCGTCAGCGACGTATCGAGCCATCGTCGCGGCGCCCTTGCTCGATTCGTCATCGGGGTGCGCGTGCACCGCCATCATTCGCAGCTGCTCGGCCATGGATGCCTGCTTATCCTTCCACCGTCGTTGGACCATTGTTCCTGCCGGACCGGCAGAGCCATCGAGGAGGTGCAACACCGTGGCCACTGGCAGGCTTCCCGAGGGCCGCTACGGACGGGCGGCCGGGGGCCGCCCCCGTTGGGCCATGCCGGTAGGGCTGCTGCTCGCGGTGCTCACCGGCCTGGCGGTTGCGGTGGTCGGCTACCGCAACCTCGGCACCACGCCGATACGGAGCGAGACGCTGGGCTTCACCCTCTTGAAAGACAACGCCGTGCAGCTGCGTTTGACCGTGATCCGGGACGATCCCTCGCATCCTGCCGTGTGTATCGTCCGAGCCCGCTCTCGAGACGGGCAGGAGACTGGGCGCAAGGAGCTCTACGTGCCCCCCGCTGCCGGTCCGATTGTGCTGTCCACCGTAGTGCACACTTCCCGACCGCCGGTCACCGCTGACGTCTACGGATGTTCGCTTCAGGTGCCCGCCTATTTAGTTCCCACTCCAACTACTGGCACGTGAAAAGCGCTGCTGAGCAGGCACGATCCGGGCTTCATCACCCATAAGGTTGAGGCCGAGCCGGGCACCTCGTGTTACCGTGAAGGGTACGCACGGCCCCGGGGCAGGGCCGTGTTTTTCCGTTCCGGCCGTTGGCTACCACGCCAGCGGCTCGGGGCGCTCCGCCCCGCAGTAGCGGACGTCGGATCAAGAGGAGTGATGATGAGCGAAACCCAGGTAGCCTGGTTGACCCAGGAGTCCTATGACCGGCTCAAGGAGGAACTCGACGAGCTGGTTGCGAACCGCCCAGTCATTGCCGCGAAGATCAACGATGCCCGCGAGGAGGGCGATCTCAAGGAGAACGGCGGTTACCACGCCGCCCGCGAGGAGCAGGCCCAGCTCGAAGCGCGGATCCGCCAGCTGCAGGAGTTGCTCCGAGTGGCCAAAGTCGGCGAGGCCCCGGCCCAGTCTGGGGTCGCGGCACCGGGGATGGTTGTCACGGTGCGCTTTGAGAATGACGACGAGACCGAAACCTTCCTGCTCGGCTCACTGGAGGAAGTTGCCCACGGCGACCTGGCGGTCTACTCGCCCAACTCCCCGTTGGGTAAGGCGATTATCGGCGCGCATGAGGGCGAGGACCGCCACTACGAGCTGCCCAATGGCGGTTTGATGACCGTTGCCGTCGTCAAGGCCGAACCCTTCCGGTGCTGAACCGCCCACTCGGCGCGTCCCCACTCGGCGCGTCCCCACTCAGGGCGTCACAGCTCACCGCGTTACGTGGTAGCCGGCAGCCTCCAGATCAACAACAAGTTCTGCGCAGTGTTCCGGACCCCGGGTTTCCAGACTCAGCGCGAGCACGACATCACCAACCGCGAGGCTGCCGACGATCCGGGAATGTGCCACGTCGACCACGTTGGCACCTGACCTACCCAGCCGGGCCAACAACGTGGCGAGTTCCCCCGGCCGGTCGGGCACGGTCACCCGCAGGCTCAGGAACCGGCCAACCGCACTCAGGCCGTGCCGGATGAGGTGCAGCAGGAGTAGTGGGTCGACGTTGCCCCCGGACAGCACAGCGCAGACCGGCCCCGGAAAACGCCTGCGAGGTTCCAGCAGCGCTGCGACGGCGGCAGCACCAGCAGGCTCGACGAGCACCTTGGCCCGCTCCAGGCACAACAGCAGCGCCTGGGACAGCGCCTCCTCCCCCACCGTCAGCACCTCGTCGACCAGAGCGGAGACATGCGCGAAGCTCACCGGACCCACTTCGGAGACCGCGAGGCCGTCGGCCATCGTGTGCTGCCCTCGCATCCGGAGCGGCGCCCCGGCAGCCAGCGAGGCGGGCCAGACCGCGGCTGCATGGGCCTGCACACCGATTACTCTCACGTCGGGTTTGACGCCCTTGACGGCGGCGGCGATCCCACCGACCAGTCCACCGCCACCGGTGGGGACCAGGACGGTCGCGACGTCAGGCAGCTGTTCGAGTACTTCCAAGCCCACCGTGCCCTGACCAGCAAGCACGTCAGGGTGGTCGAACGGATGGATGAACACCGCCCCGGTGTCGTGCGCGAACGTGCGCGCCGCAGCCAGCGACTCCTCGACGACGTTACCGACGAGGTGCACCTGCGCACCGTAGCTGCGGGTCGCGGCGACCTTCGGCAGCGCCGCGGCCACCGGCATGTACACCGTTGCTGTGGTGCCCAGCAGCGCGGCCGCCAGTGCCACGCCCTGCCCATGGTTGCCCGCGCTGGCCGCCACCACGCCGCGGGCCCGCTCGGCCGCGGACAGGGCATGGATCCGGACGTAGGCGCCTCGGATCTTGAACGAACCGGTGCGCTGCAGGTTCTCGCATTTGAGATGGACCGGGACCGCACAGCGCTCTTCGAGCACCCCGGAGTGCTGCACCGGCGTGCACCGGACGACGCCGTGCAGCGTCTCCCGGGCGATTCTGATCTTCTCGACGCCGACCAGTTCCATGGTCGGCGATCCTGCCAGCCGGCGAGCGCCGTATCGCCCACGGCGTGACGGCTGCGCGAGGAGGCGCAGTGCCGGGATAAAGCAGTGCCGGGATAAAATCGGAATGAAATCGTGGGAGGTGGGATGGCCCGCCGCTGGATGCCGGTCGTGGTCACCGCTGGGGTGGCCGCGTTGCTCGCTGGCGCTGCCGTCTTCACGGCCGACCGGGCGGGCTGCGCCGAGCCGGGGAGCTACGTACGGGTGCCCGGTGGCGTCCAGCTCATCGGCGGATGCCTCAACAGCGCCGACCTACCGGTGGCGCCCCCACCCGTCCCGCAGTCCCCGCCACCGCCGAAAAAGCCCCTGGGTGACTAGGAGGGGCGCTTTCGCTACCCGAGTGCTGCGAGCAGGTCGTCGATCAGGTCCTCGGCGTCCTCGATGCCTACCGACAGCCGGAGCAGTTCGGCGGGCACTTCCAGCTGCGTTCCCGTGGTGGAGGCGTGCGTCATGCGTCCGGGGTGCTCGATGAGGGACTCGACCCCACCCAGCGACTCGGCCAGGGTGAACACCCGGGTCCGGGCGCAGACTGCCAACGCCGCCGCGGCACCACCCCGGACGGCGAACGAGACCATCCCACCGAACCGGCGCATCTGCTTGGCAGCCACCTCGTGACCAGGGTGGGTATCCAAGCCGGGATAGCGGACACTGGTGATCGCCGGGTGCGCCTGCAGCGTCGCGACGATCCGCTCAGCGTTGTCGCAGTGTCGCTCCATGCGCACCGCCAGGGTCTTGATACCGCGTAGGGTCAGCCAGGCGTCGAATGGCCCCGGCACCGCCCCGGCACCGTTCTGCAGGAAGGCCACCTGCTCGTCCAACTCGGCGTCATCGGTGATCAGCGCACCCCCGATAACGTCGGAATGCCCGCCGAGGTACTTGGTGGTCGAGTGGAGCACCACATCCGCGCCGAGCGCCAGGGGCGTCTGCAGATAAGGCGTGGCGAACGTGTTGTCCACCACCAAGCGGGCACCGACCTCGTGCGCGACGCCAGCCAGCGCCGCAATGTCAGCGATGGTGAGCAGCGGGTTGGTGGGCGTTTCACACCACACCAACCGGGTGGTTGGGCGCATCGCGGCCCGCACGGCGTCGAGATCGGACTGCCCGACGGCGGTGTGCTCGATCCCCCAGTGCCGGAACACCTTGTCGATCAAACGGAACGTCCCGCCGTAGGCGTCGTCGGGGATGACGACGTGGTCACCCGGCCGGCAGGTCGCCCGCAGCAGCACATCGCTGGCCGCCATCCCGGACGCGAAGGCGCGCCCATGGCGCGCTCCCTCCAGCGCGGCCAAGCAGGTCTCCAACGCGGTGCGGGTGGGGTTGGCGGTGCGCGCGTACTCGTATCCCTCGCGCAGCCCGCCGACGCCGTCTTGAGCGAAGGTGGAGGTGGCATGGATCGGTACGATCACTGACCCGGTATGAGGATCCGGATCCTGACCAGCATGGATCGCGCGAGTGGCGAAGCCTGTCACCGCGCTACCCTACGGTGTTCCGCCATCCTCGCCACCCGGTGACCGAGGCTTCGCCCCGTGGTCCCCCGCAGGTAGCCGGAGTTCCAGATACCAAAGCTCAGCAGTCCCAGGTAGCCCACGGCAGCAAGCATCAGGCGCCACGCCGTGCTGCCAGCGACGGCACCGAGGGAAAGCAGGAGACTCAGCACGATCACCGGAGCTACGTAGTCGATCAAGAAGCTGAGCGTCCTGGCCCCGAAGTCCGCCAGCGATCCCGGTACCTGAGCGGCCCTGAGTGCACCGCCAGCGGGCGGCGCGAGGAGCGGTTCCGGTTGAAGAGTCTGCGAGCTGGTACCCGCCAGGGGGGCCTGCGAGCGGGTGGACTCCCGCAAGGGGGTAGCGTGAGGCAATCGCCCGAACTGCGGTGAGGGCACGAATAGTGGCGACCGTGTGAATTGCGGGGGTGGCGCGAGCTGCGGTGGCTGCCCGTAGGGAGGCGGCCAGGTCATCGGCGGGGGTGACGGTGCCACAAGTCCAGTGGATGAACGATCGGATCCGCTGGGGGAAGACGACTCGTCAGCGGAGGGCTGGTCGACAGCGGGGCGGTCCAGCTCGGGGGAGGGATCCTGATGCCGCGGCTGAGATGTCGTCATCGGGTTCGAACCCCCTTGCTAGGGCAGCCTGGCACATTCGAGCGCGGTCACGCTAGCGGATCAGCTCGGAGCGTCCTCAGCGCCCAGTCAGAAATCCCAGCACATCTTGACGGGTGACCACCCCCGCCGGTTTGCCGTCAATGAGAACCATGGCGCCGTCGGCGTCGGCCAATGCCTGCATCAGGGACCCGATCGACTCGCCCGCGCCAATCGTCGGAAGCGGTGCTGCCATGTGCGCCTCGATCCGGTCGGCGAGTTGCGCATCACCGGCGAACAGGGCCTGCAGCAGGGTGCGCTCGCTGACCGCGCCGATCACCTCGGCGGCCATCACCGGCGGCTCAGCGGCGACCACGGGCAGCTGCGAGACCCCGAACTCGCGCAGGATCATCACGGCTTCGGCAAGGGTCTCGTTCGGATGAGTGTGCACCAGCTTGGGCAAGGCGCCATCCTTGCCGACCAGCACATCGGCGACCGTCGCTCCGGAGGAATCCGGGGGCAGGAAACCGTAGGTGGCCATCCAGGCGTCGTTGAAGACCTTGCCCAGATAGCCGCGGCCGCCGTCAGGCAGCAACACCACGATCACTGAGCCAGGGTTGGCCTGGGACGCGACCCGCAGCGCGCCCACCACAGCCATCCCGCCGGACCCCCCCAGCAGTAACCCCTCTTCCCGAGCCAGCCGCCGGGTCATGGTGAAGGAGTCGGCGTCCGAGACCGGAATGATCTCGTCACAGATACTCCGGTCATAAGTGCGGGGCCAGAAGTCCTCCCCGACGCCTTCCACCAGATAGGGCCGGCCACTGCCGCCCGAGTACACCGAGCCTTCTGGATCGACACCGACGACCTGCACCCGGCCGTCGCTGACCTCTTTAAGGTAGCGCCCAGTTCCAGAGATCGTCCCACCGGTGCCGATGCCGGCTACGAAGTGCGTGATCCGCCCCTGGGTTTGGGCCCACAGTTCGGGACCGGTGCTGTGATAGTGACTGGCCGGGTTCTCCGGGTTCGAATACTGGTCGGGCTTCCACGCCCCGTCGATCTCCCCGGCTAACCGGCTGGACACCGAGTAATACGAGTCGGGGTGGTCGGCGGCGACCGCGGTGGGGCACACGACGACCTCGGCACCGTAGGCCTTGAGCACGTCGCGCTTGTCCGTGCCCACCTTGTCGGGGCAGACGAAAAGGCACCGGTAGCCCTTACGTTGGGCGACCATCGCCAACCCGACGCCGGTGTTGCCCGACGTCGGCTCCACGATCGTGCCCCCCGGCCGCAGCGCACCGGATCGCTCCGCCGCGTCGACCATCCGCAGCGCGATCCGGTCCTTCACGCTGCCGCCAGGGTTGAGGTACTCCACCTTCGCCAGGACCAGCGGGGTGACGTCCTGGGCGACGGCATTCAGCCGCACCAGCGGGGTATTGCCGACCAGATCGATGATGTGCTCGGCGTAGTGCACCGTGGTCTCCTGTCGGTACACCGGAGTCTCCTGTCGGTACACCGGGGTCTCCTGTCGATACTCAGTGCCATCAAGGAGACGGGCCCGGTCACCCACGGTGGGAGGCCGGGCCCGTGAGGGGGAGTGGCGGCTACTCGCTTTGGAGGTAGGACAGCAGCCGGAGGATCTCGAGGTACAACCAGACCAGGGTCACCGTGAGGCCGAAGGCGATGTACCACGCTGTTTTCTCTGGTGCACCGGCCCGGATCGCCTCATCGGCAGCGTCGAAGTCGATCAGGAAGCTGAACGCCGCGATCCCGATACAGACCAGGCTGAAGACAATCGCCAGCGGACCGCCATCCCGCAGGTGAAGACCACCGGGGATGAAGAAGTTCGCGATGAGGTTCACCAGCATCAGACCGACGACCCCGATCAGGGCACCGGTGATCCACTTGGTAAACCGCGGGGTGACCTTCACCGCGCCGGTCTTGTAGACCACCAGCATCCCGGCGAACACCAGCACCGTGCCGGTGACCGCCTCCAGTACGAGGGAGCCACTACCCGTCAGGCGTTCGACCGGTCTAGCGATCGCACCGCTGATGCCACCGAGAAAGACGCCTTCGACAGCGGCGTACGCCAGGATCAGCGGCGGGCTGACCATCTTCTTGAAGATGACCACCAGCGCGAGCACGAAGCCGATCAGCGCGGCCGGCAGAGCGAGCGCCCACCATCCGCTCACGTAGGTGGCCACGCCAGTGGCGGCCAGGACGGCCAGGGTGATGCCGGTTTTGGTGACCACGTCATCGACGGTCATCGGTCGGCTAGTAGTCGGCAGAGCGCCGCCATAGCGGGGGTCAGCGCCCGGGAAGCTGGCGGGGGTTGAGTTGTTGAAGCCCGCATAACCGCCGCCCCTAACGGGAAGATTGCGGAATGCGGGGTTGCTGATGGTGCGCACCGTGCTCCTCCAGGTGGGCATTGCAGGCCGTCGCCGGGTCAACGCGCCTGCGGCGGGTCCGGTTCCCGGCCCG
>JAFAXZ010000073.1 GCA_019240665.1 Pseudonocardiales bacterium | reverse complement strand
TGCGGGGTTGGGGTTGGTGCCGGTGGGTGTGGCCGGTGAGTTGTATGTGGCTGGTGCTGGTTTGGCGCGGGGGTATGTGGGTCGTCCGGGGTTGACGGCGGAGCGGTTTGTGGCGTGTCCGTTTGGTGGGTCGGGTGAGCGGATGTATCGAACGGGGGATCTGGTTCGGTGGAACCCTGATGGGGTTTTGGTGTTTGTGGGTCGGGTGGATGACCAGGTGAAGATCCGGGGGTTCCGGATCGAGCCCGGTGAGATTGAGGCGGTGCTGGCTGGGCATCCGGGGGTCGCGCAGGCGGCGGTGATCGCTCGAGAGGATCGGCCCGGGGACAAGCGGCTTGTCGCCTATGTGGTGGCAGCTGTCAACGATGCTATTCGGCCGGATCTGCTGCGGGAATGGGTGCGGGCGCGGTTGCCGGACCACCTGGTGCCCAGTGCTCTGGTCGTCGTATCGCAGCTGCCGCTCACCCCTAGCGGGAAGATCGACCGTCGGCAACTGGCGTTGCGTCCGGTGGAGCGTGCGCCGAGCACGGCATGGATTGCCCCACGCGGCGAACTTGAGCAGCGGATCGCTGAACTCTGGTCGCAAGTCCTGGATGTGGACAAAGTCAGCGCCGACGACAACTTCTTCGATCTCGGTGGCCACTCGCTGCTCCTGGTCACCCTGCAGTTTAGGCTCGCCGCCCTGTTGGGGCGTCCTGTCGCGATCGTCGATCTTTTCACCCATTCCACGGTCGCTATGCAGGCCCGCCATCTGGGCTGCACCGCTGCCATGTCCCCCAAGCTTGCCGCCGCTCGGGAGCGCGCCGAGCGCCGCGGGCTGTCCAGACGCCAACGTCTAGCCGTCCTCACCCGGAAGGACACGCCCCCGCATGACTGAGACACCTGCGGCAGCCAAGACTGCCGATGCCCTGGCGGACACCGATATCGCGGTGGTTGGTATGGCCTGCCGCTTCCCCGACGCTCCCGACCTCGACCGCTTCTGGACCAACCTGATCGCCGGCCACGAGTCGATACGACCGGTCACCGCCACGGAGTACCTGGCCGCGGGCGGCGACCCCGCTGGCTTGGATGACCCGTACCTGGTGCGGCGGGCATCGGTGGTTGATGGCATGGACCTCTTCGACGCAGACTTCTTCGGCTACCAGCCGACCGAGGCCGAGATGCTGGATCCCCAGCACCGGCTCTTCCTCGAAGGCTGCTACCACGCACTGGAGCACGCTGGCCACGACCCCGACCGTTTCGGCGGCCTCACCGGTCTGTACGCAGGCGCCAGCCAGAGCACGTACTTCCTGGCCAACATCGCTCCGCGGCTGGCGAGCGGGGCGCTGTCGATGGACTCGTTCTCCGCTGAGCTGAACAACGACCCCGGAGTGTTCGTCACCCGGGTGGCGTATCAGCTCAACCTGACCGGCCCGGCCCTGTCGGTACACACCACGTGCTCCACCTCCCTGGTCGCGGTCCACCTGGCCTGCCAGGACCTGCTCAACTACCACTGCGACGCGGCCCTGGCAGGCGGTGCCTCGCTCAACCCGTTGGCACTGCGGGGTTATCGCTATATCCAGGACGGCCCGCTGTCCCCCGACGGCCACTGCCGGGCCTTCGACGCCTCGGCAGCCGGGATGGTCCCAGGCAACGGGGTGGGCGCGGTGGTGCTCAAGCGTCTACCGGACGCGCTGACCAACGGGGACCGCATCTGGGCGGTCATCAAGGGCTCCGCGATTAACAACGACGGTAACCGGAAAGTGGGTTTCACAGCGCCCAGCACCCAGGGCCAGGTGGAGGTGATCCTCGCCGCTCAGGCCGCCGCCGGGGTGGACGCCGAGTCGATCGGCTACGTCGAGGCACACGGTACCGCCACCGCACTCGGCGACCCGATCGAGGTCGCCGCGCTGACCCAGGCGTTCCGCGAGAGCACCCGTCGCCGTCAGTACTGCGCGCTCGGCTCGGTGAAGACCAATATCGGCCACCTCAACGCCGCAGCGGGCATCGCCGGACTGCTCAAAGCGGTGCTCACACTCTGGCACCGCAAAATCCCGACCAGCCTACACTTCCAGGTCCCCAACCCAGAGATCGACTTCGCGAGTAGCCCCTTCTACGTCAACACCGAAACGGCTGACTGGGCACCCGGCGAGGGACCTCGGCGCGCGGCCGTCACCTCGCTGGGCATCGGTGGGACCAACGCCCACGTCATTCTGGAAGAAGCTCCCGCGGCTCACCGGTCCAGCTCCCCGTCCGGGCAGCCGAGCGTCCTGCCCCTGTCGGCCAGAAACCCGGCAGCTCTCCATCAGATGTCCGCCCGCCTCGCCGAGCACCTCGCCGCCCACCCGGATCTGGAACTCACCGATGTGGCGCACACCTTATACCACGGCCGGAAACACCACCCGTACCGCCGGGCCGTCGTCTGCCGCAGCACCGCCGAGGGCGCCGCGCTGCTCGCCCACCCCAGCTCCGGCACCGACGGCTCGGCCCAACCTCAGCTAGCGTACCTCCTCCCTGGCGGGGGCGCCCACCATCCACGGATAGGCAAGGACCTGTACGCGGCGGAGCCGGTCTTCCGCGAGCAGATCGACCGCGCGGCCCAGACCCTGCTGCCCGTCCTCGGTCAGGACATCCGGACCGTCCAGTACGAGGACGCCGCACCGCGCAGGACCTGCTCGTACCCTGCCCTGGTGGCCACCGAGTACGCGATGGCCACGCTCCTGATGGCGCGCGGGGCCACACCTGACGCCCTCCTCGGTCACTCGCTCGGCGAGGTCACCGCTGCATGCGTGGCCGGAGTGCTCTCCTTTGAAGAGGCGCTGCCACTGGTCGCTGAACGGGAACGACTGCTGGAACTAGCTGGCGGTGGAGCGCTGAGCGTCGCCCTGTCCGAGGAGGCAATACGTGCCCGGCTGACCGGTCGGCTGTCTCTCGCCGCGGTCAACGCCCCCCAGGTCTGCACGGTCTCCGGTCCCACGGACGAGATCGAGTGCCTGAAACGCGAGCTGGACACCGTCAGGATCGAGCATCACCGGGTGCAGATGGTCGGTGCCCCACACAGCGAACTCCTCGACGCAGTCCTGGACGACTACGCCCAGGCTCTGCGCCACGTTACGCTGCGCCCGCCGAGCATCCCGTTTCTCTCCGGGCTCACCGGCACCTGGATCACCGATGAGCAGGCGACCAGCCGCGAGTACTGGTTACGCCAGTACCGGGAAACCGTGCGCTTTTCCGAGGGGATCACGACACTGCACGGCGAGCTGTCCCGGCGTGGGCGACCCGTCCTGGTCGAGGTGGGGCCAGGCCATACGCTGGCTGGGCTCGCCCGGCAAAAACTGGGCCAGGACACGCTGACCGTGCTGACCATGCGACACCCCAAGGCCGAACAGGATGACACCCTCATGCTGTTAAGCGCCTGGGGCGCGCTGTGGTCCCACGGAGCGCCGGTGCCGTGGTCGGCCGAGAGCAACGGTGTGTGTCGGCGAGTCCCCCTGCCGGGCTATCCCTTCCAGCGCCGCCGCTACTGGATCGACGCACCGACCGCGACTAACCCGGTGGTGGAACGCACCGTGTACGTGCTGCCCAACGGTCTGCGCGATGACAACTACGCCACTACCCGGGCCATCGCCGCCCGTACTCGCGGACACCTGGTCATCACCGACCCGGGCGGTATCACCACACCGTCCACCAGCGAACCGTCCGAACTGGCCAAGCGGTTAACCCAGAGCGAACGCGACCTGCGCGCCCGGACCCCGGTCGGCCGGGTAGGCGCCGAGGGCATCTCGATGACGGATCGTCTGTGCGCGCTCCACGCCTGCGCCTACTTACGAGGCCACGGCATCGGCTCCGACCCGGGTGCGGAACTACGCCGGGCGGACCTGCTCACCCGCCTCGGCACCGTGCCCGCATACCACAAGTTCATCAACGCCCTGCTCGGCATGCTCGCGAGTGACGAGATCGTCTCCCTCGACCCGGACACCGACATCATCCGCTTCGTCAAGGACACCGACCCTGTCGAGAAGATCACCGAACTGGAGCAGACCCTCCTCGCCGAACACCCCGATGCCGCCGATGACCTTGAACTGCTCAGGAGCTGTGTTGCGGAGTATGACGCGGTCCTCGGTGGCACCCGGTCCGGCACCGAGGTGCTTCTGCCGGACGGCCACAATTTCCGGTCCCTGTCCTGGGCTCATCGCCTCCTGAGCGATAGCGACGCCGCCGTATACCGGTCCCTGATCGTGGCGGAGGTGACCAGGCTCGTCCGCGAGGCCGACGGCCGTCCGCTGCGCATCCTCGAAGTCGGAGGCGGCCAAGGCCATCTCACCTGGCCAGTGGCCGAGGCACTGCGCGGCAGCCACAACGTGGAGTACCGCTTCACCGACCTCGGCCGGTCCTTCGTGGTGGCGGCCCAGCGCGAAGCGGCCGAACGCAGTCTGGATTTCATGACCTTCGGCGTGCTGGACGTGGACCGGGCCCCCGGCACCCAGGAGGGCCGCGACTACGACATCGTCCTCGCGTTCAACGTCCTGCACGCCACCCCCGATCTGCGCCACACCGTCGGCAACCTGTACGAACTCCTCGCCCCCGGTGGACTGCTCTACATCCTGGAAGCCACTTCCACCCCACGAATCACAATGATGATTGTCGGGCTCCTCGAGGGCTGGTGGTATTTCAACGACGACATACGCGAACAGTCCCCGTTGCTTCCACCGCACCGCTGGAAGCAGCTCCTCGACTCCCTGGGCTTCCAGCCAACCGTCGCTCTTCCGCATGGTGACCAGGTCACCGCCGACCACGGATTGATCGTCGGCATGCGGCCCCTTCCCACAGCGGCCGACACCAAGACAGCCCGTACCGACGAACTGCGATCCCTCGGCGTCACCGTCACCGTCATCGTCGAGAGCGAACTGCCCGGCCACCTCGAGCCTAGGGACACCCCCGAACCCATGACGGTCCAAGTTAGGCCGGACGAGGTATCCCCACCGTCTCCCGGCGCCTTCAACCGCCGACCCCATCTGGCCACGCCCTACATCGTCCCCACGACGGAATTAGAGAAATTAGTGGCGCGCCACTGGGCCAACGTTCTCGGGCTAGACCGGGTCGGCGTCGACGACAACTTCTTCGACTTGGGGGGGGAGTCCCTTCTGATGATCCAGATGGCCGGTCGGCTCCGGGACGAATTCTCGGTCGACCTCTCGGTGAGAAAACTCATCGAAAATCTCACCGTGGCCGAGTTAGCCCGCGAAATCGAGTACCTCCAACAAGCCCCGGCTGCTACCACGACAAAGATCACTCCGAGTCGCCGCCGAGCCGCCCGCCATTGAATGGAGCACCTGATGTCGTCAAGCCCGTCGACTCGCATCGACGACCCTCCCGAAACGGCCAACGGTGAGGTCAGAGCCGGGCAGACCGAGGAGGCTCTCACTTTTCCCGCGTCCTACGCTCAGGAACGGATGTGGTTCTTCTACCGGCTCGATCCCCAGGACACGTCCTACAACATTCCGCTGTTCCTGCGACTGACCGGTGACCTGGACACCGACGCGCTCCACGCGGCCCTCAACGACCTGATCGCCCGACACGAGACCCTGCGCACCACCTTCAGCGAGACTGACAGCGGTCTGGAGCAGCTCATCGCTGAGCAACTTGTGCTGACCATCCCCACGGTCGATTTCTCCGCGCTACTCCCAGCGCAAGCCCCGATCATCGAATACGAACCCATCCGCACCCGACTACTGCACGAGATCGGACGTCCATTCGACCTGGAGGATGGACCGCTGCTGCGGGCCCTGTTGCTGCGGCTCACACACGCCGACCACTGCCTGTTCGTCTGTGTACACCACATCGTCTTCGACGGCTGGTCAATCGCTGTGTTCGCGCGCGAACTCGCGCAGGCCTACCGTGCCCGCATCGGTGGTGCCCCACCGGACTGGACCCCGCTGGAGATCCAATACGGCGACTACGCCGAGTGGCAGCGCGAACAGCTCGACGAGCAGACCCTCGCCGACGGCCTGGCCTACTGGACACAACATCTGGCCGGTGATCTGCCCGCCCTGCAGCTGCCGACCGACCATCCCCCGCCGCGAACCCGCACTTTCTCCGGCGACCGGCTGGATTTCACCCTCTGCCCGGAACTCACCGCCGCGATCAAGCGGCTGGGCCACAATCAGAGCGCCACTCTCTACATGGTGCTGCTCACCGGCTTCGCTGCGCTGTTGCGCCGCTGCACGGGACAGGACGACATCCTCATCGGCTCACCATTGGCCAATCGCGACAACCCGCAAATCGAGCCGCTGATCGGGATGTTCATCAACACTTTGCCCTTACGGATCGACACCTCCGGCGATCCGAGCTTTGCGGATCTCCTGCCTCGGGTGCGGGACGTCAGCCTGGGCGCCTTCGCTCACCAGCACATTTCCCTAGAACACATCGTTAAAGAAGTTGCGCCGCAGCGCGATCTGACAGGTAACCCACTGTTCCGCGTCATTTTCGGGCTTCTCAATTTCGATCACCCCGACATCGAACTGCCCGGTTTGACGGTCAGCCTGCTGCGCGCACCGGACTGGGGTACCCGCTTTGATCTCGAATTACACATGTGGGAGCATCGGGACGAACTGCACGGCGCGCTAGTCTTCGCCACCGATCTGTTCGGCCGCGACAGCATTCAAGCCTTAGCCGCCCGATTCATCCGCCTGCTCGAGGCGATAGTCACCGATCCGCACCAGCCCCTGTGGCGCATCGACATCCTGGATAGTGAAGAGCGTCGCCAACTGCTGGAGTGCTGGAATGACACCGCTGCCCCGATCCCGGCTGCCACGCTGCCGGCCTTGTTCGAAACCCAGGTGGCGGCTACCCCTGATGCGGTAGCGGTGATCTTCGAGGGCACCCGGCTGACCTATGCCCAACTCAACACCGCCGCCAACCATCTCGCTCACGAACTGATCAGCCGGGGGGTGGGCCCTGAACACCTCATCGCGCTGGTCTTGCCCCGGGGGGTGGACGGGGTGGTGGCGATCCTGGCGGTCCTCAAAGCCGGCGCGGCCTACCTGCCCCTGGACCCCGACTATCCCCCCGCGCGCCTGGCGTTCATGCTCACTGACGCCCACCCGGTGCTGATCCTCACCACCATCCCCACCCTGAGCTGCCTGCCCGAGGACACCC
>JAFAXZ010000348.1 GCA_019240665.1 Pseudonocardiales bacterium | reverse complement strand
CCGCACGCATGAGCCGGGCAACCCGCTGGAGGTTGACCGACAGCCCCAATCCGAGCGTCAGCTCGGCGTGGACACGGGGCGAACCGTAGGTTTCCCCGGAATCGGCGTGAATCCGCGTGGTCTGTTTGAGCGAGTACTCATTCTCCTGATCGCGTAGTGAGGCGGGCCGACCGAGCCAGCCGTAGTAACCTGGTCGTGACACGTTCAATACCCGGCAAGTCACCGCGACATCAATCTCGTCGTCGGCGAGTTCACCGACCAGCGGGTAGATCAGTTTGGGAGGACGTTTTCCCGGGCGAAATACGCGGCCGTGCGCTTCAAGATATCGACCTCAAGTTCCAGTCGACGCTTGTCTTTCCTCAGCTGCGTGAGCTCCTTTTTCTCGTCGCTCGTCAGTCGCGTCTCGCTGCCGCGCTCATCAGCGTCAGCCTGCGCCAACCACTTCCGCAGGCACGATTCAGAAATTCGTAGCTCCTTCGCCACCTCGGCGATCGGTTTAGCCCGCTCACGGGCCAACCAGAGGGTACCATTCCTATACGCAGAACGAGCCGCCAATGTATCGTTCCGCTTCGCTGACCGACGGTGAGGATAGCGTGTCCGCGTACTGTTCGGCATCGTCTTGTGGTTGGTATCCTAATGCGCGCGCCTCGTTCAATGAGAATCGGCTGCGGGTGTTCGCGGAGATTCCCCAGAGGACCCGGAACCCTGGTTTCGGCGTGCCCAATAGTGCTTCCATCAGCCCGGCGCAGTCGCCTGGAGAGAGCCACGTCGAGAGCATTCGGTGGTCTTGGGGCGTCTCGAAGCAGGATCCGATGCGCACACAGAGGACGTCAATGCCATGCCGGTCGTGATACAGGCTGCCGAGCGCCTCGTTCGCCGCTTTGCTCACGCCGTAGTAGGTGTCAGGCCGAGGAAACAAGTAGTCCGGTACAAGTTCATCGGAGTACGGATGGAAGCCGACCGCGTGGTTACTGCTGGCCAGGATCACCCTCGGCACGCCTGCGCATCGGGCTGCTTCAAGCACTGTGTAGGTGCCGTGGATGTTGGTGTGGAGGATTTGGTTCCAGTCGGATTCATGGGCGATCCCTCCGAGGTGAATGATGGCATCGACGTCTTCTGTGGCGTTTCGTATCGCGACGAGGTCGGTGATGTCCGCTTCCACGGTCTCGACGCATTCACCGGGTTGCACTTGAGGTAGTGGAACAATGTCGAGCAGCCGAAGGATACGTTCTGGTCGTGCCATCCGGGGGCGCAGCATTGTGCCGATTGCGCCGGCTGCTCCCGTGATAAGGATGCGTTCGCTCATGCGCATATATTACGCTGATGCAGAATCGATTGCACGCCTTCCCTAGAGCGTGCATATCGAATGCCGCGGACAACGACTACCGGTGCACTACGGCCTCGTTGTCCAAGGATGACCCCGGCCGCACCGGCAATCATGTCCCCCAGTGTCACGTCCTGCCTTGCGGCGCCGGGCTTGTTGGTGAGGCGCAGTGGGGCGATGCCAGCGGCGCCGATGGCAGGGCCCACAACCCCGGTCGATACTGGGCCTCGGGCGACGTGGGGCTCGGGTGCGCTCGACCCATCCCGGACGGCACCCAGGATCGGGGACGCCGGGCTGTCACAAACGGGGAAGACGTCCCAACATGAGGGACACACCAGCGCTCTGGTCAACCCGACCCTGGGGCCATGGGCAAGCTACCGGCCTGGACATAATCGAAGCCCATACAAACTGCCTAGCATTGTACCGGACTCACGCTGGCGGTCCCATTAGGCTAGTCAGGAGGTAACTGATCAGGTCTTGTGCGGTGTGGTTGGTTGATCTCGGCGCCGGTTCGTTGATCGTGGTGTGGTGGCTGGGGATCCGTGTCCGTCTTATGAGGAACTTGCCGCTTTGGTTGCAGCGTGGGCTGAACGGATTACGTAGCTTCAGGCCGAGGTTGCCGAGTTGCGGCGGCAGTTGGGGCAGAACAGTCGGGATTCTTCGAAGCCGCCGTCGTCGGATTCACCGTTTGTCAAGCCCGCGCCGGGGTCATTGCGTGGTAAGAGCAGCCGGAAGGCGGGCGGGCAGAGGGGTCATCCGGGTTCGACGCTGGCGCAGGTGGCCGATCCGGATGAGACGCTGCCCTTGAGGTCACCCACCAACTGTGTTGCGCACACGCTCTGCGCGAACTTGCCGGTGTCGCCGAGACCTCACCCGAGGACAGCTGGTGCTGGGCCAGCCAGGTCGCCGACGCGCTCGTGGCCCTGCAGACCCGACTCGCCAAGACGATCGCCGCCGGCGCCCAAACGATCGACCTCGATGCACTGGCCACCCAGATCCAGCGCTACCACTCAGCCGCTCAGATCTGGATCACCCAGACCGCCGCCCGGTCGGATGCGGTAATGAAAAAACACCACGTCCTGGCCCGCCGGCTGATCAGCCGGCAAGACGACTACCTCCGCTTCACCCACGACTGGCGAGTGCCCCCCGACAACAACGGATCCGAATGCGACACCCGATGATCAAACTCCGGCAGAAGATATCCGGCTGCCTGCGCACCCTCACCGGAGCCCAACACTTCTGCACCATACGCAGCTATCTATTCACCGCCGCCAAACACGGCCAACACTTCTTCGACATCCTCGTCATGCTCGCCGAGGGCCACCCCTGGCTGCCCGCCATTCAATGAGCTGACTAGTTACCGCCAGCTTCGGTGATCAAGCATTCCCTCGCATCACCGACGGGCACGAGCCAGCCCACGGACCGAAGACTTCTGAATAAAGTTCTAACATGAGATTATCGTTTGTGTGCGTTTGACGACAGTATGTTTCACCGAACGCACACAAACGATGATCAACCCTCCCGCGAGGTATGACGGGCCATGGCGCGCAGCACGTACTGGAGGATTCCGCCGTTGCGGTAGTATTCGGCCTCCCCGGGAGTGTCAATGCGCAGCACGGCGTCGAACTCCACCGGATCTGCCCCTGTGCGGGTGGCCTTGACGTGCACGGTGGTGGGGATGGAGCCGTTGTTGAGCGCGGTGACGCCGGAGATGTCGAAGGTCTCGGTGCCATCCAGACCCAGCGACGAGGCTGACTCGCCGGTGGGGTACTGCAAGGGTAGTACGCCCATTCCGATCAGGTTAGAGCGGTGGATCCGCTCGAGGGACTCGGCAAGCACCGCGCGGACTCCGAGCAGCCGGGTGCCCTTGGCCGCCCAGTCCCGCGAGGAACCCGAGCCGTATTCCTTGCCACCCAGGATCAGCAGGGGGATGCCGGCTGCTGCATAGCGCTGCGCGGCGTCGTAGATCGACACTGGGGCGGCGTCGGGCGATGCGGTGAAGTCGCGGGTGTAGCCGCCGCTGACGTCCTTGAGCAGCAGGTTGCGCAACCGGATGTTGGCGAACGTGCCGCGGATCATTACCTCGTGATTGCCTCGGCGAGATCCATAAGAATTGAAGTTCTTGCGCTGCACACCCCGTTCGGCGAGGTAGCGACCGGCGGGGGAGTCCGCCTTGATCGCCCCGGCGGGAGAGATGTGGTCGGTGGTCACCGAGTCCCCTAGCAGGGTCAGCACCCGGGCGCCTAAAATGTCGGCCACCGGCGCTGGTTGCGCCGTCATCCCTTCGAAATACGGGGGCTTGCGAACGTAGGTCGACTCCGGATCCCAGATGAAGGTCTCGCCTTCCGGCGTCGGCAGTGACTGCCAGCGAGCGTCACCGGCGAAGACATCGGCGTAGTCCTTGGCGAACATCTCCTGGCTAATCGCGAACTCGATCACCCTCTGAACCTGCTCCGGCGAGGGCCAGATATCAGCCAGATAGACCGGGTTGCCATCGCGGTCGAGCCCCAGCGGATCGCTGGCGAAGTCGACGTCCATCGTTCCGGCCAGCGCATAGGCGATCACTAACGGCGGTGAAGCGAGGTAGTTCATCGTGACGTCCGGGTTGATCCGGCCCTCAAAATTGCGGTTGCCGGACAACACGCTGACCACCGCGAGGTCGCCGTCATGGACGGCCTGCGAGACCCCTTCGGGCAGCGGACCCGAGTTACCGATGCACGTGGTGCAGCCGTAGCCGACCAGGTGATAGCCAAGCTTCTCCAAGTACGGCCACAGCCCGGCCTTCTCGTAGTAGTTCGTGACCACCTGGGAACCGGGCGCCATCGACGTCTTCACCCATGGCTTGACGGTCAGCCCCCGGTCGACGGCGTTGCGGGCCAGCAGCGCCGCACCGATCATCACCGACGGGTTGGACGTGTTGGTGCATGAGGTGATCGACGCGATCACCACGGCACCATGGTCGATCTCATACTCAGCGCCCTCGGCGAGCCGCACTGGTATCGGGGAGCTAGGACGGCCCTGCGCACCGGCCGCAGCCGAGATCGCCTGGCGGGGCTTGCCCGTGCCATTGCCACTGCTCACCGCGCTCGCGTCGCTGGCCGGGAACGACTGAACGCCCGCCTGGTCCACCGTGGACTCCGACTCCGTAGCACCGGCGTAGCCGACCAGCACCTGACGGAACGCTGCCTTCGCATCGGATAGCGAGATCCGATCCTGCGGGCGCTTGGGCCCGGCGATGGAGGGAACCACAGTGGACAGGTCCAGCTCGAGGTACTCGGAGTAGGTGGCCTCCCGGCGCGGATCGTGCCAAAGATCCTGCTCCTTGGCATAAGCCTCGACCAACGCACGTTGCTCAGCGGGACGACCGGTGAGCTCCAGGTAGCGGACAGTCTCCTCGTCGATCGGGAAGATCGCGCACGTCGAACCGAACTCCGGGCTCATGTTGCCGATGGTGGCGCGATTGGCCAGCGGCACCGCCGCCACACCCTCACCGTAAAACTCGACGAACTTCCCGACTACACCGTGCCGGCGAAGCATTTCCGTCAGGGTGAGCACGACATCGGTGGCGGTCGCCCCCGGCGGAATAGATCCGGTAAGCTTGCAGCCGACCACCCGCGGGATCAGCATCGACACCGGCTGGCCAAGCATGGCAGCCTCAGCCTCGATACCGCCCACGCCCCACCCCAGCACACCAAGTCCGTTGACCATCGTGGTGTGACTATCGGTGCCCACCACAGTGTCCGGGTAGGCCCGACCGTTGCGGATCATCACAGTACGCGCCAGGTGCTCAATGTTGACCTGGTGCACGATTCCGGTCCCCGGCGGGACCACCGTTAACTCGTCGAAAGCACCCTGCCCCCAACGCAGGAACTGGTAGCGCTCCCAGTTTCGCTGGTACTCCAAATCGACATTGCGCTCGAAGGCATCCGGACGGCCGTACACGTCGGCGATCACGGAGTGGTCGATGACCAGTTCGGCCGGAGCCAGCGGAGTGACCGCCTGCGGATCACCGCCCAGAGCCGTGACCGCCTCGCGCATCGTGGCCAGATCGACTAGGCAGGGCACTCCGGTGAAGTCCTGCATGATGACCCGAGCGGGTGTGAACTGAATCTCCGCTGACGACTGCGCCTGCGCGTCCCAGCGGACAAGCGCCTCGATATGCTCGGCCGTGACATGCGCACCAACAGCATCTGACTCCCAGCGCAACAGATTCTCCAGCAACACCTTCAAGCTGTACGGCAAGGCACGCCACCGGGTGCCGAGCCGCCGATCCAGCTCGGCCAATCGGAACACCTCATAGCGGGCGGTTCCGACGGATAACGTGCCGCGGGTGCCGAAACTGTCGGCGCTGGTTGCTGCGTGGGTCACTGGCTCCTCCGTGGGAGAGGGCTAGGCTGGTGCCCTCCACCGTGACTCTACGTCTGGCCATCTGCTAGCGGGATCAGCGGGCGAAGCCTTAACGGCTAGGTACAGTGCTCGAGTGATCGCGGTAGCCCGCTGTGCGGAGTCCGCAGTGGCCGTGACCAGGAACATCGTCATCGAAGATCGGAAGGATCTCCACATGTCAACGGCCGCTACGGCTTGGCGGACACATTCCGACACCGAAAGAGTACGGAGGGTATTCCCGTGGATGGCCGGCTCTTCGATAGGGAGTAACCCATACCCTGGGGACGGTGTCTGAACGAGATCAGGCCGGAGGTGGCAGACCATGCGGGTGCCCTTGACCGTCGCAGACTTTCTTGCCCGCGGCGAAACGGCATTCGCCCAGTGTGTCGCGGTCGTGGACGAATCCGTCCAACCGGCCCCACCAGTGCCGCCATCAACCTACCAGGAGCTGGGTAGCAGGGTCCGCGCCTGGCAGGCCGGCCTGGACGCGCTCAAGGTGGGTACGGGGGAGCGGGTGGCCGTGGTCAGCCACAACTCGGCCCGGGTGCTCGAGCTGCTGCATGCTGTCCCGGCCAGCGGCCGCATCTGCGTGCCGGTGAACTTCCGGCTCCGCTCCGAAGAGGTGGATTACATCGTGTCGCACAGTGGCTCATCGGTGCTGCTGGTCGACCCGGAGCTCGACGAAGCCCTCAAAGCGGTGGCTGCGCCGCACCGTTTCGTGCTCGGCGGCGAGACCGAGGAGCGCCTGATGCGCTTCGATACCGAGCCGCGCCCGTGGGCCGAGCCGGACGAGGACGCCACGGCGACGATCAACTACACCTCGGGCACCACCGCGCGACCCAAGGGAGTGCAGCTGACTCACCGCAACATCTGGATCAACGCGGTCACCTTCGCACTGCACACTCGCGCCTGGGAACGCGACGTTTACCTGCACACCCTGCCGATGTTTCACTGCAACGGCTGGGGCATGCCCTTTGGGCTCGCCGGGCTGGGAGCCGAGCAGATCGTGCTACGCAAGGTGGACGGTGCCGAGATCCTGGGGCGGGTCGCCCAACACGGCGTGACGTTGATGTGTGGCGCTCCCGCCGTATGGCACGCGGTGCTGGAGGCAGCCGCAAGTTGGGACGGCGAGGTCCCCGGGCGAGGGCGGGTGCGGCTGGTCTGCGCGGGTGCGCCACCGCCGAGGCGACTGATTCAACGCCTCGGGGAGGAACTCGGTTGGGAGTTCATGCAAATCTACGGACTCACCGAGACCGCACCACTGCTGACCTTCAACCGCGGCGCGTCGGCCGATGACGATCTGCCCGCCGCGGACCGCGCCCGCAGGCTGTCCCGGGCCGGCGCTCCCGCGTTGGGCGTGCAGCTGCGCACCTCCCCGTCCGGAGAGGTAATGGCCCGTTCCAACGTCGTGATGGCCGGCTACTGGGACAGCCCACAAGCCAGCAGCGAAGTACTCGCAGGTGGCTGGTTTCACACCGGTGACGGCGGGTCGGTGGATGAACAGGGCTATCTGTCCATCACTGACCGGAAGAAAGACGTGATCATCACCGGCGGTGAAAACGTTTCTTCCATCGAAGTAGAGGACTGCCTGTTCAGTCACCCGGCGATAGCCGAGGTGGCGGTGATCGGTGTGCCCTCCGACCACTGGGGTGAGACGGTCAAAGCGCTCGTCGTGGTGGCCGGGGGGAAGCAGGTCACCGAGGATGACATCATCACCTACTGCAAGCAGCGGTTGGCCAGCTACAAGGCCCCGACGTCGGTGGAGTTTCGCGAGACCATTCCGCGCACCGCCACCGGGAAGATCCAGAAGTTCAAGCTGCGCCAGGAGTACTGGGAGGGCCAGGAGCGCCAGGTGAACTGACGCGGTGGCAAGGGGTGGCGCTGGGTAGCCTTGCAGAGCCAACCTGTCGCTGGATGTCGCCCGCGGATGGGCACAGACCGGTGAGATGGCGACGGCGCCGCGATCCGCGCGCTGGGCGTCGCCGACCGCGCGGCGCCGGCCCTGGTGCGGAATCATCCGCTGGCGCGCGAGCTGCTCGCCGATCTCTACGACCGGGCTCAGCGTCGGGTGTGGGAGCTGGACTCGCTGCGTAACCGCTTTGGCGTGGGTGGCACCCCGCCTTAACGGAATGTCGGGCTGGGAACTTGTCGACCAGCGTATGTGCGGTGCCGGCCGGGTCACGATCACGCCCTGGTCAGGCATCCTCCCCTCGGCTCTGGAGCGATTGTTTCTGATCAATTACATAGCGTGATGACTTCTTCTCTGTGTAACACTTGTGGTGGAAGTTGTAAAAGTTACGCAAGAGACCTCTGGTGTCATTGAGGGGAATTGTGGCACAGTGCATCCGCGTGCCTGCTTGACAAGCGGTGGTGGACGTCAGGGGAGGGCCGGCGCCTGCGGAGGGGCACCGGGGGAGGAGTGGGTGTGAGCGTCCGGACTCGGCGTCGCCTCGCCGGCCGTGCGTTGATCCCAGCGTTGCTTGCGGTGCTGGCGATGGTAGGGCAACCTGCCATGGGGGAAGCGGTGCCGCCGCCCCCGCCCAATCCCAGCGACGATGATCTCAAGTCCGGCCAGGCTCGCGTTGATGCCACCGCGACCCGAGTCGGACAACTGGCTAACCAGATCGCCCAGGCTGACGCCGCTCTGATGGCCCTTCAGTCCCAGGTCGAGCTCAGACACGAACAGGCCAACAAGGCGCTGATCGACAAGCAGGCTGCGGACACCGCCGCGGACGCCGCTAAGCTCACAGCAGACAGCGCCCGTGCCGAGGCCGACGCGGCCGCTGCGCAGATCGTGGTGGCGCATCGGGATCTCGACCAATTCGCTGCCGCGAGTTTCCGGCAGGGCAGCACGGTCGGATCAATCTCGGCCTTCCTCGGGTCGAGGAGTCCGAAGGACCTGCTCGCCAGGGCCGAGTTGCTCGATGCAGTGGGAGGTGGTCAGCTGCACGCGGTGGAGAACATGCGGCGAGCCCGTGTCAATGCGGCCAACAAGGATTCCCAGACCCGGGCGGCCCTGGCGACAGCTCAGACCGCCAAGCAGGCTGCCGCCGACGCCAAGACCGCACTTGAGGGTGCCTATCGGGTAGCCATCGACATGGAGACAGCGCAATCCGCGCAATCCACAGCCCTGCAGGAACATAAGGCGGACTTGGAGCGTCAGCTCTACGAGGCGCAGAACGCCGTTGCCGGGCTGCGCGGGCAGCGGCAGCGCTACGAGGAGTGGCGCGCAGAACGGGATCGCGAACAGGCTGCCGCGGCAGTGGCCGCTGCCGCCGCCGAGCGAAGCACCCTGGCTGCTGGTGGCAGGTCTGGGCTCGTTGCTGGGGGCATCCAGTCAGTGATCAATCGGGCGATGGCGCAGCTTGGGGTCCGTTACTCGTGGGGTGGCGGAAACGCCCAGGGACCCACGATCGGCGTTCGGGACGGTGGTGTCGCGGACACCTACGGCGACTACCGCAGGGTCGGCTTCGATTGCTCCGGTTTGATGATCTATGTCTTCTCGCGCGCACTCGGTTATGCGCTACCGCACTACAGCGGCTTTCAATACAACTCCGGCCGCAAGGTGCCGCTGGCCGAAAAGCGGCCAGGCGACATGCTGTTCTGGGGCACAGGTGGAGACATCCATCATGTGGCGCTCTATATCGGCGGCGAACAGATGATCGAGGCCCCATACTCGGGAGCTGCGGTCCGTGTCACGTCGGTGCGCTACACCGAGATCATGCCTTACGCTGTTCGGATGCTCTGATCTGGACGGGATCGAGGTTTGGTGGCTCTTCAAGGGTGGCCACACCTTTACAGCCGTCACACCGGCACAGCGGTTGGGTCTGGCTGGACCCCGCACCCATGTTGCCTTTGCCGTTATCGTCAATTTCTGCTAGCGATGCGCACCGGGCGGGGTGTGCTCTAGCCGGACCCCGTGCGAGGAGGACCCGTGAGCGACGCCAACGGCGGGGCGCCCCCGCCAGCATCTGGCCTGTCCAGTCATCCCAGCCGACCAGCCACCCCAGCCAGAGACGCCGAGTTGATCGAGCGGACCGTCTTCGAGGTTCAGCGGGTGATCGTGGGACAAGATCGGCTGGTCGAGCGGATGCTCGTCGGCCTGCTGGCCCGCGGGCACCTCCTGCTCGAGGGCGTGCCGGGAGTAGCCAAGACCCTCGCTGTGGAGACCATCGCCCGGGTGGTGGGCGGCTCATTCTCCCGCATCCAGTTCACTCCCGACCTGGTTCCCGCCGACATCCTCGGCACCCGCATTTACCGGCAGGGACGGGAGCAGTTCGACGTTGAGCTGGGACCGGTGATGGCTAACTTCGTGCTCGCCGATGAGATCAACCGGGCGCCGGCCAAGGTGCAGTCGGCGTTGCTGGAGGTGATGGCCGAACGACATGTGTCGATCGGCGGCACCACCCACCCGACGCCCCAGCCGTTCCTCGTCCTGGCCACCCAGAACCCCATCGAGAACGAAGGCGTCTACCCGCTTCCCGAGGCGCAACGCGACCGGTTCCTGTTCAAGATCCCGGTGGAATACCCGACGGTCGAGGAGGAGCGGGAGATTATCTACCGGATGGGCGTGCACCCTCCCG
>JAFAXZ010000276.1 GCA_019240665.1 Pseudonocardiales bacterium | reverse complement strand
TCGACGCACAACGGCGTGCCCCCACTCATCAACCATCCCCCCAGAATATCCCCAGAAAGGGGGACACCTTAGCAGATCAAAATCTGCTAGAATAAAGACCTGTCGCTACGACCGTTTGAGCCCAAGCAGTATCACCTCGACGGATATGCAACAGATGCTCGCAGCGGGCACAGTGCCCCGGATCGAGAGCGCTTGCCATCGCAGGCAGGCGCGGATCGCACAGCGGATCGCGTTCGCAATGGTGACAGACTCGTCGTGACGCGGCGCGTCGACGCAAGACGTCCGGATCGGCAACCAGCTCGATCGCCCGCACGATGCAGTCTGGCGCAAGTTGCCGCAGCACTGAAAGACACAGCCCTACCTGTGTCCCTCTACCCGGAAAGTTATCGAGCAGTAGCGTATGTATATCACCCTCGCGGATGAGGTTCTCCAGGTACCCACGCACGCTCGTGATAACAGTGATGTCATCGATCCAGCCCAGCCGCTCAGCATTCGTGACAGTGGCGGCCAGGCTATTTTGTGCCACGTGTTCCCGAAGACGGAAAACCCACGTCCCAGGGAGTTGACCAATCTGCATCGCCAAGGTGGTTTTGCCCACGGCCGGGGGTCCGATAATCGCAACTACGTTGACCAACATGGCAATCTCTTTTTTTCCTTAGCAAGCGGGTCCGGAACCGGCTGGCCGCCAGCAGTCGATTCGGGGCATCTCTCAACCGGCGGCCAGCCCGGAATTTTGCGTTGCTGCTGCCGGGGGGATCCGGGCTCTCGGGTCACTGCGGTCACCGGACCCGTGCCAGGATCGATTCCGCCAGTGCGATCATGTCGGTCTTGCTGAGTGTGACTCCGGGTGCGCCCAGGCCGTGGATCGTCCAGGATCCGTTTTCCTCGTGAATGATCACCAGCGTGGCGCTGCTGTGGTCGTCGTGGCGCTGGCCCTGAGCGACGAACCGGGCACGCTCACCAGGAACATGGTCACTCACCGTGATCACCGGGGCAGCCCGATAGCAGGTCTGTTTCCCACGGTGACGCCCCGTGGTCGCCTGCGCATCAGCGCGCGTTCTCGCACGTCCTGCCGGGTGAATGGCTGGCACGGTAGTTCCCTTTCGGACTATTTCTTACCGACTCACATCGAGGTACTGAGCACGAGAAAAGACCGTGCGTTAGCAGGTGGGGTAGCAGGTGAGGCCGCGCGCACCTGGTGAGGCGCTAGGCTGATGACCGGTATGCGGTCTGGTGGTTCGCGAACGACAGAGAGCGGAAGCGCGTGGCTCGTCAACCCGAATTTCTTACCGAACAACAGCGAGCGCTGGGCCGATACCTGAGGGCCCTTCGGGAAGCGGCCGGTCTTTACCAGGCGGATATCGCGCGGGCGGTGCCCTGTGACCGCACGACCGTGACGCACGCCGAAGCAGGCTCACAGCTACCAGCGAGTGATTTCTGGGAGAAAGCAGATCGACTTGTCGACGCGAAAGGTGATCTGCTCGCCAGGTATGACGAGTTAGTCGGCGCCAGAACCGCCTATCTCGCCGAACAACAAGCCAAGCGGCGAGCCCGGGCGCAAGCCACTGTCGAACAGCTCACAGAGGATCCCTCGTTAAGATCCAAAGAGGCGTGTCGTGGCGGTTCTGATGATGGATTACCCACGGCTCCTACGGAAGATTACGCACGACAGCGGCGGAAAACTCTCAAATTAGGTCTTGCTGTCGCTGTTACTCCCGAAATTCTGAACAGAGTGCTGGCTGACGCTGCCGATGAAGCAGTTGAGTTTACCCAAGCCGCCGCGTTGAGCACTGTCGGACAAGGCACACTCGAACATCTTGAATTAGTAATAAGCGATCTCAATCAAGTCTATTCAAAGAACCCGCCCGCTGAGCAGTTTATCGTGGCACGGGTTTATCGGTCACGGGTTAACGAGCTGATCCGTGGTCGCCATATACTGAAAGAGTTGCAGGCACTCTATGTTTGTGCCGCGTGGCTATCGGAATTATTAGCTTGGCTGGCGCACGATCTCGGTAATTCCCGCACTGCGCGGGCATTCGCTCTTGACTGCTACACTTACGCCAATGAAGTAGGACATGGTGAACTATGCGGGTGGGCGGCAGACGCCATGGCGTCAATTGCCATGTATTCCGAGCGCCCTGACAGCGCGATGAGGGCTGCGATGAGGGGTGTTACTAAGGTTTCGAGCGGCCATCCACTGGCGGTTCGGCTCCGGGCGCAAGCAGCCCGCGCCCATGCCCGACTGGGCCAACGGGAACCGTGTGAAACACTCTTCGGCGAGGCCCAACGGTTGCACGAGCGGTTGCCCGCTAGAGTACCCAGTCGATTTACCATAGATACGGGTACTCTTGCTTCCTATGCCCTGACTGCCTACCCGGCGTCGGCCTACGCTTGGTTAGGAGACTTCAGAGCAGCCCGCGACCACGGCGAAGCGGCCTTAGCGGTGCATGAGTCAGTGCCGGCTGCCAGTAGGTCACCAAGCCGGGAGGCTATCGCCCGGCTTGACCTGGCTACGGCGCTTACTCAATTAGGCACCCCCGATGAGGCAGTCGTCCTCGGCAGCCAAGCATTGACATCGCCGCGTGTGGTCACGTCGGTGCTGCTGCGCGCACGCGATCTTAACAAGGTACTGGTGAACCGGTATCCGAATTTAGCCTGTGTCCGCGAGTTTCATGAACAATTCCGACACATCGTTCAACGTGCCGCCAGGGGAGGTGGGTCATGAACGATACCGTACCCAGCCACCGACTCAACCTCCGTAAGCCGTACCTGAAGTTAATTGCCGACGGCATCAAAACAGTTGAAGTCCGTGTCGGCTACCCAAGGATGCGCAAAATCCAAGTAGGTCACGAACTGACCTTCGTCTCTGGTGACGACACCGTCGTCACACGCGTGAAGCGAGTCACCGAATACGAAAGCTTCGAGGCAATGCTCGACCATGAGGATGCCGTTGCCATCGGCGGAGACCTTGGAGAGTCGAGGGATGAGCTGCTGGCTGTTATCCGGGAGATATACCCACCGGGAAAAGAAAAACTCGGTGTGCTTGCCATGCAGATTGAACGATTGCGCACGACCCGTGAATGATATCAGTATTCGCCAAAGACTGCGGTGGTGCGACCCGGGTGAGGCTGGGGCGGGGTGGTTTTGGGGGACCGAACCCGTCACAGCTGAGCGCGCGTTCTCGAAAGGGCCGTTTCAGAAGCGGTTTGTGACGGGTGTGACGGGTTCACCACCAACTTGTCACACCCGTCATACAAGACGTTTCCCCAGTTTAGAGCACAGGTGAACCCGTCACAACGACTGTGACGGGTTCATCCAGCCTGTGACGGGTTCCGGGACGGGTGTGACGGGTTCACGGCCTGTGCGTAGGGCTCCCGGACGTCGTGCGGACGGCGAATGGCTGGACACTCCAGGACAGCCACCAGCCTTGATCTCGGCCCGGCGCACCCTCTTGCGCGCCGTCTTCGCCGTCCCGACACCGAACTTGGCGGCCACTGACTCGATCGCCGCCCATTCCGGATCATGATGCGCCCGTGAGTGGGGGGAGGGGAAGCAATCGGCGTGTCATCCTGGCCGCCGATGTCGCGGCCCGCCTGTGACGGAGAGTGACGGTAAACCACCATGAGGTTGTGTCACGTCTCGCGCGCGCCTGCGCGCGTGGGCCCAACCCGCCCGTGAGACGAGACAATCACGCGTAAGCGCGGTGACGGCGGTCTGGACCCGTCACAGTCGCCGTCGGAACCCGTCACAGGCTGGATGAACCCGTCGCAACGACTGTGACGGGTTCACTCGGGGTTTGATCTGCGAGAACGTCTTGTGTGACGGGTGTGACAGGTTCGCTGGAACCCGTCACACAACAGCCCTGAACGGCGCTGTTCGGGGATGTGCGCTCCGCCGTGACGGGTTGGGCTTGAAAACGGTGCCACGCGGGAAGCCAGGGCAGGCAGGGTACCTCGTCCGGGCCGCTGAAAGCGGGTGTTTTCGGGGTGGTAGGCGCGGGTCTGCCTCGCTGGGTTGTCTGCCTTGTTGCAGCTCAGGGGTAGGGCAGTGGTCCGGCGAGGGGGTGAGGCATGTGCCCTCGCCGAGAGTTGGTGCCTCAGGCCCTGCCCTAGGTCGGATCGGTCCGGAGTGGCGGGCTAGGAGGCCCCGCAACGGGTGTCTGGCGGTCGGGTCAGTGGGGGGTCTACCCCCCCCGCTACCGTGCTAGTCAGGGCCCTCTACCGGGGCCCTCTACCCGGGTAGAGGGCCCCCGCTACCCGCCGGGTGCCCAGCGGTGCCCGGAGCCGGGTGCGCGCACCACCCCACACCCAACACAGATCACCGTCCCACCGTGCCTGTCCCGCGGAAGGTCCCGGCGGCGGACACGGGGACGGGCCCCCTCGGGGGACCAACCTGCAGGTGATCATTGGAATGGCCCTCACAGATGTACGGTTGCCCGGTTCTCGGCAGGCCGCCTATCTACGTACCAGCGAGTGAGGCGCCTATCAACCCAGATCAATGGCGCATGGCAGCAGCAGTAAGAGATTGGTGGTTTAGCTGCCCAGATAGCTGCGCAGGTCCGTCCTGCGTGCCTTTCATTCTCGACGAGGCCGACCGGAGCCCTGCTCAGCGGGCGGACAGTTCGGTGAGCACCCCGTCGCTGAACGGTGGCCAGGCGTCGCGGGCCCATGGGCCGAAGTCGCGATCGGTGAGCGCGATGCACGCCGCACCGGCTGCTGGGTCCACCCACAGGAACGTGCCGGACTGCCCGAAGTGCCCGAAGGTCGCCGGCGAGTTCCGGCTACCCGTCCAGTGCGGATCCTTGTGGTCCCGCAATTCGAAGCCCAGCCCCCAGTCGTTGGGACGCTGCATGCCGTAGCCGGGAACCACCCCGTCCAGGCCGGGGTAGGCCACCCGGGTCGCCTCGGCCAGGATCTGCGGTGCCAGCAGCGTCGGTGCCTGCAGCTCCGCGGCGAACCGGGCCAGGTCCGCGCACGTGGACACCGCGCCGGCAGCGGCGGAGCCCGCCAGCCGTGACGAGGACATCGCTAGCGGCCGGAACACCCCTTCGGTCAGGTAATCCGCGAAGCGGATTCCGGATGCCGACGCCACCGTGTCGGCCAGGACCACGAACCCGGCGTTGCAGTAGATCCGCTTGGTCCCCGGAGGCGCCGAGACCCGTTGCGGGTCGAACGTCAACCCGGAGGCGTGTGCGAGGAGGTGGCGCACGGTGGCTCCCGGCGGCCCGGCCGGCTGGTGCCACGCCACTGCGCCCTCCTGCACCGCCAGCAGCACCGCGTAGGCGGAGAGCAGCTTGGTCACCGAGGCGAGCCGGAACGGCTGGTCCTGCGGGCCGTGGCTGCCCACCACGGCACCGGAGGCGTCCACCACCGCGATGGCCACCGTGTCGACCGGCCACTGCCGAACGCCGCGCAGACTATCCATGATCGGCGAAGGTACCGTCATCAGCGTACTCTTTCTGTCCTCGGGTGGGAGGTACTCACCGTGCACTCTGATCGGCTGCTGCTCGGGCCTGGACCGTCAAATCCCTACCCAGAGGCCATCGAGGCGTTGAGCCGGCCGGTGCTCGGGCATCTGGACCCCGAATTCCTCGCCCTGGTGGCCGACACCGCGCAACGATTGCGGACCGTCTTCGGCACCCGCAACCGTTTCACCCTGCCGGTCAGCGGCACCGGGTCGGCGGGGATGGAAGCCTGCCTGGCCAGCCTGCTGGAGCCGAACGAGCTGGCCATCGTGGGGGTGAACGGCTACTTCGGCGAGCGGCTGTGCGAGGTGGCTCGCCGGGTGGGTGCGGAGGTGCAGGCCGTGCACGCCCCGTGGGGACGGGCCCTGGATCCCGAGCAGCTGCTCGACGCCCAGCGCCAAGCGCCGCAGGCCCGGCTCGTCGCGGTGGTGCACGCCGAGACCTCCACCGGGGTGCGCAACCAGATCGCCCCGCTGCGCGAGTTGCAGGACACCGACACCCTACTGTTGGTCGACACCGTCACCTCGCTGGGCGGGATCCCGGTCGAGGTGGACACCTGGGGCGTCGACGCCTGCTACTCGGCGACCCAGAAGTGCCTGGGTGCACCCTCGGGCATCGCGCCGGTCACTCTCTCCGACCGTGCAGTGGCGCGGATCCGGGACCGGCACGCGCCGGTCTG
>JAFAXZ010000220.1 GCA_019240665.1 Pseudonocardiales bacterium | reverse complement strand
CAGCGTAGCTCCCACGAATGATGATCGTGCCGCTTGCCCGAGGTTACCCCTCGCATCGCGGCGACGTACACCCCGTAGAGGTTGATCGGCAGGGGTTGATCGGTGTCCTCGCTGGCGTGGACGTGCCACGCCAGCGAGGACAGGGCCCACCGTGGAACGATGCCCACCGGGTGCCCCTCGCCGGGACGGCCCTCCGGTGAATGATCACGAACGTTCACCGAGTGGGCATCGCTGCGAGGATGGCGCTATGACCCAGGTGCGCACCGCACATACCGCTGAGCTGGACACCGCCACCCGCATGGCGGTACGAAGACTCCTCGATGAGGTTTTCGACGACATGACCGATCACGATTGGGACCACGCCCTGGGCGGAGTGCATGCCCTGGTGTGGGAGGGGGCGGAGCTGATCGGGCACGCGTCCGTAGTCCAGCGGCGGCTGCTGCACGGCGGGCGGGCGCTGCGTACCGGCTATGTCGAAAGCGTCGGAGTGCGCGCGAGCCGGCGCGGACGCGGGCACGGCGCGGCCATGATGGAAGCGCTGGAGCGGGTGGTGCGCGGCGCATACGACCTGGGTGCGCTGGGCACCACCGACGAGGCTAAGAACTTCTACGCCGCACGCGGCTGGAAGCTGTGGCAGGGACCGACCTCAGCGCTCACCCCGACCGGCATCGCGCGCACCGCAGAAGACGACTGCTGCATTTACGTCCTTCCGCTGACGGTCCCGCTGGATCTGTCCGGCGAGCTCACCTGCGACTGGCGCGACGGCGACCTCTGGTAGTCCCCTGCACCGACCCGTCAACGATAGCGGCACCGTCTGGCACGCTACAAGATCACTCCATTCCCGAGCTGGTGTCACCCGCCGCGTCCGGGGGGCGAGCGCCGGTGTAGGGCGGCCAGCATCCGGTTGTAGGCCTGCCGGGCGGCTTCGTCGTCGTCGACGTCGGGACTGGCCCCGACAGTGCCGTGGTCACCACCGGAGCCGTGGTCACCACCGGAGCCGTAGTCACCACCGGACGCGGATCCGATTCCGGCCAGCGACTGGCGGCGGGCCGATTCCAACCAGTCGCCGAGCCGGGCCCGGGGCCCGCTAGCGCTCCACTGGGCGACGACCGCGAGCATCAGCAGCAGCATCAGGACGTCACCCGCGACCCACATGATCGCTCCGGACCAGTTCTGATCTTCGAGCAGGGAAGGTCCCCAGCCCGGCCGCATCAGCACTGTACTGGGGGCCAGCGGTTGCCCGGTGAGCATCAGCGCCACACCCACCAGTGTGTCTGCCCCCATCGCCAATCCGAGCAGGGCAAACCGGACGATATGCGGAATGGGCCACGGGCTGGCCTCCGCGCCGACCAACGGCAAGAACAGCAGATAACCGCTGACCAGATACAGGGCCTGCTCGATGTGGTGCGCCCAGGGCTGGGTCGCCATCAGCTCCGGGAAACTGGTGAGATGAGTGATCACCAGCACCCCGGTGTACAAGCCCAGCGTCAGTACGGGAAAGGTCAGCCACCGGGCCAGGCGGCCGCCCGGGGGTCGGCGCCACCCAAGGCGGATCGGTTGACCCCAGATCAGCAACACCGGCACGGCCATGATCAGCAGCAGATGCTGAATCATGTGCACCCACAGCAGCGCGTGCCCGTACACCTCGATGCTGCTGTGCACCGAAACCAGCAGCACCAGCACGCCCGCCAGCCAGCACGCCGTGGCACGCAGCGGCCAGCCGGGCCCAGTCGTCTGTGCCCGGCGGAGCACGGCTATCAGGTAACCGGCCACCGCGAGCGCGGCCAGTACGTCGACGATCGGGGCCGACGTCCACGTCGTCACAGCGGTGTGCCAGGTCAGCGGTGGGATGTCGGGGCTCCCCTCTCTACGGTTGCCAGCCAAGGCGAGCGTAACGCGCGGCACCCACAAAAGTGGACTTCCCGCCAGTCACTGCCGACCAACAACAGCCCCGTGCCCTGCCCTAGCATCGCAGTTGCAACTGGAGGGCAGCTAAGCACCTGGGGGTTTACGTGCACAAGGTTCAGATCGAAGTCATCCTGTTGTCGATCTCGGACGACACTCAGTTGAGCTGGCGTGTGGCGTGCGGCGATCTGCCAGCGGGATGCCGACCCGATGCGCGGGCTCGGGAGCTCGCGGGCCTGAGCGCCCCCGTGCCTACCGCGACAGTTGTGCACTCGACCTCATGGCGACCTACTCGCGGTGGGCTGATCCTCACCTACGCGGTCGCCCCCGACCCGGACCCTGCCGAGGGCGCCGTGTCTGCCATCCCCCCTGACACCCACATCCTCTGCGCCACAGACGCCGCAGCCCCAACCCCTGCGGCGGTCGCGGTCGAGCACGTCCTGGCCCATGCGCTACGGCACCTGTCGCTGGTAGCACGCACCACGCCGGCCGTGATGGCGGCTGCCGACGCGTACCCGCGGCTATGGCACGCTGTGGTAGCCCACACCCCCGATGTGGCAGGTCAGCTCGTCGGCTCCTGAGTCCGGAACGTGCGCAAAGGGGTGATCTCCTTTCGTGACGCCCCGCCCACGACTGCTTGCCATCATGGGGTCCGGAGAAACCGCCCCGACGATGGCGAAGGTGCATCGCCGGCTCGTCGAGCGCCTCGGCGCTCCACCCGTCGATGCGGTACTCCTCGATAGCCCATACGGTTTTCAGGAGAATGCTGACGAAATCTCTCAGCGTACGGTCCGCTATTTTCGAAATTTTCAGATTTCTCTCGACGTCGTATCGTGGCCTACCGCGAATGACGTCCTGGCCCGCGAAAGGGCCCTGGCGCGGATCGATGCTGCCGATTATGTCTTTGCCGGCCCGGGCAGCCCGACCTACGCGCTCGGAGTCTGGAAACGCAGCCGGCTGCGCGACGTCCTCATCGACAAGCTCACCGGCGGCGGCTGCGTGACATTCGCCAGCGCGGCGGCGCTGACCCTCGGGGTTGCCACCGTGCCGGTGTACGAGATCTACAAGGTGGGCGCGGCCCCGTACTGGGCCGACGGCATGGATCTGCTGGCACAGATCGGCCTGCAGGCGGCGGTGATCCCGCATTACGACAACGCCGAGGGCGGCACCCACGACACCCGGTTCTGTTACCTCGGCGAGCGGCGGCTGCGAGTGCTGGAGTCGATGATGGCAGCCGATACGGTCGTGCTCGGGGTGGACGAACACACCGCTGCCGTGTTCGACCTCGACGCGGATACGGTGACGGTCCTGGGCCGGGGCGCGCTCACGATCCGCAGGCAGGCAGGGAACACGGTGTTCGCGTCGGGCTGCACGGTGACGATCGAGGAACTGAACGCGATCGCGACGGGTAGCGGGCCGACACCTGTCCTGTCGGACGCGCAGCGCTGCGCCGCCGGGACACCGTGCCCCACACCATCGCTGCGCGCAGAGGCCGAACGACTGGAGGACGTCTTCGACACCGGACTACGGGCCCGTGACGTGAATGCGGCAGTCACGGCCGTCCTCGAACTGGAGCAGGCGATCGTTGACTGGTCGGCCGACACCGAGGAAATGGACGGCACCGAGGGGCCCCGGACCATGCTGCGTCGGATGATGACACGATTGGCCGAACTCGCCGTGGTTGGTACGCGGGATCCCCGGGACATCGTCGCGCCTTTCGTCAACACCCTCCTCGAAGTGCGGGAACACGCTCGGAAACAGGGTTCGTGGACGCTCGCCGACGCCCTGCGCGATCGACTCACCGCAGCCGGGATCGAGGTGCGCGACACCCCCCAGGGTACCCTCTGGCTGCTCGCGGACCGCCCCGAAGGGAATCAGCGTGGTGGTCCTCCACCCCCCGGGTCGAGATAACGCAGGTGGACGGCGTGCAGGACCTCCGAGGTTGAACGCCAGATTCTTCTCCAGCATGTTCACCGCTGACAGCGCCTCGCGCTCCCGCGCCTGCGCCAGCTGCTCCAAGGCGGTGTTGGCACCCTTGACGTAGGTGGCGTGGTGCTTGGAGTGGTGCAGCTCCATGATCTCCCCGGAGATGTGTGGCTCCAAGGCGCCGTAGTCGTAGGGCAGGTCGGGCAGGGTGTAGTCGGCCATGCGTGACCTCCTGTAGTGGCCATCCGATGCTGTAGCAACTACCTTGCGATTGTCGCTCCAACGCAACCCTGCGGATCCCTATTGGGCTGGGCACTGCTGAGGTTCGCCGGCCGTACCGCAATGCCGGCCGCGTCGACCTCGCGCCGCAGCTTGACCCACCCCAAGCGGGTAGCAATCGATCGAGAGAGAGCCTCGGCGACCAGGGGACGACTCCGGCACAGCCCCATCGTTTCCCGGTAGGAATCGGCAGTGTGTCCGTGCGTCCGGAGGTGGCCGCCCAGCGAGACATACCACCGTCCGCACAGGTGACAGCAGACCCGACCAGTGCCGGATTCGGTCACCAACTGGCCGTACGGGGCGTGCAGGGCAGTGCCATCGGACAACGACCACAGGTGGCCGTGAGTGTGCCCGCGCTGGGAGCGGTTCACCGGCTCCGCCGCGATGCTCGTCATGATCACCGCACCTGTATTGCCATAAATTTGCAACTGCTTCATCTTGACATGACGTGGCCTCGGAACGCAACAGCCGATCAGCTCTCCCTCCGGGAGCTGATCCAAGCCCCCTTGATCGTCGAAAGTGAGCTGTCGCGGTGCACATCCGCACGGCCACAACTCACTTTTGACGATCTTCCCGTACCCGACCAGACCGACCGGGCACGGTCAGGGTTACGCGGTCCGGCGCTGCGCGATGGCGGTGTCGTCGTGCCGGGCGGTCGGTCGCAGATCCGGCGGCAGGTCATCGGTGTCGGTCACGATCGCCGGATCGACTTGCCGTGAAGGGCTGGACTGGCGCTGCCGCCACAGGGGGACACCGGGCACGGTTCCCCCAGCGGGCCTTGGTAGCCGGTCGAGCACCATCACAAGGACGAGGCCGATCAGGACTAGTCCGTGCGCGAGCAACCTGACGGCATCGACTCCCCCGGCCATCGCATCCATCACCACCAGCACGGTGAGTACCGCCACGAACGTCGCCAGCGTGGGCACCATCCCCGAGGTCCGCGATGAGCGCTTGGCGACCCAGAGAAAGCCGACCCCCAGTGCCAGATTCCACGCGGCGCTCTCATGCGCGAAATGCGCGACCGAGGCGCCTTCCAGCACAACTCCCTGGGAGCCGTGTCCGCTGGTGTGAGCTCCGAGCATCCCGACGAAGGCCACCTCAACTTGAGCGAGACCGACCAGACCGAGCAGCATGCGGAGAACGGTGACCAGATGGGGACGGCGTGACCGGGGGGCAGCCGCCAGGACCGCTTTGACCACGTCGGGCTCCTGGGTGGCCACGGCGGTGCGAGCGAGCCGGGTGACGTGCGCCGCCTCGTCAGCAAACCAGCGGCACCCGGCACAGCTCGCCAGGTGTACCTCAATTGCACTCCGTTCCGCCGCGCTCTCCTCACCGTCCAGCTGCGCCGAGAGGGCTTCCTTACAGTGCGTGCAATCCACGTGACAATGGTCGTCCACCGGATCCCTGGGGTTCCCAGCAACTTTTAGTTACCCTTCCCGCATGGGTGACCCCCAATCTTATGATGCGCGAACTACTGCACTTGCGCTCGCTGCAGGTGCGGGGGATCGCGCCGCCCTGGCGGCCTTCGTTCGCGCTACCCAGCGTGACATCTACCGCTTCATCAGTCACCTTTGTGAGCGTAACGAGGCCGAGGACCTCACCCAGGAGACCTACCTGCGCGCGCTGCGAGCACTGCCCAACTTCGCCGCCCGCTCCTGCGCCCGCACCTGGCTGCTCTCCATCGCTCGGCGGGTCGCCGCCGACCACGTCCGGCGGACCATGACGCGGCCGCGCACCACCGCGGTCGAGGACTGGGACACCGTCGTGGCCGGAAACCTGACACACCGGCGGTCCGGGTTCGACGAAGGCGTGCTGCTCCGCGAGCTGGTGACCGCACTGGAACCCGACCGCCGGGACGCCTTCGTGCTCACCCAGGTGCTGGATCTGGACTACGCGACCGCAGCCGAAGTGTGCGGCTGCCCGATTGGCACCATCCGCTCCCGGGTGGCCCGGGCCCGGGAGGACCTGATTCGCGCGATGAACGCCCCCGGACTGCCCGGTCGAAGCGCCACCGGTCACTAAGTCCCGTGAGCAACCAGTCCCGTGAGCAGCCCAGCCCGGTGCCTCAGTCGACAGGTCGCTTGCACCATGGGAAACGGATCGCCTACTCTCCGGCGGGAGCAACGGTGCGAGGGAGCCGGTGAGAATCCGGCGCGGTCGCGCCACTGTGATCGGGTCGGGGTGTACGCGCTGATCGCGGCCTTGGGGGGCTGGTCACCGCGCTGGTGGTGCGGGGGCTGCTGGCGGTGCGCGCCGATCTCGTGCAGGTGGCTCCATGAGTTAGGTCGGTGTCAACCCTGCCAAACAGCTTCCC
>JAFAXZ010000211.1 GCA_019240665.1 Pseudonocardiales bacterium | reverse complement strand
CACCATGAGCACAAGCAAGCCCTGGGTCAGGCCCAGAAGGGTTGGGTGGTCCGCGAGCAGCGCCGTCACTTGCGTGATGGCGTAGACGAACACCAGGTCGAAGAAAAGCTCGAGAGTGGTGACGCGGTGGCCCTGCGCCACCGCGTGATCCGGACGCCCGACCGCGGTCATGATCGCCTCTTCCGTTGGTGTCAGTGATGCGTGCCAGCGCAGGCGGCGGGCTAGCGCAGGGGGATGGGTAGCCATCTGAGCGCCCGGGCTCGGACGGACTTGAGCGTAGATGCTCAGGAGGCGGATCGAGCAATGATTCTCTGGCGACGGCACGCACAGTCTGACCGTGCCTGTCGTACTTCCTCTCGCGCCCGGTCGAAACCGGTGGCGCAGGGTCAGGCGGGCAACGGTTGCCTTCATGCCGTGGACAATGGCAGCCGGTCCTTCAGCTACAGTTTGTAATAGTGTAAGTATCCTGCGTGCGAACGTTCGTGGGGGAACTAGCTCATGGGTGACTAGCCCGTGAGTGACTAGTACGTTCGGCCTAGCCAGACAGATCCTCCATGGACCCCGTTCACCACGGCAAGCCACTCCTAACCGTTCCGGAGAACACTGTGAAGATCATCGCCTGCGACCGCTTCAAGCCCGGTGTGACGCTGGAGACCATCACCCCGTGGCTCCCGCAAGAGGTCGCCCATGTATGGCGGCTGTGGAAGGCCGGCATCGTCCGTGAGAACTATGCGCGCGCTGACGAGCCCGGCGTCGTTATCGTGTTCGAGCTCGACAGCGTCGAGGAGGCCCGACGCTACGTCGACGACTTCCCGCTCAGTAGAGCGGGGTACCTCGAGTGGTTCTTCATTCCTGTCGTGGTACCGCTGCCGATCGAGGCGCTGTTCCGTGACGATGTCGACATCGCTGAGCCCTACGACCGGACCCTGGCCGGTTGACGACGGCGCGCGAAAGGAGCAGAACATGCATCAGCACCGTGGCTTGGAGATCCGCTGCGGACTGGACGAGATCTGCGGCGACCCGCAGCGGCTGGCGCTGCTTGTCTACGACATGCAGGTAGGCATCCTCAGCCAAATCGAGGACGGCGCGCGGATCACGGAGAACGTCGTCCGCGTCCTTTCGGCCGCCCGTCGGGCCAGCGTGCGGACGTTTTACACCCGGCACATGACCCTCCCGCTGGAAGTGGCCGGCATGTCCGCGGTCCGCACTGCCATGGCCTGGCAGCGTAAGTCCAGCCCGCAGCAGATCGTGTCGACTTTCCCGCGGGACTCGCCGCAGTTCGCGCTCGTGCCGGAGCTGGATCCGCAGCCGGACGAGGTCATCCTCGACAAGATCGCGATGTCGGCGTTCGTCGGGACCCCGTTGGAGATCGCGCTGCGGGACTGCGCGGTCGAGGCCATCGCCATCGTCGGCGTGGCGCTGGAGGTCGGCATTGAGCCGACCGCGCGGCACGCAACGGATCTCGGTTTCCAGCCCATAGTGGTAACCGATGCGTGCGGCCACGGCGACGCTACGGCAGCGCGACGATCACTCGCGGCGCTGCAGTTCGCCGGCGGCATCCTGCAGACCGACACCAGCACGCTCGCCGCGCTCCTTGACGGTTGTGCCATCGCGCAGCGTTGACCTACACCAGAGCACGGCGGCCGCTTGGGAGTTCACCAATCCACGTCCGCCTCCGCGCAGAACGCACCAAGCGCCTACTCTTATCGGATCGTCCAGCCCGGCCACGGAGCGATGCGTCGTGCGGGACCGGGGCCGGCGTAGTCTGCTCCGGTGGCGCAGCATGTCGCCCGACGCCGGTGGGCCCCGTTCGTGGTGGTGTTCGTGGTGCTCGCTGGCGCGGTGGGGGCCGGGGTGCTGGTGCGCGACCTGCAGCCCGCCGCCGGAGTGGCTCGGCATGGCTCGACTGGCAACAAGGCAGCGCCGAGACCGCCGGAGCCAGGGTCGGCCACCGTCGTGCTCGTCGAGGATGTCGCGCTGCATCCGGACGCCGATCAGATCCGGAAGGTGCTGCAGAAGTATTTCGACGCGATCAACGCCGGTGACTACCAGCTCTGGCGCAGCGCCGTCATCCCGCAGTGGGCGCGGGATCTCGGGGAAGGCGCCTGGCACGGTCAATACCGGTCCACTCTGGATGGCAGCATCGTGGTGCACCGGCTGGAACGCCGAGCCGGCGGTGGGCTTGTCGCATTGACCTCGTTCACTAGCCTGCAGAACCCCGCCGACGCACCGCCTGAGCTGCCGGTGAGGTGTCTGCGGTGGTGGGTGTCCTACCCCCTGATCGGCGAAGGCGACCAGCTGCGGCTGGGCCCCAGCTCGCCGAGCATGAACCTGCGGGCAGCCTGCTGACGTTATAGCGGGATGTTGCCGTGCGCACCGCGGCCCGCGGGTGCTGCGGCCAGCGCTTCGGCCAGGCGTCGCCGGGTCTGCGCCGGCTTGATCACCTCGTCCACCACTCCGATCGCCACGGCGCGGTCGACGCCGCCGACGATCTGTTCGTGGTGCTCAGCGAGTTTGGCGTGCAACGCCTCGCGCTCGTCCTCCGCCGCCGCAGCCAACGCTTTGCGGTGCAGGATGCCTACTGCGGCCTTGGCGCCCATCACGGCAACCTGGGCGTCGGGCCAGGCGAAAACCTGGGTCGCGCCCAGCGACCGGGAGTTCATGGCGATGTAGGCACCGCCGAAGGCCTTGCGAGTCACCAGAGTGACTCGGGGGACGATCGCTTCGGCGAAGGCGTGCAGCAGCTTGGCGCCGCGACGCACCACACCGTCCCACTCCTGACCGACGCCGGGCAGGTATCCGGGCACGTCGACCAGGACAAGCAGGGGTATCCCGCCCGCGTCGCACATCCGGACAAAGCGTGACGCCTTCTCCGCCGACGCCGAGTCCAGGCACCCCCCTAGCCGCAGCGGGTTGTTCGCGATCACCCCAATGGTTCGCCCAGCGAGTCTGCCCAGCCCCACCACGATGTTGGGAGCCCATTTGGGTTGCAGCTCAGCGAACCCGCCGGTGGGATCGGGCTCGTCCAGTACGGCGTGCAGCAAGGGGCGAACGTCGTAGGCGCGTTGACGCTCGGCGGGCAGGTACTCGGACAGGTCGGCCTCCTCGCGGATCGAGTGCAGGTCGAACATCCCAGGGCGAGCGAACAGGCCGGCGATATGACGGGCTCGCAGCAACGCGTCGGCCTCGGAGGAGGCAACCACGTGCGCCACGCCGGATTTCTTGCCGTGCGCGCTGGGACCGCCCAACGCCTCCATGTCGATCTGCTCGCCAGTGACGCTGCGAACCACGTCCGGACCGGTGACGAACACCCGGCCCTCCGGTGCCATGATCACGATATCGGTGAGCGCAGGGCCGTAGGCGGCTCCCCCCGCAGCGGCGCCGAGGACCACGGAGATCTGTGGCACTCGCCCGGAGGCCCGGACCATGGCGGCGAACACCTGACCGACAGCGTCGAGAGCTTCCACACCCTCAGCCAGCCGTGCCCCCCCGGAGTGCCATAACCCGATCACCGGCGACCGCTCTCGGATCGCGGTGTCGATGGCCTCCACGATGTGCCGGCAGCCCTCCGAGCCCATCGCACCACCCATCATGGTCGCGTCAGTGCAGTAGGCGATCACCTTGGCCCCGTCGATGCGGCCGCGGGCGGCGAACGCTCCGCTGCTGTCCCGGGGACGCAGCGACACCACTGTGTCCGGGTCGAACAGACACTCCAGACGTAGTTCCGGGTCCCGCGGATCAGTTGCTTCGCCATTGCCGGACCGGCCATCCGCGGAATGGGCAGCTGCGTGGGCATGATGAGCCAGAGCTGTCATCGGTGATCTCCTTGCAATGGAGTGCCTTACCTGGGGCCGGTCAGGCCGAGGTGAAGGCGAGCGCGACGTTGTGCCCGCCGAACCCGAACGAGTCGTTGACGGCGGCGCGTAACCTCACCTCGCGGGCGGAGCCGGTCACGACGTCGAGCTGTACACCCGGGTCGGGGTTCTCCAAGTTCAGCGTCGGGGGTACGACACCATCCCGCAGCGCCAACACGCAGGCCAGTCCTTCGACCGCGCCAGCGGCACCGATCAGGTGACCCAATGCCCCCTTGGGCGCGGTGACCACCGCGTGGTCGCCGACGGCGGCCCGGATCGCGGCCGCCTCCGCGACGTCGCCAACCGAGGTGGCGGTGGCGTGCGCGTTGACGTGCCCGACGTCGGCCTTGTCCAGCCCTGCGGTGCGCAGCGCAGCCGAAATCGCTCGGCCGGCTCCGATGCCTTCCGGTTCGGGCCCGGTGATGTGGTAGCCATCGGAGCTGGTGCCCACCCCGGCCAGCCGACCGTGCCGGGCGGCTCCACGAGCCGCAGCGAACTCCGCCCGTTCAAGTACCATCACCCCGGCACCCTCGCCGAG
Organism: Pseudonocardiales bacterium; assembly: GCA_019240665.1. GTDB lineage: Bacteria > Actinomycetota > Actinomycetes > Mycobacteriales > Pseudonocardiaceae. The sequence continues at coordinate 2,992 of JAFAXZ010000211.1, read as the reverse complement.
CACGAACCCGTCCCGCGCGATATCAAACGGGCGGGAGGCCCGTTCGGGCTCGTCGTTGCGGGTGCTCATGGTCCGCATCTGAGCAAACCCAGCCAACGTGATGGGGACGATGCACGCCTCGGCTCCGCCAGCTACCACCACGTCGACTTCCCCGGCCCGCAGCATCCGCCACGCGATGACCAGTGCTTCGGCACCGGAGGCGCAGGCGGCGACTGGGGCATGCACCCCGCCACGAGCGTGGAGATCCAGACCGACATGCGCGGCTGGGCCGTTGGGCATGAGCATCGGGATGGTCAGTGGCGAAACCTTACGCATTCCCGCGGTTTCGAGCAGGTCGTCCTGCCCGAGCAGGGTCAGCGCACCGCCGATACCAGTGCCGATCACGACAGCCAGCCGCTCTGGTTCCACGTCCGGTACACCAGCGTGCCGCCAGGCTTCTCGTGCGGCGATCATCGCGACCTGCTCGCAACGGTCCCAGCGGCGGGCCTGCACCCGCGGGAGTGAGTCGGTCGGATCGACCGCCAGCTTCGCGGCGATCCGCACGGGTAAGTCGAAGCGATCAACCCAGTCCTCGGTCAACGCGACGACTCCGCTCTTGCCGGCGCGCAGGGCGTCCCAGGTCGATGCGACGTCCCCGCCGAGCGGGGTAGTCGCCCCGAGCCCAGTGACGACAACCTCAGTGGTCATTACGCCTCCGCGGGAGAAGTACGCCAGCACGCGTCATCGCGCCTTCGCGGGGATGAGGACGTCGGCGTCATGTGGTCTTGGCGACGTAGTCCACCGCGTCACCGACGGTCTTGAGGTTGGCCAGCACATCGTCAGGCACCTTGACGCCGAAGTAGTCTTCCACCTGCACGGCGATCTCCACCATGGACAGAGAGTCGATGTCCAACTCGTCCACGAAGGACTTCTCCGGGGTGATCTCGTTCTTCTCGATGCCCGCCACCTCGTGCACAATCTGGGCAAGGCCATGGAGGATCTCCTCGTTCGTCACTGGCATGTGTCCCTTCTGTCGGTCACCGGTGATCGGGCTGTCGGTCACCGGTGATCGGGGCCGACGGCCCCGCGCTGCGATGTATTCTCCCGATGCGGAGCGTGGGTTCAGGGCAGTACCCTTTCACGGCAGGACCACCGCCTGGCCTGCATAAGACAGTCCAGCGCCGAACCCGATCAGCAGAGCGAGGTCTCCTGAACGGACTCGACCTTCGGCTCGCATGTGGTCCAGCGCGAGTGGTATCGACGCCGAGGACGTGTTGCCGGAGTGGACGATATCGTCGGCCACCACCATGTCCTCGCGGGCTCCGGCCGCCCGCATACGCTTGGCGATGGCCTCAACGATGCGCAAGTTGGCCTGATGCGGCACCAGCACGTCGACGTCCGCCGGAGCGAGTCCGGCCAGCTCCAACGCCCGCAGCGCCACCGGTGCGATCTTCGTGATCGCCCACCGGTACACCTCCTGGCCTTCCTGGCGGATGAAGGAGTTGCGGTCGGCCACCACGATGGTGTCTACCAGGTCGCCGGCGCTGCCGGCGGCAATCGGGCCGATCCCGGGCGGCTCGTCGTGGTCAACCGGGCCGAGAACCGCTGCGCCCGCGCCGTCAGCGAAGATAATGCACGTGGCGCGCTCCATCGGGTCCACCCAGTCGGACAGCTTCTCCGCGCCGATCACCAGCACGTGCCGCGCGGAGCCGGCGCGGATCATGTCGGATGCGGTGCCCAGCCCATAGCAGAAGCCAGCGCAGGCGGCGTTGATGTCGAAGGCAGGGGCGGCACGTGCCCCGATCCGGTCCGCGGTCTGCCCGGCCGCGTTGGGTATGTACGAGGGCATGGTGCAGGTCGCGACCAGCACTGCGTCGATATCGGCGGGGGCCAGCCCGGCGTCGGCGAGCGCCTTGGCGCCCGCATCGACTGCCATGTCAACCACTGACTCGTCTTTGCGGGCGAAGCGCCGTTCGGCGATGCCCACCCGGCTGCGGATCCATTCGTCGGTGGTCTGCACCCCGCGGGCGGCGATGTCGGCGTTGGTCACAATCTGCTCGGGTTGCCTGCTGCCCAGACCGAGGATGCGTGCACCAGTGGTCGGGGCGAGCTGCCGAAGGAGGAGGCTCACGCTACTATTCCTGAGTAGTCGGCCCCTGAGTGGTCCGTTCCTGAGTGGGCACAAAGCAGACCGGCGATCTTGTCGAGGTCCTCGGGTGCCTTCAGCGCCAGCGTGACTGTGCCCTTGAAGTCTCGTTTAAGCAGGCGGGACAGCTTACCAGCGGGCGGAAGCTCGACCGTTGCGGTAACGGTCAAGGCGCGCAGCGTCGCCATACAGGAGTCCCAGCGGACCGGCTTGGTCACCTGCTCGATCAGTCGTCGCAGCATCTCTGCGCCCCCGGTCACCACTTCTCCGTCGGCGTTGGACAGCAGCGGGCGCGCCGGGTCCTTGACGATGAGCTGGGCGGTGTACTGCGCCAGTGCGTGCTCGGCTGGGGCCATGAACCGGGTGTGGAACGCCCCGGCAACAGGCAACGGCATCACGCGTGCTTGGGCAGGTTTGTGCTGCGCCAGGGCCGCCAGCGCATCGATGCGGCCCGCGGCGACGATCTGCCCGGCGCCGTTGCGGTTGGCCACGTCCAGCCCCAACTGGGCCAGCACCGCCGTGACATCCTCGGGGTCGCCCCCGAGTACCGCGGACATCCCGGTCGGCTCCAGCGCGCACGCGGTGGCCATTTCCTGGCCCCGGACGGCCGCGAGCGCGACGGCCTCGTCGGTGGTGAGCACCCCCGCCACGGCTGCTGCGGCGAGTTCCCCCACCGAATGCCCGGCGACCGGTGCCTCGGTTGGCAGCTCCACCCGCCGTGCCAACTCCTCGGCGGCGAGCAGCGACAGCGCCACGGTCAGTGGCTGAGTCACTGCGGTGTCCTTGATTTCCTCGGCATCCGCCGTGGTGCCGAGCCACCGAAGATCCAGTCCGGTGGTCTCCGACCACGCCGCGACCCGCTCTTGC
>JAFAXZ010000159.1 GCA_019240665.1 Pseudonocardiales bacterium | reverse complement strand
GTGCAAAAGCTTGTACCACGCCTTCGCAAACGCTTGTGCCAGTTGGTCGGGGTTCTCGTGGAAGCGCTTCGCAATCGGTCCGTAGATCGGATCCAGCTTCAGCGCGAGGTCCGTCGTCAGCATCATCGGGGCGTGCCGCTTCGACGGATCATGAGCATCCGGCACGGTGCCCTGGGCCTCGGGATTCTTGGGAGTCCACTGCTTCGCACCGGCGGGGCTCGTCGTGAGCTCCCAGTCGTACGTGAACAGGTTGTCGAGGAACCCGTTGTCCCACTTCGTCGGCTCGTTAGTCCATGCGCCCTCCAGCCCGCTGGTGAGCGTGTCGGAACCCTTACCGCTGCCGCAGGTGTTCCTCCAGCCGAGGCCCTGCTGCTCGATAGGGGCACCCTCGGGTTCGGGACCGACGCAGTCCGCCGGGACTGCACCATGGCATTTCCCGAACGTGTGGCCGCCGACGATGAGCGCAACCGTCTCCTCGTCGTTCATCGCCATACGGCCGAAGGTCTCCCGGATGTCCAGGGCGGCAGCCAGCGGATCCGGGTTCCCGTTGGGGCCCTCCGGGTTCACGTAGATCAGGCCCATCTGGACCGCGCCGAGAGGACCGGCGAGCTCCCTGTCGCCGCTGTAGCGCTCATCTCCGAGCCACGTGTCCTCAGGGCCCCAGAAGATCTCCTCCGGCTCGAAGGTGTCCTCTCGCCCGAAGCCGAAGCCGAACGTCTTGAACCCCATCGATTCCATGGCACAGTTGCCGGCGAAGATGATCAGATCGCCCCAGGAGATCTTCCGGCCGTACTTCTGCTTGACCGGCCAGAGCAACCGACGGGCCTTGTCGAGGCTCGCGTTGTCGGGCCAACTGTTGAGGGGGGCAAAGCGCTGAGCGCCGGAGCCGCCACCGCCCCGGCCATCGGCGATGCGGTACGTCCCGGCGGCATGCCAGCTCATCCGGATGAAGAGCGGCCCGTAGTGGCCGTAGTCGGCCGGCCACCAGTCCTGCGACGTCGTCATCACCTCGAAGATATCCCGCTTCAACGCGTCGACGTCGAGGGTCTTGAACTCTTTTGCGTAGTTGAAGTCCTCGCCCAACGGATTAGACAGGGGCGAGTGCTGGTGGAGAACCTGCAAGTTCGGCTGATTCGGCCACCAGTCCCGGTTCGTCCTCGGCCGATGCGGCTTGGGAGTGGGGGATGGGATTACTGGGTTCTCGCTTTCGCTGCCGCGGTCAGACACGTCGGTCCTTCTCCTGTCTCGCTGTTTCCTTTTGATGGCTGGTTGCTCTTGATGTTGATTGCTCTGGATCCAAGGCTGTGTTGCTCTGCTGGTGTCGACCGCTGCGTGGCTGCGATCAGCCGCCGGACGCGGCAGAAGTTGCCGCGACACAGTCGGGACATCGGCCCCAGTAGATCACCTCGGCTTCGTCGATCTCGTAACCCGAGTCGTCAGCGGCCGTCAGGCAGGGGATGTAGCCGACCGCGCAGTCGACATCGGCGATGGCACCGCACGACCGACACACGACGTGGTGGTGGTTGTCCCCGACCCGCGCCTCGTAGCGCGCCACGGAGCCCGTCGGCTGGATGCGCCGCACCAGACCCGCGGCAGTCAGCGCACGCAGCACGTCGTAGACGGCCTGGTGGGACACCTCACCGAGATCCTCACGCACGGCACCGATGATCGAGTCCGTGTCGGCGTGCGGATGGGCGTGCACCACGGACAGCACCGCTACCCGAGGGCGCGTCACACGCAAAGCAACCCCGCGCAACATGCGCTCGAAGTCCGAAGTCGTTGGCACGCTCCGAAGTCTGCCCCAGTTTCTGGAATCAATCAAGAATCTGTGACACTGCGCTGCGGTGGTCCGGTTTGGGCTGCTGCCAGGATCGGCGCCGGCGATTTGGGCTGACCCGTCAAGAATCCGGCCGCTCTCGGGCGTGCCTTGCGCCTGACCTGTCGTCCGGGTTGCTGGCACCGGCCTGGTTCACCGGCTGGCCTGATGAGAAGCCTGTCCGCGTTGCTGTGCGTGACTCGTCACAGATGTGCCGCCTGGTGCTGCTGTGCCGCCTGGTGCTGCGTCCAGACCGGTGCCGTCCTCGACCGGATTGCTGCGAACCTTGCACCGCGCCAGACACCCTGTCATCGAGACCGGCCGTCCGCGTCGTGCCAGCCGCCGCCCAGGCGGCAAGTCCGATCCGGCCGACGCTCGACAAGCAGCCCAGCACGCGTTGGCCGCGCCCAGACTCGCCCAGCCCCGCGCGGATGGGGCGCGGGAAGCCTTACGGATTTTGCTGATGGCGCGGTCCCAGGCCAACGCCACCCGCACCGCCACGGTCAACCTTCTCAAGGTCTTGCTGGTGACCGCGCCCGACGATCTCCGGCAAACCTTCGAGGCCTGTCCACTACCGCCCAAGCCCGGCGATGTCTGACCTTGCGGGTTAGTGCAGCGCAGCCGCTTAGCGAGCAGACCGTCCGTCGTGAACTCCGTCGCCTAGTGTCGCGTAATCCAGCTCTCTTTACTTAGCGTTATTGTCGACGAGTTTCTTGATGTTGGTTTCGACGAGACGGACCTTGGCTAGGATCTCGTCGGCGGTGGCGGTCCAGACGAACGGTTTGGCGCTGGTGTTCCAGTGCATGATGTAGTCCCGTATCTGCTTGATCAGGACCTTGACACTGCTAAAGGTTCCCCGACGGATGGACTGGCGGGTGAACGCCGCCATCTCCTGGTTCGACCAATGCGATAACCCAGTATCAGCCGGTGGACTCGTTCGAGTTGCCGCTAAGAGCCGGGCACGAATCGGTGCAGGAACTTGCTCGCGAGGTGCTGCATGGGATCGGTCAACCAAGCCAGCGAGTCCTTCGGTCTGATAGTGGCTCAACCATAGATCCACCGTTGGACGTGATACGCCCGCCAACTCAGCGACCTGCTTTTTCAATCGGCCTTCCGAGTGCCACAACACGATCCGCGCCCGTGTCGCCACCGGCGCTGGAACATCCGCACTTTTCACTACAGCCTGCAACTCGGCCCGCTCGTCTATGGTCAGCTCCACCGATCATTTAACACTACGACCAACCAAGGTCACGTAAGGCATCCAGAATCACAAGAC
>JAFAXZ010000175.1 GCA_019240665.1 Pseudonocardiales bacterium | reverse complement strand
GACAACCATCGCGGCTCTGCGGAACGATTCGCAACCGACGACAATTCCAGTCTCAACCCCTCACCTGACGAGGTATCCTGCGCCTTGAACCGCGGAAATGTCCAGTGGGATAAGTTGGCCGAACTCCGTCGAATCCGTCACCACCGGCGCCTGATCGGCCCTGATGAGAGTCACCTCCGATGAGATGAGGGGTGCCGGCCCAGCAATCGCCGCCAGGCGGTGGGTTCCTTGGGCACGAACTGGCCCGGCGCCGACGGCTCGCTCTCTGCCCGGGCGGGTGTTGCGGGACACCCAGCGCGAAGGTCTCCCGCTCACTTGCGGCAACTCCATGAGGTTCCCGTTACGATGTGGGCCGCTGAGCGTCGCATGGTGGCTGTGGTCCGCTCTACCGGATCGCTGTCTCCTGGCGTCGGGTGCCGTCTCTGATTCGCCCGTCAGGTGACGAATCACGAGGCGGATTTTTTGGTGCTTCGTACCAGCGGCAGGTAATGCGAAACAAGGAGTATCTTCGGTGATCTGCTGGCAGCCACACCGACCACCCTCGGTGAGTGCGCTCATGGCGGCGCTGATGACAGTGTTGCTGCTCGGCGGGTGCGGCCCAGGCTCCACCATGCCCGCGGCGAACCCCAGCGGGCCGCCCGTGCCCAGCGTGCCCGGCGCGGTCCCCCGACCTGACCACATCGTGGTTGTCGTCTTCGAGAACAAGGCCTACCAGCAGGTCATCGGCGCCGCGGCCGCCCCCTACCTCACCTCGCTCGCCCACACAGGGGCTAATTTCACCGACGCCCACGGGGAGCGGCATCCCAGCCAACCGAACTACGTTGCCCTGCTCGCTGGCTCCACGCACGGTGTCACCGATGACTCCTGCCCCCAACAACTGGGCACTCAACCCAACCTGGCACGCCAATTACTCGACAGCGGTCGCAGTTTCGCCGGCTACTCTGCAGACCTGCCGGGCGTCGGCTTCACCGGCTGCTCCTCACCCGATGGCCGCTACGCCCGCAAACACAACCCCTGGGTCGACTTCACCAACATCCCCGCCAGCGCGAACCTGCCGCTGTCCGCGCTGCCCACCGACCTCGCCGCGCTCCCTACCTTCGCCATCGTGATCCCCAACATGTGCGATGACATGCACGACTGTCCCGTGGCCAACGGTGACGCCTGGGCACAGCATCACCTACCCGCCTACCTCGACTGGGCCCACACGCACAACAGCCTGCTGATCGTGACCTTCGACGAGGACAACGGCACTGCTGCCAACCACATCCCGACACTGTTCGCAGGTCCCATGGTCCGACCCGGCGACGTGCCCACTCACATTGACCACTACACCATCCTGCGCACGATCGAAGACATGTACCAGCTTGCTCCGCTTGGTGCAGCCGCGGCGACACCACCCATCACCGGCATCTGGGCACCATAAAGGTGTTCATGCCAGCGTGCCACCGTGCCCGGACTATCACCGGATTTTGTTCCAGTCCCGATCGTTTCGCTCTCGACGCCCAGGCGTCACCACGTGATCTTAGGCCGGTATCTGATCAGCCGCCCGCAGCAGTTCCGTGATCTCGATCTTTCCCATGTTCAGCATGGCCTGGGTAGCCCGCTGCGCCCGGCCTGCGTCAGGATCGTTGACCAGCTCGAGGAGCACAGTCGGCACGACCTGCCATGAGACGCCGAACCGGTCCTTGAGCCACCCGCACGGCCCCTCCTGTCCGGCCTCGGACAGCCGGCCCCAGTAGTAATCGATCTCGTCCTGATCTGCGCAGAGGACTTGGAAGGAGATGGCCTCGGTGAAGGTGAACTGCGGCCCACCGTTGAGCCCGACGAACCGCTGCCCGTCGAGGCTGAAGCTGACGGTCATGACGCTGCCCTCGGGCCCGGGCGCCCCGCGCCCGTAGCGAGTCACCCCGAGGACCTCAGAGTGGGGGAAGATGGCAGTGTAGTGCGCTGCTGCCTGCTCGGCCTGTCCATTGAACCACAAACAGGGGACGGTCTTCGGCATCGATCATCCTCTCGTTCCCCGGGGTGTTCCCGGATGAATGGTAACGACCGTGCCCGTGGAGGCTGAGCTGGTGACCCAGGGTGCCGACGTGCTCATGGTTGGAGTCCCCAACTTACTCGTTCCTGCCCGAGCCTCCCAAGATGCGCGCGGCACCGGCGGGCGCTGGCGGAATCACGCGTTCGCGATGCGTTTTCAGCTTGGCACCCATTTCACTGTGCCTGGGGTATGTGTGATACGCACATCCCTTGATTCGATCACCGAAAGCCTCGTTACGCGGCATTGGTCTTGACTATGTTAGCAAGGCCCTAACCGGCGTCGAGATCACACTCGACGCTGCGCTCAACGACTGAGCCAGTAACGAGAGGAATCGGCCATGAGAGCAGCGCGTTACCAGCAGACAGGCCCGGCCGCCAAGGTGCTCGAGGTGGTGGACGTTGACCGTCCCGAGCCCGGTCCCGGCGAGGTGCGGGTCGCCCTGGTCGTTTCGGGGGTAAACCCGACCGACTGGAAAAGTCGTAGCGGAGCGACAGGGACCCCGCCCACGGGCTGGCAGATCCCCCATCACGACGGGGCGGGAACCATCGATGCGGTCGGGCCCGGGGTCGAACCTTCCCGGATGGGCGAGCGGGTGTGGGTGTGGTTGGCGGCCGCCAACCGGCCGTGGGGCACGGCGGCGGAGTGGACCGTTGTGCCGTCGTCACAGGCTGTGGCCCTTCCCGACGGTGTGTCCTTCGACCTCGGGGCCATGCTGGGCGTGCCGGCCATGACGGCGCACCGGTGTCTGTTCGCCGACGGCCCGCTCGAGGGGATGACGGTGCTGGTCGCCGGTGGGGCCGGGGCCGTCGGCCACTTCGCCATCGAGCTGGCCAAGCATGCCGGTGCCAAGGTGATCGCCACGGTCAGCAGCGAAGAGAAGGCCCAGCTAGCCCGGGCCGCTAGCGCAGACGCGGTGGTCAACTACCGCGGGCGCGACACGCTGTCTCAGATCCGGGCGGTGACGCCGACGATGGACCGCATCGTGGAGGTGGCCTTCGGCGCCAACACCGACCTTGACCTGTCAGTGTCGGGCCCCGGCACCGTCATCTCGGTCTATGCTACCGAGACCGCCGATCCAATCTTGCCGCTGCGGCGGTGCATGGCCGCCAACCTCCTGTTGCGCTTCGTGCTCCTGTATGGCGTCCCGCAGCCGACGCTAGAGGCCGCCGCAGCGGACATCACCGCCGCCCTCCGGGGCGGGGCGCTGTCACCGCTGCCGGTGCACCGCTTCTCCTTAGATCAGGTCGCGGCAGCCCACGATGCTGTGGAGGCAGGGGTCGTCGGCAAGGTGCTGATCGACCTCCGCTGAGGCCAAGGCCCTGCTCACCGCGAGTTCTGAGCCTCGATTTACCAGCAAGCCCCGCGTCGGCTCCCCAGCCTGGCGGGATATGACGTTGTCCACAATGGCTAGCGCTCGTGGTCGCCTCCACCGGGCTGCGGGCTGACGCCGCCATCGGCACGGTCATACGACCCCGAGTTCTGGGTCAGAAGCGGGACCCGCTGCGTTGTTCGACGTGTCCGGTCTTGTCGCTCAGCAGCTTGCTGACGCGGCGGCCAAACCGCTGGTGGAGTGGATGGGGTTTCTGCACCCCGCGCAGGCATGGCTGATCCGCCGATCCTTCTCCGGGCCGGCTCGCGTTCGCGGACCCGCCGGAACGGGCAAGAGCGTGGTCATGTTGCACCGCGCAGCGTGGCTGGCCGGAACCCGACCGGGTCGCGTGCTCGCGACGAAGTCCGACAAGGTCTGGTCTCGATCGAGGCACGCTCGTTTCGTGGCTCGCACCAGCTCAGGATCCAGATAGACGTTGAACTGAGTCCAACCCGGTTGGTCGGGGGAAGTACACGCCCGGGATGAACCCGGTCACGTTCGCCACTGACCAGTGCCGAGGCGGAAGCCTTGCGTTCGCTGGGTTGGGATGTGCGCCGACAACAGGGCTAGCAGCGAGAAAACATCGCCTGGCGGCGGATCGGACGGCTGCTGCGTCCGCTGGACGACTCCCGCGACGCGCTGGACATTCCCGACGAGCGGCTGCACCGCCGGAGTTCGGACGACGCGATCGACCTGATCCTGTGGACCTGCGCGCGGACCGAGACCGCGTTCTGGGAATGGACGCCGCAGACCTGGGTGGAACTGATCGGGACCGACGCGAAGGCAGGTCAACCGCAGTCCGCGCCTGGAAGATCTGTCCACCGAAGTGCTCACGTCCCTTCGTGATCATCCAGCGATCGGACGGTGGGGCCGGTCTCCTCTCTATGGCATCCACCGGGCTGTGGCCGCCCTCGGGCACGCCCACGCGCCCCCATGCGCTACTGGAGGCCAACCGCACCAGATTGAAGGTGCCTGCCCGGGATGGATGACCTGGGTCGACAAGGACAAGTGGGCCGCGACTTCGACCCTCACGCCGCGGGTCCGGCAGAACTACCACGGCCAATTGGCCAAGGCGGGTCGGTGGTTGGCTGCGGAACACCCAGAGATCTCAGGGCCGGCCGACTGGACCCGGGCGACGTGTGCCTCCTGGGTTGCCCGTGTCGACCGGATGATGATCGGTGAGTTCATCCAGCGTACCGTCGTCGTGGCGGCCCGTCGCGGCGAACCGTTGTCTCCCCGCGCGAAGGCCGGGCTCCTCAACGCGGTCCGCGCGTTCTTTCGCGACTGCCAGGCGTGGGAGTGGATCCCCTGCCGCTTCGATCCTGTACGCGCGTTGTCCACCCCGCGCAGTGTGAAGGCGCTGATCGGCCCCAAGCCGCGGGTGATCGCCGATGACATCTGGGCCAAGCTGCTGTGGGCCGGACTGAACCTTGAGCCTGCGGACGTGCCGCCCCGCTCTGGGCAGGCATACCCCATCGAGTGATCCGGGTGATCACCCTGACCTGGCTGTTCAGCGGACAGCGCAGCGATGAGATCGCCCGGCTTCGCGTCGGGTGCATCCGCTGGCAGCGCGAGGACGTTGCCGTTCCCGGCCGCCCCGACGAGGTGCTCGCGTAAGGACGCCGTCTGCCTGCTCGATGTCCCAACCCACGAAACCGGAACCGCGTTAACCAAGCCCGTCGACCCGATCCTCGGCCGGGGCATCGAAGCGTGGCAGGCGCTGCGACAGTGAACGGCCCAGCCGATCTAGCCGCCACACCATCAGCGTGTCCCCGGCCCGCAGAGACCCCAGACACAGGCTCAGTTCCGGCCGCTCGGCCGGCTTCTCCGACGCGGTATCAGCGAAGATCTTCTCACAACCCGCTACACGCAGCGCGTCGGTCTGCCCGTCCAGGTTCTGGGACGCACTCGAGATCCGGGCGTAGCCGACGCGCTGGCCGGCGAGGGGATGCACAGGCAGGCTCATGAATCCCGATCATGTACCACAACCCGGCCCTGTGACGGCGATTTTGCAACATTGATTCCGGACTGAGCTACGAACGCCCACCGAGGCCAGAACAAGACCTTGGCCGAATAATTTAATCTTGTCCGTTACTGGTAACTTCCGGACACCACAATCCAGGTTCCAGACCTCCACCCACCAGGCGAACCCACACCCAACAAGATCACAAGCGAGCTGACACCGAACCGGAACGCACGCTAAACAACCTCGCGCAGCCCGGCCCAGACACCCACCCTGACCTCACCAAACCGGCTTAGCGTGCGATCCGGTTCCATTGCAGGTCCAGCCCCGTGTTCTCCCAGGTCAACACATAAGTCGTTGGATCCTGCGCGAAAACTACCGGGACGCCAATCTTGTTACAGGTCCTGGGCGGCTCGGAGCGCCACCGAGACCGCCTCCATTTCCTCGCCGGTGGCGGTGTAGATGAGATTGCCGAGTCGGCTTCTGAGCACGGCCTCGATGGTCAGCACCGAGGCCCAACCCAGGTGCGCGAGCCGGATGCTCAGCAGACCACCGGGGTCGCGGTCGAGGACCTGCAGGCCCAGCACGACGGGGTGGTCGGCCTCGTTGATCCCTGCCGCCGAGATGATCAGCCGCATTCGGCTCTGACCGGGCCGCGGGATGACGGGGATGTACTCATAGACCTCGCCTCGCTGCACAGCGGGTGAGGATGGCAGAGGCGCTAGCTGGCCAGCCGTTCGGCCTCGGCGGCGGCGTAGAAGTCTTCGCCGAGCACCCTGGCGTGCTGGCGAACCGACTCGATCAGCGCCAGCCGCCAGAGGTAGGCATCCACCGACACGCCTGCCCGGGCAGCCTGAGTGCGCACCACGGTGGCGGTAGCGTCGCTGACCTCGATATTGGTCACACACCAACCATACTGGGGCGGCCAACCCGGCGAACAGCCCGGCGCTGGTAGCTCTTCTCCGAAGTGCCTCAGTGGGGCCAGACCGAGCTGGTCCTGATGCCGGCCCCGCTCGAGGCGGGGGTGAGGTGAGCCTGAGATACCGGGACGTGCGCGAGGCGCTGAGTGAGCTGGGAGAGCTGCTGTTGTTCGAGGCTCGCCCCACGGGCGGGGAGGGAAACCGGCCGGCGGAGAAAGCCGCACTACTTGCCGCGCGGCGCCTGCTCGCCACCCTCCACCACTGGCTGGCCGAGCACCTCGAGGAGGTGAACCGTCAGTGAGCGCATGACCGTGCGGGAGGGGCTACCCGGTCACCACCCGCACCAGCAGGTGCCTATTAGCGTTCATCGACGATCTGAAACGGCGCCACCGCGCGGCGCTGGACCAGCTGAACTGCGTGGAGTTCAGCGGCCTGGCCGAGGACGCCGCAACCGCAATCGAGCACCGGGATGCGCTGTGCGATTGCCGGCTAGCCACGGCCGGCGACGAGGTGGCCGCGGCTAGCCGGCAACTCTTGGGCATCTTGTTCGCGCAGGACTGGTCACATGATGTGGAACAGGCGGTCTATGCTGCGTTGATCGGCCACTATTACGACCGTTTCGGTGATCACGCGGTGGCCATTGCACGGCAGGTCTGTTACCTGGCCACCGGGCACTTACCCCAAGGAAGTGCCGTGGGTACGGCTCACTCATGCCTTGGCTGCGCCCGGGCCGTTGGCGTACGGCCTGGCCACCCCACCGCATCATCCCGTACTGTGCGACACCTGCGGCGCTTTGACCGATGTGCCCGCGCAACATTGGCGGCCAACATCACCGCCGCACAGGCCGCGACGGCTACACCCTCGCTCCTGCCGGCCTGACCTTGCCCGGGCGCTGCCCGGCGTGCCAACAGGCTTCGCTCTGCGCCGGCCCACCACCAGGTTTCCCATCAGGCGGCTTCGGACGGCGATCGAGTTCATAGCTGACGCGGCGACATCGGGGCAGGTGCGACAGGGGCCGCTTCAGCAATCCCCGGTCCCGCATCCAGGGGCGATAACGGTGGTGCACACCGATTGCCGTGACACGCCGAACCCTGCTCGCAACACCAGGATCGGTGATGTGTTGCTAGCCAATGTAAGTGACCGGGAAAGCAGGCGCCCGGCACCGGGACCGTCCCGGCGCCGGGCGACCATGCCCCTCACCGCGGTGCCAGATTGGACCCTCGCCGTGCCCTGAGGGGACTGCCAGCGACCGATCAGCTCCTAGGGGTTGGGTGAGGTCACGGCTCAGTGCCCATGATCGTGAGCGTTCTCGAGATCCCTCTCGTGGACGTGCGAGTGCTCATGGGACTGTCCGTTGTGGCTGTGCTCGTGCGCGTGCTCGACATGCTCATGATCATGCTGGAGATGCGTGTGGGTGTGCGTCACATCGTCGTGCGAGTGCTCATGAGTGTGCGGCGTGGTCATCCGTGCCCCTTTTTCTGGCTCGTCTCGATTCTGCGAAGGCCCCGTATGCAAATTGATCGGGCCTCGATATCGAGGCTACACACCCGGCGCGGACTACGCGTGACAGTGCGCTGTTACGTCATTAACGCAGAGAGCTTGCAGCTAACTAAATCGCGTAGCTGCGTTTTTCTTGTGCCGCCCAACAAGTGTCGATAATCGGTCCATCGGCAGGCTAATGAGCCGGGGAAACGGCAGGCAGGGCGCCTTCGAGAATCGTGACCACCTCGCTCGGCGCGTCCGGCGGGGCACAGTGTCGCCATCCTGCGGCCGCCCCTTGAGTGACCGGATTGATGTCACGGCGTGCCAGCTGCGGCGGGGTCAGACATGGCGCGGGGGTGAAGGTCACTGCGCGAGCTTCGGTGACCGCCTGGTGGACTGCCTCGAGGACGTGGTGGCCGAGCTGGTCGGCGGCGGTGACGGGTAGGTGAGGGTCGACCCAGCCTTCGATGTCGATGCGCAGGGTGCGGCTGGTCCAGCGGGCCGGGGCGTGAGCGTGATCCACCCGGGCACACCCATGGCGGTGTGTTCGGCGGTGGTGATCACGCTGGGTCGACGCCATCGAGCAGCCGGTGGCCGATGTCGACGGTGACCTGGTAGCCCACGTGGCAGATGAGCAGGGTCACCGCCAGCCCAGCCACGGGATCACCCCAGCGCTGCCCAGCCGCGACCGCGATCAGCCCGGCCAACGCGCCGGCCGAGGACAGCGCATCAAGCCGGGAATGCTTGGCGTCGCTGACCAGCGTGGCCGACTGGATCCGCCGGCCCACCCGCAGCTTGTAGCCGGCGACGAGTTGATTGCCCACGATGCCCACCACCGCGGCGGCGATCCCGGCGCCAACGTGGCTGGTCGGCGATCCGGCCAGCAGCTTGTGCACGCTTTGCCACCCGGCAAAGACCGCACTGACCCACAGCACCCCGGCCACCCCGAGACCGGCCAGATCCCCGGCGCGCTCGAGCCCGTAGGGATAGCGCGGCGAGGTGGTGCGCCGGCTAATCCGGAAGCTTAGGAAGACCACGAGGCTGGTCGAGACATCCGACAGGTTGTGCAGCGCATCCCCGAGCAGGCGCGCCGAGCCCGGAGCACCGCGATGCCCAACTCCACCAGTCCCGTCACTCCCAGCCCGACAGCACTGATCCCGACCGCGCGGTGAGCGTCACGCCGCTTCCCGGTATCATCAAACCGTCCAACCTGTACGTCGGCTGGCTTCCGCGTCCCCGTCACCGTGTGCATGCCCTCACCTTCCCGCCACCCATCGAGATCAACGCAGCAACCGGCAACGCCGCCCTTCCCTCCGCGGCTTTATCCCCTGCGGGGTTCCAGAAGTCGGCCTGCAGCTCCGACCTGCGTGATCGAGGTGTTCGGCCATCACGGCATGATTGTGTGCCGTGTCGTTGCGTCTGCTCTACTTGATCTTGCTCCAGCTTCTGAACCTGCTGTTGTTGCTCAGCCGTTCACCGGCCTCCAAGGACATCGAACTCCTGGTGCTGCGTCACGAACTCGCCGTGCTGCGCAGGGCCAACCCGAAGCCTCGCCTGGACTGGGCGGATCGAGCGGTGTTCGCCGCGCTAGTTCGGGCCATGCCAAAGATGCTGCGGGCGCATCGATTGGTCACACCGGGCACGATCCTGCGCTGGCATCGTCGCTTGGTAGCCAAGAAGTGGACGTACCCGAACCGCAGTGGGCGTCCGCGCGTCGATGACGCTGTTGCCGTGCTGATCGAGCGCATGGCCAAAGAGAATCAGAGCTGGAGATACAAGCGAATCCAGGGCGAGCTGCTTAAACTCGGTCACCGCGTTGGGGCCTCGACGATCCGCCGCGTTCTCCAGCGGGTAGGGATACCTCCGGGGCCCTTCCGATGCACCGACTCGACATGGCGGCAGTTCCTGCGCGCGCAGGCGTCAACGATGTTGACGTGCGACTTTTTCCATGTGGACTGCGCGGTGACGCTCCAGCGAATCTATATGTTGTTCGTGTTGGAGGTCGGCAGCCGGTCCGTGCACATGCTGGGCGCGACCACGAACCCGGACGGTCGGTGGACTACGCAGCAGCTCCGCAATCTGGTGATGGATCTGGGCGATCGAATCACTGAATTCCGGTTCCTCGTCCGAGATCGCGCCGGTCAATTTGCAGCATCGTTCGATGCTGTCCTCGCCGACGTGGACATCCGCATCGTCAGAATTCCTCCTCGCTGCCCGCGTGCGAACTGTTTCGCCGAAAGGTTCGTACGCACGGTCAGAGCCGAACTAACCGACCGTGTGCTGATCTTCAGTCAGCGACAATTGCGTGTGGTGCTCGCGGAGTACGTTCGGCACTACAACGGTCGACGACCGCACCGTGCCCGCGAACTTCGCCCCCCGCAACCAAACCATCCCGTGGCAGATCTCAGTTATGAACGGATCAAGCGTCGACCCATTCTTGGTGGCTTGATCAACGAGTACGAACGGGCAGGGTAAGCTGCTGCTCAGCGTAGGTGACCGACTTTTGGAACCCCACAGGGCCTGGTAGAGCTCGCGGGCGACGTAGCGTTGCAGGCAGCGGATGATCTCTCGTTGGCTCAGGCCCTCGGTGGTGCGCCGGGCCACGTAGCGGTGGGTTCGTTCGTCCAGGCGCAGCCGGGTCAGCACGACGGTGTAGAGGGCGTTGTTCGCGGCGCGATCGCCACCGCGGTTCAGTCGGTGCCGG
>JAFAXZ010000174.1 GCA_019240665.1 Pseudonocardiales bacterium | reverse complement strand
ACGACGCTCGTGTCGGTCGCGTACGCGTTCCATCTCGGCAGCCCAGTCACCACACCGAGCTGCACCCGAGCGCTCCGCCTGACCGACCCAACCCACGCCGCCCACCGATGGTATGAAGGAGCCACCGCAATGTCCGCAGCTAAGCGTGTGACTGAGGAGTTCCTCGAGCAGCAAGTCAGCCTGCTGGGGGCGGGCGACACCGCCGGTCTCGCTGAGCGCTACGCTCCGGACGCCATGTATGTCCGTTTCGACCGCATCGCGGTCGGGCGCGAGCAGATCAAGAAGCTGTTTGACGACTACCTCAAGCAGCAGCCGAACATCTCTGCGATGGATGCACTGCAGACCACCGACGATGTCATTTTCTATCAGGCTGCCGAGACGCTCGACGGTTCTCTGGCGACCGCTGTGGGCACGCTCGTGTTCCGCGACGGCCTGGTGTGGCGCCAGACCGTGTCGTATGTGACGCACCGCCCTGTCTGATCTCCGCTCGGAACAACTTGACAAAGAATACGTACCGACGTCGGAGACCGCCGTCGAGTCGCCCGAGCGCTATTGCTCGAATTCACCGTGGCGGGCACCGTTGGTCTTCCTCATTCACCCAAACTCGCTGTGAGGCCGCTGTGACAAAGAAGGTTCTGGTCCTGCTGTCCGAGTACGGCTACTGGGGTGAGGAACTCGTCGGTCCGCTCGTCAGGTTTGACGAGCGGGGCTATCAGGTCGTGTTCGCCACGCCGACCGGCGCTCGGCCGCACCCCCTTCCGCCGAGCATGGACCCCAACTTCATTGATCCGCCGCTGGGCCGCTCCGTCACCACGCCGGAGATGGCCGAACTGACTCGCAAGCTCGACGCCTCAGAGCGGCTCGACAACCCACGCGGGCTCACTGGCTGGCTACCCGAACGGCCCTATACCAGCGACGACGGCTACTTGCGCAAGCTTGAGGCGTACCACCGGGCACTCGAGAGCATCGCCGGCGACATCGCGGAGTTCGATGCCATCCTGATCGTCGGTGGCAGCGGGCCGATCGTGGACATGGCCAACAACGAGCGCGTGCACAGCCTCGTGCTGGCCTTCCACCGCGCTGGCAAGCCGGTGGCCGCTGAGTGCTACGGCGTCACCTGTCTCGCCTTCGCCCGCGACTGGGAGGACCGGCGCAGCATTATCTGGGGAAAACACGTCACCGGACACTGTAAGGAATATGACTACAAGGACGGCACAGGATTTCTCGGCGTCGAGTTCAACATGGGGCCTCCGCCGTACCCACTGGAGTACATTCTGCGCGACGCCACCGGGCCAGACGGCCGTTACCATGGTAATTTCGGCAAAGAGATCTCGGTAATCGTCGATTATCCGTTCGTAACGGGTCGGTCCACCCCGGACGCTTACCGGACCGGCGAGAAGCTGATCGAGGTCCTGGAGTCAGGCCTGCGGCGATACGGCTGGTGAGCACGATGAAAAGACCGGGCCGCAAGGCTATTTTCGAGCAGTTTCAGGTCGATGGCATCACGCACATGTTCGGCAACCCCGGCACCGTGGAGCAGGGTTTCCTCGACGAGATCGACGGTCTGGACGGCTTTCAGTACATCCTGACGCTGCAAGAAACGGTGGCGGTGGGCATCGCGGACGGGTATGCCCGCGCCACCCGGCGGCCGACGCTGCTGCAGCTGCACAGTGGCGTCGGTCTGGGCAACGGCATCGGCATGCTGTATCAGGCCCGGCGCGGGCACGCACCGCTGGTCTGCGTGGTAGGTGAGTCTGGCGTGCGGTACGAGGCGATGGACGCGCAGATGGCCGCCGACCTCGTCGGAATGGCGAAGCCGGTCACGAAGTATGCCACCAGGGTCATCGACCCGGTGTCGTTGCTGCGCACCCTGCGGCGCGCGATCAAGATCGCTATGACGCCGCCGCAGGGGCCAGTGCTGGTAGTGCTCCCGATGGACGTACTCGACACGCCGGTGGACACACCGGTAGTGCCGACCACCGTGCCGGACACCCGCACCGTGCCGGCTCCCGAGGTGATCCGCCGGGCCGCGTCGCTGCTGTCAGGCGCACAGCGGCCGATCATGCTCCTGGGGGACGGGGTCGCCGCGTCCGGCGCAGTCCGCGAGACCACAGAGGTGGCTGAGCGGCTCGGTGCCGAAGTGTGGTTGGTCGACTCGTCCGAGCCGAACATGCCCGCCGACCATCCCCTGGTCCGTGGTCAGCTCGGGCACATGTTCGGGGAAGTCAGCCGCACCGCGGTACAGGACGCCGACGCCGTGCTGGTCGTCGGCACCTACCTGTTCCCCGAGGTTTTCCCTGATCTCGTGAGTCCGTTCCGTCCCGGTACTCGGGTGGTGCACGTCGACTTGGACTCCTACGAGGTCGCAAAGAACCACCCGGTGGACCTCGGCATCGTTGCCGACCCGCGGCTGACGATGGCCGCGCTCGCCGCCGAGCTCTGGCGGATCGGTTCGCCAGAGACGGCGGGCGCTGCACGCGCTCGGCAGGAGCGGGCCGCGGCGCGGCAGCCAGCGCCACCACACCCGGACTCGGTGCTGGCAGCGTTCCTCGGTGAGCTCGCCCGTGAGGTGCCCGCCGACGTCATGGTGTTTGACGAGGCGCTCACTGCATCGCCGCTGGTCGCGCACCACCTCCCGCCGCGGCTGCCCCGCCACTCGTTCCTGACCCGCGGTGGCTCGCTCGGCGTCGGCATCCCGGGTGCGATCGGTATGAAGATTGCCCACCCGGACAAGGTGGTGCTCGGATTCACCGGCGACGGCGGCTCGATGTACACCTATCAGGCCCTGTGGACTGCCGCCCGCTACAACGTCGGCGCCAAGTTCGTGGTGTGCAACAACCACCGCTACGAGTTGCTCAACGACAACATCGCGCAGTACTGGCACGAGCGGGGCATCGCCGCGCATTCCTTCCCGAGCTCGTTCGACCTCGGCCATCCCGAGATCGACTTCGTGCGGCTTGCCGGCGCGCTCGGCGTGCCGGGTGTCCGGGTTCAGAAGGGTGCGGAGGCGGCCGACGCGGTGCGCGCCATGTTCGCGACCGACGGCCCGTTCCTGGTCGACGTCGCCACCGACGACCTTGTCCCGACAAGCCCCGTTCCCGACGAGATCATCCCCTGACGAGCCCCGGAGTCAGCATGAGTAACGACGTGTCCACGACCGTCCCCCTGACCGAGCAGTCACTGCGAGCCTTCGCCGTGGATTGGTACCAGGCTCTCGACCGGCACGACGACCTCGCGGCCGTGCAGATCAAGCTGGTGCCCGATGGCCTGGACATGGTGTTTCCAGAGACCACGACGCACGGGCTCACCGGATTCGCCGAGTGGTACCGGACGGTAACCAACAAGTTCTTCGACGAAGTGCACGAGGTGCGCTCCACCGAGGTCGTCTCGCTGACCGCCCAGCGTGCCGAGATCACGGTGCTGGTGAACTGGAAGGCCAGCAAGTGGACGCCGCCCGCCGCGCGCAGCGAGCGGCTCGACTTCGACGCCCTCCAGCGGTGGACCGTCGTCGCGGGCCCGAACGGCCCACTGATCAGCCGCTACGTCGTGGAGACCTTTGATCCAAACCCCGGTTCGGCCGCCCTGTAGTGACCACGCCGAAGAGGACAGATTCCGCCATGTTCGAGCGAAGAATATCCGACCGCAGCTTTCCGGAGACTCTATGAACACCAGGGCCATCGTCGACACCTACTACGAACTCGCTAACGCGGGCGACTGGGACGCGTGGTGCGACCTGTTCGCCCCCAACCAGATCATGGATGAACAGTTGGCCGGCCACATCGAGGGCCGCGACGCGCTGCGCAATATCATGAAGAGTTTCCCCGACATGTACGCGCGGTTCGCCAACGTCCCACGGTTCATTGTCGTCGACGGCGAGCAGGCGGCAGTGGTGTCGCACATCTCCGCCGCGACCCACGCGGGTGCGACGATCGAGGCGGACGTCAGCAACTACTTCCGCATCGTCGGCGACCAGATCACTTATCTCGCCAACTTCCACGACACCGTGCCGTTCGCCCCGGCTCTGGCGCGGTGAGTGGGATGACCGAGGAGTACGAGTACATCGTCGTCGGCGGGGGAACCGCGGGTTCGGTGCTGGCCAACCGGCTCAGCGAGCAACCCGACGTACGAGTGCTGGTGCTGGAGGCCGGCGGCGAGTTCATCCCGGCCGACGTGGACAACGCGGCAGTGTGGTTCCGCCTGCTCGGCAGCCCGGTCGACTGGGGTTACACGAGCGTGCCGCAACCCGGCCTCGGCGATCGGTCGACCGACGAACCGCGAGGCAGGCTGCCCGGCGGCAGCAGCAATTTCTACATCATGATGCATGTCCGTGGTCACGAGTCGGACTTCGACAACTGGGCTTATCAGGGCGCGGCGGGCTGGTCCTACGCCGATCTCGCGCCATACTTCGCGAAGCTGGAAGCACAGGAGGACCAGACCGACAAGCGGATCGGCACCAGCGGCCCGCAGATCGTGACCAACGCTGGCAACCACAGTCCCAATCCCCTGTCGCAGACATTCCTCGACGCCTGCGCCGAGCTGGGGTATGCCCGGACCCCCGACTTCAACGGCGGACAGATGCTGGGTGCCGGTTGGCACCACATTGACGTCAAGGACGGCAAGCGTCAGGGGGCGCTGGTCTCATTCCTGCAGCCCGCGCTGACCCGGCCCAACCTCACACTGCGCACGAGGGCTCAGGCGACCGGTCTGACTTGGAAAGATGTTCGCTGCACGGGCGTGACCTACCGGCAGCGCCCGGCGCCCCAGCCGGTCGGGCCCGGTCGGCGCCTCGCCCGGGCGCATCCCACCCCGCCGGGCGCTCATACGGCGGTCGCCACGCGTGAGGTCATTGTCTGCAGCGGCGCCATCGAGTCGCCAAAGTTCCTGATGCTCGCCGGCTGCGGCCCGGTCGAGGTGTTGCGCACCCACGGCATCGGGGTGGTGGCCGATCTTCCCGGCGTGGGGGAGAACTTCCACAACCACGTGCTCGTCGGACTCATCGCGGAGACCCGCGACATGGTGCCGCCAGGGCGGCAGAACCTGTCGGAGGCGGCGCTGTTCACCATGTCGCAGCCCGGAATGGTGGCTCCGGACATCCAGATCGCGTTCGTGCACGTGCCATTCGACATCATCGTCGGCCAGCAGCACCCGAACGCCGTCAGTCTGCTGCCCGGGGTGGTGCGCCCGACGTCGCGGGGCTGGGTGCGGCTTGCCGACGCTGACCCGATGTCCGCGCCGTTGGTGAACCCCAACTATCTCGGCGACTCGGCAGACCTGGACCGGCTGGTGCACGCCGTCAGTCTGTCCCGGGAGATCTTCGCGACGTCGGCGTTCTCCGCAGTCCTCGGACGCGAGCTGATGCCGGGCCCCGATGTGACCGACCGAGACGACCTGGTCGGGTTCGTGCGCAACCGCGCGGACACCTATCACCACCACGCGGGGTCGTGCCGGATGGGCATCGACGACAGGGCCGTGGTCGACCCGCAGCTGCGGGTGCGCGGCACCGAGGGCCTGCGGGTGGCCGACGCGAGCGTGATGCCCGCCGTGCCGTCGGGTAACTGTCACACCGCCATCGTCGCGATTGCCGAGCGGGCCGCCGATCTGATCAAGGAGTCGCCCCGTGGCTGAGCTCACGGTCGCCGACGGCGGCGCGCTGTCCGGGGTCCGGATCGCTGTGCTCATCGAGAGTGACTACTTCGAGCCAGAGATCTTCTATTACCAGCGTCGGTTCGCCGAAGAGGCAGCGGATCTGCACTTCCTGACCCGCCTGTGGGGCAACAAGCAGATCACCTTCACCGGCCACGAGTGGCGGGTGCCGTTCGTCGCCACGGAGAGCTTCGAAGAGCTCAATGACGACGATTTGCGCACCTTCGACGCATTGATCGTGCCCTCTGGCATGGTCGCCGACCGCCTGCGCTACACCGAGGACGTCACCCGCACCCCACCCGCTACGGAACTCCTGCGCCGGGCGTTCGCAGAGCCCAGAATCCTCAAGGGAATCATCTGCCATGGCCTGTGGTTGGTGGCGCCCGCCCCGGAGCTCGTGCGCGGCCGCAAGCTCACCGTGCACAACAACCTGCTGGGTGACGCGCGGAACATGGGCGCGAGGTATGTCGATGCCGACGTGGTCGTCGACAACGACCTGGTGACGGGCCGGACCGGCCAGCATGCCCACCTGTTCGCCCGTCGCATCATCGACATGCTCGCCGAGCGCCGCAGTGGTGCCTCGTGACCGCGCCGCAGTGGTCGCACACCGCGCTGAACTGTGCAGACCAGGCCCGCACCGAGGACTTCTACACTCGCTGGTTCGGTTTCACTCGCGCCCGGGTTGTGACGCTGCCCGACGCCGAAATCATATTCCTCCGCAACGGACCGGTGCTGCTGGAGCTATTCGGGGTGACCGGCGCCGCCGCCGAGGCCGTCCAGGACGGACCTCACGTTCGCGGCGCAGTCCGCCACATCGCCTTCCAGACCGACGACATCGACGCGTTCCTGCACCGAATGGGCGATGCGGCCCAGGTGTCGTTGGGGCCGATCGGCTTCGACGACGTCATCCGCGGGTGGCGGACGGTGTGGCTGCGTGATCCGGACGGCGTGGTGGTCGAGGTGAGCCAGGGATACCGCGACCAGGCCAGCGTCCCAGGCACAAACCAGGACAGCACGGAGAACGTCAGGGAGTCAGCATGAACGACTACAGCAGCACCCGTTCTGACACCATCGCCGGCTACATTACCGACTACAACACCGGGGCGGGCACATTCGACCTCGTGACCGCCCACGACCGCCCGTACCGGGTGCACGCAGACGAACTCACGGTCGCGGAGTTCCTGCGCAACCTGGGGCAGCCCTATGTCGACGCGAGTGGGCACCTGACCGACATGCTCGTACCGGGCCGCTACGTGATCGTGTATGGGATCTTCTACCCGAACCTCGAGGGCGATGTGTTCGTCGCCAAACACATGCACCTGCTGGGGCGCGGTGCTGAAGACTTCAACTTCGAGGAGCCGGGCTGGTGGACCTCCCAGCTCAACCAGATCGCGGCATTTTATCGCAGGGCCCAGTTCGGTGACGGCCCGGTCGACTACGGCGAGTACCGCACGAATATCCACCTCGGCGGCCGCAAGACCGACAGCCACGTCCAGGAGACCGACACGATCTCTCGGATGATCTATGGCATGGCCTCGGCCTACCTACTCACCGGCAACGACCGATACCTCGAGATCGCCGAGAAAGGCACCGAATATCTGCGCCGACACCTGCGCTTCGTAGACAACGACAACGACGTCGTCTACTGGTACCACGGCCTTAAACACAACGGTCTCGCCACGGAGAAGCTGTTCACCTCCGAGTTCTCCGATGACCACGACGCGATCCCGATGTACGAGCAGATCTACGCACTGGCCGGCCCGGTCCAGACCTTCCGCGTATCCGGTGACCCCGCGATCCTGGCCGACGCCGAGGCCACAATCCGACTGTTCGAGAAGTTCTACCGCGACTACGACGAGGGTGGGTACTTCTCGCACATTGACCCTATCCAGCTCAGCCCGCACCAGAAGAGCCTCGACTTCAACGCCTCGCGCAAGAACTGGAATTCGGTGGGTGACCACGCGCCGGCGTATCTGATCAACCTGTTCCTGGCCACGGGCGAGGAGCGCTACGCGGAGATGCTGGAGCGCACGTTCGACACGATTGTCGAGCACTTCCCGGACTATGACCACAGCCCGTTCGTCAACGAGCGGTTCCGGTGCGACTGGTCACCGGACCTGGAGCACACCTGGCAGCGTAACCGCGCGGTTGTCGGACACAACCTCAAGATCGCCTGGAATCTGATGCGCATGCAGGCGCTGATGCCCAAGGACACCTATGTCGAGCTCGCCACCCGCATCGGCGAGGTGATGCCCGCGGTGGGCAGCGACCAGCAGCGCGGCGGCTGGTATGACGTCGTGGAGCGCGTCCTGCAGCCCGGGGAGAGCGTCCACCGGTTCGCGTGGCACGACCGGAAGGCGTGGTGGCAGCAGGAGCAGGCGATCCTCGCCTACCTGATCCTGGCCGGCACCGTCGGCGACAAACGATTCCTGCGCGAGGCACGCCAGGTGGAGAGCTTCTACAACGCGTTCTTCCTCGACCACGACGAGGGCGCGATCTATTTCAACGTGCTGTCAACCGGACTGCCCTACCTGCTCGGGACCGAACGGCTGAAGGGCAGCCACTCGATGAGCATGTACCACTCCTCGGAGCTGTGCTATCTGGCCGCGACCTACATCAACCTGTTGGTGACCGGGCAGACACTCACGCTGTGGTTCAAGCCGCTGCCCGAGGCGAGCCGCACGCTGCGGGTGGCTCCCGATCTGCTGCCGCCCGGCCGCGTCGAGCTGCGGAGCGTCGAGATCGACGGCAAGCCCCACGAGGTGTTCGACGCGTCGTCGATGACCGTGCAACTGCCCGTGTCCAGTGAACGGCTGACCGTCCGGGTCGTGCTAGGCGCGAAGTCGTGAGGTGCGCCGGGATGGCGCACAGATGGGAGAAGTGCGAGAAGTGAATGTCAAGAAGAGCGTGGTGGACTCGGTTGCTGTCATCACGCTGACCGGTGACCTGGACGCCCACTCCGTCGAGCTGGTGGGCTCCGAAGTCCTGTCAATCATGCCAGCCCATACCGAAGTCCTGCTTGATCTTAGTGAGGTCGAGCATCTGACGAGCGCCGGACTGCGGATCCTGCTACTGCTCTATCGGCAGGGCCATTGCCTGGATAGCGCGGTCGCCGTGGTGGGCCTGTCCGCCGAACTGCGCAACGTGCTGTCTGCGAGTGGGTTCCTGGATTTCTTCCGCGTCGCCGACTCGGTGAGCGATGGGATTGAGCTGCTGGTCCGCGACGTCCGCGACGATCGACGGGAGCCGGTCAATGCCTAGCAGGCACCAGGTGCGGGATCGTATCGACTTGTTCCCGACCCACACCATCGCCGGCTACGGCGTCCGAGCTGGCCGAACCCTTCCCTTCGGCGCCACGCTGGTACCCGGCGGCGTCAACTTCTCGGTCTACTCCGGCGCGGCCGCGGGCGTCTCGGTGGTGCTGTTCGCCCGGGGCTCTCGAGACCCGATGGCGGAGATTCCGGTCCCCGACGAATTCCGGATCGGCGCGGTGTGGGCGATCACCGTGTTCGGCCTGGAGCACGAGGAGCTCGAGTACGGCTACCGGATCCAGGAGCGGGCTGACGCCAGGGCCGGCGACCGTTGCGACCGGTCGATCATCGTCTCTGATCCCTACGCAAAGGTGATCTCCGGACGCAACGTGTGGGGCGTCGAACCTGACTGGAGCGACCCCTACCAGTTCCGGTCCCGGCTGGCCTTCGACGACGTGGACTGGGAAGGCGACCGGCCACTGCGGATCCCGCCCGAGGATCTCGTCATCTACGAAACGCACCTGCGCGGGTTCACTCGGCACCCCAGCTCCGGGGTGGCCAATCCGGGCACCTACGCGGGCCTGATCGAGAAGATCCCCTACCTCAAGAACCTCGGGATCAACTGCGTCGAGCTGCTACCCGTCTTCGAGTTCGACGAGTTCGACAACAGCAGGGTGAACCCGGCGACGGGCGAGCGACTGTTCAACTATTGGGGCTACAGCACGGTCGCGTTCTTCGCGCCAAAGGCAGGCTACGCCGCAACTGGCGCATTCGGTATGCAGTGCGACGAGTTCCGCCATCTGGTCAAGAAGCTACACCGCGCCGGCATCGAGATCATGCTCGACGTCGTGTTCAACCACACCGCGGAAGGCAACGAGAATGGGCCGACGATCTCGTTCCGCGGCCTGGACAACAATACCTACTACATGCTCACGCCGGAGGGCTACTACTTCAACTTCAGCGGCACCGGAAACACGTTCAACGGCAACAATCCTATCGTCCGGGACTTCATCGTGTCCGGGTTGCGGTACTGGGCTTCGGAGTACCACATCGACGGCTTCCGGTTCGACCTCGCCTCGATTCTCGACCGCGACCAGTACGGGGCGCCGCTGGCCAACCCGCCGCTACTCGAGTCGCTGGCCAATGATCCCGTGCTGCGGGACTGCAAGCTCGTGGCCGAGGCCTGGGACGCGGGCGGACTCTATCAGGTCGGTAGCTTCCCCGACTACCACCACTGGGCCGAGTGGAACGGTCGCTACCGCGACACCGTTCGCCGCTTCCTCCGGGGTGACGGCGGGCTGGTCGGCGATCTGGCCACGCGCATCGCCGGCTCTGCCGACCTCTACGCCGCCCGTGGCACCCGGGCGTCGATCAACTTCATCGCCTGCCATGATGGGTTCAGCCTCGCCGACCTGGTCACGTTCAACGACAAGCACAACGAGGCCAACGGC
>JAFAXZ010000295.1 GCA_019240665.1 Pseudonocardiales bacterium | reverse complement strand
CTCGATGAGCACCTGGTGCACCGGGCTTGCCGCCAACCCGGCCGAGGCGAGCCGCTCACACTCCTGATGGGTGTGCGCCAGGCCGGAGCCGAGCCCGCCCATGGTGTACGACGGCCGGATCACCACCGGCAGGCCGAGCTCGTGGACAGCCTCGCGGACCTGGTCTAACGTTCCGCACACGGCGCTGCGCGGTACTTCGGCACCCACCGCGCGGACGACGTCCTTGAACTTCAGCCGGTCCTCGCCGCGCTGGATGGCCTCGATGTCGGCGCCGATCAACTCGACGCCGTAACGCGCCAGCACCCCGCGTTCGTGCAGGGCGACGGCGGTGTTCAGCGCCGTCTGCCCGCCCAATGTGGCCAGCAACGCATCCGGGTGCTCGGCGGCGATCACCTTCTCAACGAACTCCGGGATGATCGGCTCGATGTAGGTGGCATCGGCGAATTCTGGATCGGTCATGATCGTTGCCGGATTGGAATTCACCAGGCTGACCCGCAGCCCCTCCTCCCGCAGCACCCGGCACGCCTGAGTCCCGGAGTAATCAAACTCGCACGCCTGCCCAATCACGATCGGCCCAGAGCCAATCACCAACACATGACGAATATCATCCCTCCGCGGCACTGGTGCCTCCAGCAATGAGTCGTCGCACTCCGTCCCGGAACACCTGAAAGCTCCGGGAGCGGTTGACGTCCACATTCATGTGTTGCGCGATCTCGGTTGCGGCCGCGACCTTGGCAAAACCGCCTCGGTGGTATACCACCCGGAGATGAAGCGGCGCAGACGCCGGATCGTGGCCTGCTTGATGATCGGTGTCATCGCTGCACCTCCATCAACTCGCAGAACCAGTCGAACAGATACGCGGCATCGTGGGGGCCGGCAGCTGCCTCGGGGTGGTACTGGACGCTGAACGCGGGAACGTCCAGGCAGGTCAAGCCCTCGACGGTGCCATCGTTGGGACAGGAGTGACTCACCACTGCGGCGCCGAAGTCGGAGTCGAAGCGCTCCCCGGGCTCCCCCACCACCGCGAAACCGTGGTTCTGCGAGGTGATCGCGACCCGTCCGGTGGCGTGCTCAACAACCGGGACGTTGAGCCCGCGATGCCCGTAGCGCATCTTGTAGGTGCCCCGCCCCAGGGCCCGGCCGAGGATCTGGTTGCCGAAGCAGATCCCGAACAGCGGCACCCGGGCCGCCAGCACTGCGCGGGTCAGCGAGACCGCGTGGTTCGCGGTGGCCGGATCGCCCGGACCGTTGGACAGGAACACCCCATCCGGAGACAGCTCCAGTACCTGCTCCACCGCGGCGGTGGCCGGCAGGACGTGCGTTTCAATGCCCCGAGCGGCCAGCATTCGGGGCGTAGTGTACTTGATTCCCAGGTCCAGCGCCACCACGCGAAACCGGCGCTCGGCGGTGGCGGGCACGAGGTAGGGCTCAGTGACGGTGACTTCCCCAACCAGGTCCGCGCCGGCCATCGAGGGGCTGGCCAGCACCCGCTCCACTAGCTGCGCCGGCTCGGCCAGCGCGTCGCCAGAGAAGATCCCGGCCCGCATCGAGCCATGCTCGCGAAGTCGGCGAGTCAGCGCGCGGGTGTCCACGCCGGAAATCCCCACGACATTCTGGCGGGACAGCTCCTCGCCGAGGGATCGGACCGCCCGCCAGTTGGACGGGACCCGGGCCGGGTCACGCACGACGTAACCGGCAACCCAGATCCGGTGCGACTCGTCGTCTTCGTCGTTCCAGCCGGTATTACCGATATGTGGAGCGGTCTGCACCACGATCTGGCGGCGGTAGGACGGGTCGGTGAGGGTCTCCTGGTAACCGGTCATACCGGTGGCGAATACCGCCTCACCCAGTGTCTGACCCACCGCGCCGTAAATCTCACCGCGCACAGTGGTTCCGTCCTCCAGTACCAGCAGGGCCAGTGTACCCATCAACGCTGCACCTTCCCGTCCTCGGTGGTGATCTCGCCGCGGAGCAGCGTGGCCACCACCCGGCCGGGCAGCTCCATCCCCTCATAGGGAGTGTTGTCGGCCAGGCTGGCCAGTGCAGCCCCGCGCACCGTCCAGGTGGCGTCCGGGTCCACCAGGACCAATGTCGCCGGCTGCCCCACCGCGATCGGTCGGCCCTGGTCGGCCGCCCCACCGATGCGGGCCGGGCGCTCGCTCATCACCCGGGCCACCCCCCGCCAGTCCAGCAGGCCGGGGCGCACCATCGTGGCCATCACCACGGACAGCGCGGTCTGCAGTCCCAGCACGCCGGGCCGGGCTGCGGACCATTCGCAGTCCTTGTCCTGCGCGGCGTGCGGAGCATGGTCGGTGGCCACGCAGTCCACGATCCCCTCCGCCAGCGCGGCGCGTAGCGCCGCGCTGTCAGCGGCGGTGCGTAGCGGCGGGTTGACCTTGTTGACCGGGTCGTAGCCGGCCAGGCGCTCATCGGTGAGCAACAGGTGGTGCGGGGTCACTTCGGCGGATACCCGGATCCCGCGCTCCTTGGCCCACCGCAGTATCTCCACCGTGCCTGCGGTGGACACATGGCAGACATGCAGCGCCGCTGCGGCGTCCCGGGCCAGCAGGCAGTCCCGGGCCACGATCGACTCCTCCGCGGCGGCGGGCCAGCCAGCCAGCCCCAGCCGGGCAGCGATTTCCCCTTCATGCGCCTGCGCTCCGGCGGTGAGTCGGGGATCCTCAGCATGCTGCGCGATCACGCCTCGCAGCCCTCGGGTGTACTCCAGGGCACGGCGCATCAGCAGCGAGTCGTGTACACACCCGCCGTCGTCGGAGAACATCCGCACCGCGGCGGCGGACGCAGCCATGGCACCCAGCTCGGCGAGCCGCTCGCCGCGCAGCCCAGCGGTGACCGCACCGACCGGGTGCACGTCGACCAGCCCGATCTCGCAGCCGCGCCGGTACACGTGCTCGACGACCACCGCGGTGTCGGCCACCGGGTCGGTGTTGGCCATCGCGAACACTGCGGTGTAGCCGCCCAGCGCCGCGGCCGCCGAGCCGGTGGCGATCGTCTCGGCGTCCTCCCGGCCAGGCTCGCGCAGGTGCGCGTGCAGGTCGACCAGGCCGGGCAGGGCAATCAGCCCGCCGCCGTCGAACACCTCAGCGCCGGTGCCATCCAGGCCGGTGCCCAGCTCGGCGATCACCCCATCGCGGAGGAGCAGATCCACCGGATCATCCGCGCCATAAGGCCGGATCCCACGAAGACGGAGCGGCCGGCTCATGCCTGTTCCTCTTGGGCTGCGAGTAGGTGATAGAGCACTGCCATCCGCACGTGCACCCCGTTGCGGACCTGTTCGGCGATTGCGGCCCGAGGCGAGTCAACGACCGAGTGCGCGATCTCCATGCCACGGAGCATCGGCCCCGGATGCAGCACTACAGCGTGCTCAGGCAACAGCCTCAGACGCGCCTCGGTGAGCCCGTAGCTGATCGAATACTCCCGCGCGGAGGGGAAGAACCCGCCGTGCATCCGCTCAGCCTGCACCCGCAGCATCATGACCGCGTCGGTGCCAGGTAACGCGGTGTCGAGGTCATGCCCGACCGTGACTGGCCAGCCACGCTCTTCTCGATTCGGACCCTTACCCCAGTTCTGCACACCCCAAGGCAGCAGGGTAGGCGGGGCGACGAGATGGATCCGGGCACCTAGCGTGATCAAGAGCTCGATGTTCGAGCGAGCGACCCTACTGTGTAGTACATCGCCTACGATGGTGACGATCCGCCCATTCAGGGTGCCCAAACGTTCACGTAGAGTAGCCGCATCCAGCAGTGCTTGGGTGGGATGCTGGTGGGTGCCGTCGCCAGCGTTGATCACGTGCGTGGATACCCAGCTGGCGAGGCGATGCGCCGCACCCGACGCGGGGTGGCGGATCACCACGCAGTCCGCGCCCATCGCAGCCAGGGTGAGCGCGGTGTCGCGCAGCGATTCCCCCTTGGCCACGGAGGAGCCACTGGCCGAGATGTTGACCACATCGGCGCTCATCCACTTGCCCGCGATCTCGAAGGATGCCCGGGTGCGGGTGGAGTTCTCGTAAAACAAGGTGACCACGGTGCGCCCGCGCAGTGTGGGTAGCTTGCGTACCTCCCGACCCAGCAGCGCCTGCTTGAGCGCCTCGGCGGTATCCAGCAGCGCGGTGACGGTCTCCCGCGGCAGATCCGTAGTGGTCAGCAGGTGCCTCACCGCTGGCTCCGACGGATCATGACGGCATCGGTGCCATCCGTCTCGATCAGCAGCACACCAACCTCCTCGTTCCGGGAGGTTGGCAGGTTCTTGCCCACGTAGTCGGCTCGAATCGGAAGCTCACGGTGGCCGCGGTCGACCAGTACGGCGAGCTGCACCGCCCGGGGGCGGCCGTACTCGCGCAGCGCGTCCAGCGCGGCCGCGACAGTGCGCCCGGAGTACAGCACGTCGTCGACCAGCACGACGAGCGCATCGTCCAGCCCATGAGCGGGCAGCTCAGTGGCCTGCAGCGGGCGAGTGGGTCGGCGCCGCAAGTCGTCCCGGTAAAGGGTGACGTCGAGGATACCCACGCTGGGCCGGGTCCCACCGAACTCACGGATCCGATCCGCCAGCCGGCGCGCCAGCGGGACGCCGCGGGTAGGGATGCCTATCAGCATCACCGGTTCGGGGGCGGTACGTTCGATGACCTGATGGGCCATCCGGGCGATGATGCGCGCGACCTCGGCCGCTGAGAGCAGCTCACGCTGCCGCGGCGACCCCGCCTCGCCCACCGCACCCGTCCCAGAGGGGGACGACACGGTGGACCTCCTTCCCCGCCTCACCGGACGGGCCTTAAAGGACGTTAGGTGCCGGGCCGGCGCCCGGACCCGGAGCGGACGGTACCAGGAGAGTCGGGTAAGAGTTGCTGGCCCTCACTCACTGCCCCGTTCGGGTGATGTGTGTGACTCTGCGCGGTCTTGAGCTCCCCATGGCTTGACCTGGGAGGTTACTCAGCGCAGCATTACTCTCCGTATCATCCCGATTTTCGCGTAGCGCCTCAGGCGTTGACTGGTTGGGGTCTGAAGAAGGAGAAGGGACCAGATGGGCGACTATGCCAAGGCACTAGGGTCCAAGCTGCGCGGTATCCGTCAGCAGCAGGGTCTGTCGCTGCACGGTGTCGAGCAGAAGTCGGCGGGCCGCTGGAAAGCTGTGGTGGTCGGCTCCTACGAGCGCGGCGACCGGGCGGTCACGGTCCAGAAGCTCGCCGAACTTGCCGACTTCTACGGGGTCCCCGTACCCGAACTGCTGCCAGAGGGTCGGGTACCCTCCGGTAGCGAGCCGGCTACCAAGATCGTCATCAATCTGGAGCGCCTGCAGCAGCTGCCGGTGGACAAGGTGGGGCCACTAGCCCGCTACGCCGCGACGATCCAGAGCCAGCGCGGTGACTACAACGGCAAGGTGCTGTCCATCCGTACCGAGGACCTGCGCTCACTGGCGATCATCTACGACATGTCGCCGGGTGATCTCACTGAGCAGCTGATCGGCTGGGGTGTGCTGCCCCCCGAGGCCCGGCCCGCAAAGGACAAAGAAGAGGCGTAAGTCACAGGCCACGCGGCAGCGCGGCCAGCGCGCCGAGCACGCCGTTGACGAAGCGCGGCGAGTCATCGGTGGACAGTAACTTGGCCAGTTCAATGGCCTCGTCGATAGCTACTGCATCGTCCACCTCATCCGAGAACAGCAGTTCGAATACACCCAACCGGAGCACCGCCCGATCGACCGCAGGCATCCG
Organism: Pseudonocardiales bacterium; assembly: GCA_019240665.1. Taxonomy (GTDB): domain Bacteria; phylum Actinomycetota; class Actinomycetes; order Mycobacteriales; family Pseudonocardiaceae. The sequence goes on along the minus strand of JAFAXZ010000295.1, from coordinate 8,561 downwards.
CGCCAAGGCCCAACCATGGGCTTGGTCGGCGAGTAACTGGTCGATGTCGTCTCCGTGCTCAACCACGCCATGGACCAACGAGATCGTGTATTCGCTGACCGGGGGCAGCTCCGGAGCCCCAACCCGTTCGGCGAGCAGCACCAGCGGGTCCAGGCCCCGCAAATCGGATTCGAAGAGGATGTCGACGGCGCGTTTGCGGGCCTTGCTGCGGGCGCCCACGTCAACTACTGACGCGGCCAAGGTAGCGCCCGTCCCGGGTGTCGACCTTGACTTTCTCGCCGGTGCTGACGAACAGCGGTACCTGGATCTCGGCACCGGTCTCCAACGTGGCGGGCTTGGTGCCACCGGTCGACCGGTCCCCTTGCAAACCCGGGTCGGTGTGCGAGATCACCAACTCCACCGACGTGGGCAGCTCGACGTAGAGCGGGGTGCCGTCGTGGACGGCGACCAACACGGTCTGGTTGTCCAGCAGGTATTTCGCCGCATCTCCCACGACAGCACCGGGAACAGTGATCTGGTCGAAGGTGTCGCCGTCCATGAACACGAAGTCGGCGCCGTCGGCGTACAAGTAGGTCATGTCGCGCCGGTCGACAGTGGCGGTGTCGACCTTGGTGCCTGCGTTGAACGTCTTGTCCACGACCTTGCCAGACAGCACGTTCTTCAGGGTGGTCCGCACGAAAGCGCCGCCCTTGCCCGGTTTGACGTGCTGAAACTTCACGACCGACCACAGCTGGCCGTCAAGGTTCAGCACGAGCCCGTTCTGCAGGTCGTTGGTGGTGGCCACGTCAGCCCTTCATTCCCGGTCGTTGTCATTACTCGTCAGCAGGGCACGACCACGAGGTCCCTCGTGGTCAGGGTGAGGAGTTCTGGCTCGCCGTCGGAAACGACAAGGGTATCCTCGATGCGCACGCCGCCCCGGCCAGTCAGGTAGACACCCGGCTCGACGGTGACCGCCATGCCTACCGCCAGTGTACCGACCCCGAACTGCGACAACGCCGGAGCCTCGTGGATCTGCAGGCCGACGCCATGCCCGAGACCGTGCACAAAGTCCTCGCCATACCCGGCATGCGTGATGACGTCCCGGGCGGCCGCGTCTACATCGCGGACGTCGGCCCCGGCACGCAGCGCACCCCGCCCAGCCGCTTGCGCCGCAGCGACCAGATCGTAGAGCTCCCGCTGCCACCCGGCCGGCGCTCCGAGCACCACGGTGCGGGTCATGTCGGAGTGGTAGCCCTCGACCAGCGCACCGAAGTCCATCTTCAGGAGATCACCGACACGCAGCTGCGCGTCGGTCGGGCGGTGATGGGGTACCGCGGAATTCACGCCGGTCGCCACGATGGTCTCGAATGACGGACCGGCAGCTCCCGCCGCCACCATCCGGGCCTCCAGGTCGCGGGCCACCTCACGCTCCGTGCGACCCGGGCGTAGCCCGCCCGCGGCGAGCAGTCCAGCCAGAGCGGTGTCGGCAGCCGCGCAAGCCGCACGCAGCGCGGCGACCTCAGTGTCATCCTTGATCAGCCGCAGCATCTCCACCGGCTGCGAGGTGGCGACCAGCACCTCTGCGCCGGTGACCTTCGCCAGGGCGGCGTGCCCGTCGACGGTCACCACATGGCTCTCGAAACCCAACCGGCCGATCCCCACCTCGGTGGCCTGTTTAGCCAGCCGCAGCTGACATGACCTTTCAATCAGTTGCCGCAGATCGGGCACCTGGTGCTGCGACTGCGTGCGGTAGCGGCCATCGGTGCAGAACACGCTTGCCTCATCCCCGTCAGCGTGCACCAGCAAGGCGCCGTTGGAACCGGTGAATCCGGTGAGATAGCGGAGATTGAGCAGATCGGTAACCAGCAGCGCATCAAGTTCCAGCGCGCGCAGCCGCTCGCGGAGCACCTCGCGGCGCCAAGGGTGGGACATAGACCCGACGGTAGCGGGGCCGCCCAGTGTTGTCAGGGACCAGTGTTGTCAGGGACCAGCGTTGTCAGGTACTGGCGCGGCCGGCGATCCAGCGCAGGGCGAGTGGGTAACCGTCGACGCCCAAGCCGACAATGACTCCGGAGGCAATGGCCGAGATGTGACTGTGGTGCCGGAATGGCTCGCGCGCGTGCACATTGCTGATGTGTACCTCCACCAGCGGTGCCGACAGCTGCGCGGCGGCGTCCCGGACCGCGATCGAGTAATGCGTCCACGCCCCGGGGTTGAGAACCACCGGAGTCACAGTGTCGGCGGCCTCATGCAGCCAGCTCATCATGACGCCCTCGTAGTCGGTCTGCCGCACGTCCACCTCCAGTCCCAGCTCGGTTCCGACCCGCTGGCACAGCACGACCAGGTCGTCGTGAGTGGTCGCGCCATAGACGTCGGGCTCGCGGGTCCCGAGCCGGCCCAGGTTTGGCCCGTTGAGCACGAGCACCTTCACTCCGAGTCCTCCGTCCCGCCGGCCACCGCGGCGTAGGCCCTGGCGAGCAGCTCGGGGTCGGGGTCCTCCAGCCGGCCGGGCTTCGCCAGACCGTCGAGCACCACGAAGCGCAACACTCCTGACCGGGTCTTCTTATCGTTGCGCATGCCCTCCAGCAGCTCAGGCAGCGCATCAGCGTCGTATCCGGTAGGCAGGCCGATCGAGCTGAGCACCGCTCGGTGCCGCTGCGCAGTGGCGTCGTCCAAGCGCCCGGCGAGCCGGGCCAACTCAGCCGCGAAGACCATGCCGACGCTCACCGCAGCGCCGTGCCGCCACCGGTAACCCTCCCGACGCTCCAAGGCGTGGCCCAGTGTGTGCCCGTAGTTGAGTACCTCGCGCAGATGCGATTCCCGCAGGTCAGCGGCCACCACGTCAGCTTTGACCTCGATCGCGCGGCCAACCAGCTCCTCCAGCACTGGCCCGGACGGATCCAGCGCGGCGTCCGAGTCGGTCTCGATCCGCTCCAGGATCACTGGATCGGCGATGAACCCCGCCTTGATCACTTCGGCCATTCCGGCAACGAGCTCGGCACGCGGCAGCGTCGGAAGGGTCGCGAGGTCCACCAGCACCGCTGCGGGCTCATGGAACGCACCGACCAGGTTCTTGCCCGCATCGGTATTGATTCCGGTCTTCCCGCCCACCGCGGCGTCCACCATCGCCAGCAGTGTGGTGGGCACGTGCACAACCCGGACTCCGCGCAGCCAGTTGGCAGCGACGAACCCGGCGAGGTCGGTGACCGCCCCGCCGCCGAAGCCGACCACGGTACCGGTGCGGTCCAGACCCACCTGCCCGAACACGTCCCAGCAAAATCCCGCCACCGCCAGCGTCTTGCCGTCCTCGGCGTCGGGCACCTCGATGCGATAAGCCTGCGAACCGAGGTACTCCAGCACAGTGCGTAGCGCTTCCGCGGACTCGACCAAGGTCGGCTGGTGTACGATCGCCACGGCGCCGCTGCCCACCGCATCCAGCAACTCGGCCCGCAGATACCGACCGACAATGACGTCGTACGGTTGTGCCGTCGCCACCCGGATCCGCCGCGGCTCGGTGTCACCAGCCTGATCCGGCCCGCCGGTCTCGCTCATCTCACTCCTCTCGCGTCCGCACCCACGTGGGGAGCATCCCACGAGCCAGGCACCCCGGCCACGAAATCACTTGCGCAGCGTCAGCAGCACCTCTGCCGCTACGTCCTCAGCAGAACGACCAGTCGTCGACACGACGGCACTGGACACCGCTTCATAAATCGGACGCCGCTCAGAGAGTAATTGTCGAAGATGCGCCCGGGGATTAGGGAGTATCCACGGATGTAGGGTGACCAGCCCCTCCCGGCGGAGCAGCTCATTGAGTTCCACTTCGAGGAACACGATGTGAAAGGGTTTCAGTTGTTCTTGAATCATGGGGTTCATCGGCGTGCCGCCGCCGAGGGCAAGTACACCTGTATGGTTCGCGAGAACTGTACCGATAAGGCGACACTCGACCTCACTAAATCGCTCCCGGCCCAGCTTGACGACCAGCTCGCCTGCGGGAAGGCCACACTCCTCCTGTAAGTCATTATCGAAGTCCCGAAACGATACACCTAGCTTGCTTGCCACCAACTGCCCCACGGTGCTCTTTCCGGAGCCCGGTGGACCGATGAGGATCAGGATAGGTCCACTCACTATGCGTCCGATCTCCTCCGTTGCTTGGTAAATCATCCCATCCTGCGGCTGCAGGTTACCGTGACTTGCGCCTCATTTTTGCTCGGCATTTATTAGGGGAGAGTTCGGCGTCAAAAAACTGTAAGTCGCAAGTTGATCACTAAATTCCTTCGCGATAGTGGTCATGTCGTCGGTGGGAATCGTGGTGCCCGCGGTAGCGACACGGTCTCGCCGCTTTCCCAGCGGGTAACGGTCGAGCAGTCTACGCTGAGCCGTTCGGCAAGCTGCTCCTGGCTCAAGCCCGCCGCCCAGCGGCGAGCTGCCAGGCGCTGGTGCCGGGATTGCGGGGCGGACGAGCTGGCCGGTAAGCCGGGTTCTGCACGCACAGATCGCTGACCTGGGCCGATGGCTGCCGCACTACTGCTGAACTGCATATACACCGTTTGGCGCCGTTGACAGCCGTTGGCCGTCTGCGGACGTCCTGCGGACAATCTGCGGACAGATGGAGATCAACTATAGATTAACTAGACCGTCCCTGTGGACGTTGTATGGCTCGCCCGACCCGTATGTCCGACACCAGACGGTCCCTAGGCGGCCCAGGGCAGTTCAGAGCGCGTCTCCCTGACTTGGCTGGTTGGGTTTGAGCGCCGCGCCGTGGAGAACATGGCGGTGGTCACCCGTGTTCAGCGAGCCCGGTAGCCGGGAAATGTCCGATTTGACCACTACCGCCGGAACCCTAGTGATTCGGTACCGTCGGGTGGTGGCGTTGTCGCTGACCGCCCGCACCGCGCGAGAGGTCACGACGATCACGGTAACCAGCGCCCCAAGACCAGCCGTCGCCTCCACGCGCGCGGGGTTCGCGAAGACGACCAATGTTGAGATCATGAAGACGAGATTGCTCGCGATCATTACTCCCCCGGGCCATCTCCTCCGCTACCTCCTCTGATGCGATCTCACTACATCAGACGAGGTAGCCCTGAGAGGGTTTCTCCATCTTGAGGATGATTTACAGCAAACCCGCTAACGGAAACAACCTCGACCCGTCACGGCAACCGGCGACATCTTTCCACTGAGCGGGTTTAGCGCATGACATCCCCCAGATGTAGAAACCCCCAGTGCTACATCACCTAAAGTACGTGGACGATGATCCGTGGAGTGGATGCCCAACACTGGAATATCCGACATCATAGATAGCAGTCGGACAAGAACAACCGATCAGCGCGCCACAGCGCGCAATAGGGGCAGCGCGGTATCGCGCTAAAGACTAGGGGGAACACCAATGGGATGGTACGAATGTTTATCCGGCAGTGACCGCCTGGAGGGCGCGCGCCCCGCATCCGTGGCCGAGCGATGCGAGATCAAACGCTGGAGGGCCGACCATCCTCCGCTGAAATCTGATGAATCGCTCGGGTGGGAAGGTCACCTCTTCACCGGATACCACCTCCACAAAGTACCGAAGGACGAGTCCACGGAATACGTCAAGACGGGCTTACGCGGCTGGTCAGCGAAAATCAACACTAGTCGATGATCCCGTGGCTCGTCCCGACGCGGAAATCGGCGCTGGGTGACAAACCAATCGAGCACCGCACCCAACGCGGCGAGGTACCGCTCGATGGGGCGCGGAGCCAGGCCACGTCCCGACTCAGGGCCCGAACGCGCACCCTGGCCCAGATCCGCGGCCAGCGGCGTGATCGTGCCGTCGGAGGTCCACGCCACGCGGTGTCCACCACCAGGCAGCGCGTAGCCTGTCGCCACCTCCTTGCCGAGGTTCACGCCCCGGGGTCGCTCTCCGGGGCATCGGCGGGGAGATCACCTCGGGCGAGGAGTGGTTCTTGGTGGACGCTGGAGAAGCGTCGGTGATCGGTGCGCGTGCCCGGATGATTCGGCGGCGTCGCGGGCTGAGCTTGGAGGTGGTGGCAGGGCTCGCCAAGATGACTAAGCAGTATTTGTCCCAGTTGGAACGGGGCCAGCGTGGTTTCAACCGGCGCGGCCTGATCGAGGACCTGGCCAACGCTCTGGGTTGCTCAGTGGCGGATTTGACTGGCCAACCCTATCTCCCGCCCGACCGGGCGTCGGCTGATGCGTTGGTGGCGCTGCCGAGTATCCGATTGGCGCTCAACGACTTTGGGCCGATGGATGTACCAGATCTGACGCCGCGCCCACTGGAGGAGTTGGCGAGCTTGGCTGAGCGGGCCAATGAGAATTGCAGCCAAGCCGACTACGCTCTGGCGGGTCACGAGGTGGGTGGTCTGCTCGCGGAGTCACAGGCCAGCGCCTTGGCCGTGGTGTCGGCCGAGCGGGACCAGGCGTTCACCACCGCTGTGACCGCGTGCTTCGTCGCCGGAGTGGTATCCAGCCGTGCTGGCAACATCGACTTGGCGGTCACCGCCGCACGACGCGGTTACGACCTCGCGCGGCAACACGACGATCCGGCCCTCGTCGGGTTCGCTTGCTGGTACTGGGCTTGCGAGCTCACGAGCATGGGAGCACGGACCAGGGCGCACACCGTGCTGTCGGAAGGGATCGACAATCTGACACCAGCGGTGCACCTGTCGGCTGCGGACACGCTGCCCGCAGAGCTGGTCGGCATGATGCATCTTCAGCAAGCCCGGACCGCAGCACGAGAGCGACGCGCGGAGGACGCGCACGCGCATCTCGACGAAGCGGCGAAGTTAGCGGAGCGGGTGGGTGAGCGCAACGGGATGCGACAGCATTTCGGGCCCACCAACGTCGCCGCGTGGCGGGTGTCGATCGGAGTGGAGCTCGCCGAGGGCGCCCAAGCGTACGAGTACGCCAGGACTGTCCCGATCGACATTGATGTGCTGGGTAGTCGTGAACGGTCATCGTCGATGCACTTCGACTTTGCCCGTTTGCTCGCCCAGGAGGAAGGTCCCCGCGATGGGCAGGCGATCCGGCACCTGGACACAGCCGACCGGATTGCGCCACAGCGGATCCGCAACGACCCGATCGCCCGGGAACTCCTCCTCGCTCTGGACCGCCGAGCCCCCCGCCGAGTGTGGGAGCTGGAGAGCCTGCGTAACCGCTTCGGCATCCGGCGGTCAGGGTCAGCGGACTGCTGACAACTCGCGTGATCTAACCGCAGTCTTTGTGGGACGCGCGCACCTTCCCCGTCAGGCTCGGCGTTGAGGCGGGCCGCAAGGAACTCGCCACGTAGCCTGTCCGGGTAGCGCCTTGCCGAGGTACGCGTCCCGGGGATGGCCTCCTCGGGGCATCCGGCGGGGGCTTGCTACCTCGGTGAGGGAGTGGTTCTTGGTGGACGCTGGAGAAGCGTCGGTGATCGGTGCGCGTGCCCGGATGATTCGGCGTCGTCGCGGGGTGAGCTTGGAGGTGGTGGCTGGGCTGGCCAAGATGACTAAGCAGTATTTGTCTCAGTTGGAGCGGGGTCAGCGTGGGTTCAATCGGCGTGGTTTGGTCGAGGACCTGGCCAGCGCTCTGGGTTGCTCGGTAGCTGACCTGACGGGGCAGCCCTACCTTCCACCTGACCGGGAAAGTGCTCGTGCGAAGGCGGTGATTGCTCAGATCGAGCGCGGCCTCAGCGAGGCCACCCTCGATGATGTGCCCGATCTCGCGCCGCGTTCTTTGGGCGTCCTGAGTACCTGGATGAGATCGGCTGTGGAGCTGCGCGACACCGCCAGCTATCGATCCTCGGGTGAAGGCATTGACGATGTGCTGATCGAGTTACAGGGTCACATCGCGACCGGCGGTGGGTCGCGAGCGGCTGCACTGCTCACTCAGGTCGCTTACCACGGGTTCGTGCTGGCAACTACTTTTGGTTACTTGCATCTGGCGCAGCTGGCGGCACAGCGTGCCTTCGACGCGGCTCAGATCGTCGAGCGGCCCGAGCTGGAAGCATTCGCGATGTTCGCCCGGGCACCGTCAGTGGCACGCATTGGCGGCCGGCGCCGCGCGGTGCGCATGCTTGATCGGGCTCTCGATGATGCTCAGGCGCTGACCACCATCCGGGACGGCGACACCCTCGGCGCGGAGATGTTCGGGCTGCTGCACCTTATGGGCGCCCATTTTGCGGCCCGGGGCAACAACGCTGCGACCGCTTTCGACCACCTTGACCAGGCTGCCCGGGTTGCCCTGCTGACTGGCGAGCGCAACGGGTTGGGCCAGCACTTCGGGCCCACCAACGTCCAGGTCTGGCGGGTCGCCATCGGCGCGGAGCTGGGGTTAGGTCCGGAGACCGCCGAGCGGGTGGAACGCGAGCCGATTGACCTGGACACTCTGGGCAGCAAGGACCGAAGCGCGGCATTGCACTTCGATCTCGCGCGTTCCTGGGCGCAAGCCGAGGGTGACCGGGACAGTGAGGCGATCCGGCACCTGGACACCGCCGATCGGATCGCCCCTACCAGAATCCGTAACGATCCGATCGCCCGGGAGCTGGTCGTCATCCTGGACCGTCGTGCCCGGCGTCGGGTGTGGGAGTTAGAGAGCTTGTGTAACCGCTTCGG
>JAFAXZ010000096.1 GCA_019240665.1 Pseudonocardiales bacterium | reverse complement strand
GGCCCACACAGCTCGGGTTACACGGTCTCCGCTCCCTCCGATTTCGAGACCGATCTCGGGGAGCTTCGCGACCGCATCGCCGAGATCAATGCACGCCGCGTCATCTGGGCCACCGTCCCGCACGTGACCGTTGCCCCTATCGCGCGCGGACTCGGGGTCAAGCCCAGCGGTTCGCGCTACTTCGCCCGATACACCCACGCCTGGATCACCGACGCCGAGTTCGACCCTGCGGTCAACCCGTATCTGACCGGGCAACAGGCGCGGGCGATCGACTCCGCGATCGACCAGTACAATTACGCGATCAAGCGCCTGGTCTACGCGGCACGCACAGCTGAGCAGCCCAGAGACTGGCTGCTCCTGGACATGTGCGGGCTGCTGGACCGACTCGCCTACCGGCGCTACATCGACAGTCCCGACAGCCGCCCTTCCTGGTGGGACGTCAAGGCTTACGACCTACCCGCCGCTCTCAAGATGCTCACTCCCCGGCCGGACACACGGTTCTTCCAATCCGACGTATCAGGGCGTACCCAGGGGGGTCTCGTCGCACTCGATGGAATACACCCCACCACCATCGGCTACGGGATCCTCGCTCAAGAGGTCCTAGCCGTCATGGCGCACGCGGACACAACCCTTCCCAAGCAGGTCGACTTTGCTCGACTCGTGCGCATGGACACCCTCATCTCCGATCCGCCCAGATCGCTGATGGGCAACCTGGGAGCCGTCCGCTTCGCCAACGAGATGATTGACATCGGGCTCGTCTTCCTGGGACGACGAGCCGTCTAACGGTGCCGACCAGGAGACGGGTAAATCCTGCCCTAGGGTCGGCCCTCGGCGCGTCCCCAGGCCGCCAACCCATCTGGCGCGCCGCCGCAACTTCTGGGTAGAATCCTGGGTACATTGCGGGAGGAACTAGCGGTGAATGTCAATACTCAAGACTTGATCAGTGTGACCGAGGCCAGCAACAGAGGTGTGTCGCGGCTGATCCAGGATGCTGCGCGGGGGCGAACTCAGGTCGTGCTTCGGAACAACAAGGCCGTCGCCGCCGTGGTCGGTATCGATGCCGTTGAGCGGCTTGCGCGGCTGGAGGAACTGGAGGGTGACCTACGCCTGTTGAGCGTGGCACTCGCCCGAACGGTGACTGACAGTGGCAGGCGGTACAGCGTGGAAGAGGTCGCTGCCGAACTCGGTGTCGATCTTGACAGCTTGGTAGACGACTGAGGCGCAGCGGAGTATGGCCGAAGTCCAGCTGACTGAGGACGCGCGCGAGGACCTTCATGACTTGGACGGGACCGCGCGCGTCATCGTGTTGAAGGGCCTCAAGAAGCTCCAGACGGAACCCGAGAAGCGTGGATCACCGCTGGGCAGCAAGCTCAGCGGCAATCTCACGACATTTCGAAAGCTGGTGGTCGGTGATCGCGACTATCGCATCGTCTACCGGGTTGACGTGGACGGATCGGTAGTCGTGGTGTGGGTGATCGGTCGGCGCAGTGAGGACGAAGTTTATCAGCTGGCGATGTCACGGCTACGGCTGCATCCAGACGAGGCTGCTCGGGAATTCGCTGTCGCGTTGGACGAGATCTGGCACGGGTAGACACGGCGGGAACCGGGCTCGGCCCTACCGCCTCGTATGACAGCAGGATGGGGACATGATCGAGGTGTGGACCTGACCGCACGGCATATCGGCATCTTCCTGTTCCCCCACGTCGAGGAGCTTGACGCCATCGGGCCTTGGGAGGTGTTGTCCTGCTGGGCTCGGACCTGGCCCGACGACGGCTGGCGGGTCGTCACCTTCTCCGAGCAAGCCGGAGAGGTTCGCTGCGCTCAGGGCATGACGGTGCGGGCGGACCACGGCGAAGCCGACCGCCCAGAACTCGACGTCCTCGTCTACCCCGGGGGGCAGGGCACCCGGCCGCAGCTCACCGACGTTGCGCGGTTGGACTGGGTACGCCGCCGCAGCAGGGACGGTACGCTCATGACCAGCGTCTGTACTGGATCTCTGGTCTACGCCGCCGCAGGTCTGCTGCGTGGACGACCGGCCACCACGCACTGGCGAGCGCTGGCGCACCTGCGGGAATTGGAGCCCACGGTGCGGCTTCGGCCCGATGCCCGCTTTGTCGATGACGGCGACGTGATCACTTCAGCCGGGGTGTCCGCGGGGATCGACATGGCGCTGCACCTCGTCGCCCGGCTTGCCGGCACGCGACGAGCCCAGCAGGTACGGCGTGGTATCCAGTACGACCCCCAGCCGCCGGTGTAGCGGCGGCTGGGGGCGCTCAGCTCATCGCGGCGGCCAGCACCCGGTCGATCTCTCTGGCGAGCTCGATGTCCTGACCGGTGATCCCGCCCTGGGAATGCGTGCTGCAGCGGAAGGTCACGATGCGCCAGCGGATATCGATATCGGGGTGGTGATTGCGGGCTTCGGCGATCTCGGCCACCGCGCGGACCGCCTCGATGGCCGCCGGGAAGCTGGGCAGCCGCGCGGTGCGCACGATCGCGTCACCATCGCGCTGCCAGTCGGTGAGCCCTTTCAGGGCACCCGTCACCTGCTCGTCGTCCCAGAGTGTCGTCATGCCCCCATCTTCTCGTGCTGTTGGTCGGCTTGGTACCGATGGGTTAGACCAACACGTCGACGTCGATGTCGGAGTAAAGCAGGATCGGACGACCGTCCGGATCGGCGACGTAGGCCATCCGCTCTCCATAGCAGGGCTGGTCAGTGGGTTCATAGAGGACGGGCGTCCCCACAGCGCGGAGTCGGCTCACCGCGGCGTCCACATCGTCAGTTTTCAGGCACAGCACGTGGGAGACCGGCTCGCTGGAAGCACCAGGGCGCAGGCCGTGCCAAGGATCGTCCGGCAAGGCAAACCAGAGCTCGCGGCCGTCAAGAACCATTTCGGCAAACTCGATCGGCTCGGTCGGGTCTTCGGGCCATCGGTATTTCTGTTCGAACCCGAACGCGGCACCGTAGAAATCGACCAGGCGGTTGATGTCGCGGGTGTACGCCATGAAAAACAAGTTTTTAAACGTCATTTTTCTGCTCCCAATGGATCGTATGTTCAACACGGTGCTCGTCCGGATACCACCGTTCGCGTCGCCGCAGCCCGCGCCCCTCGTGCCAGGATTCGACGACGAAGTCGGTTCGGTCAAGGTAGGTGAGAACCACTTCGGTCACGTCAACACGGAAATCGATCAACCGCTCGCTGTTCGAGTTGGCTTCGGTGCCCTCGACCACGTATCCGGCGATCTTTGCCTCTCCAGGCCAGTCGCTCAGGTCAGCGTTGAGCGCAGTCGTGGTGGGGCTGTGCAGCGCAAGCCGAGGGTCCCTACGCAGATCAGCGATCTTTACTGATCCCACCATCATGGGAAGCCACAAATCGCCGTCCGAGAACACCGCATCGATTCCGCTGATCCGCGGTGACCCGTCTCGCCGCAAGGTCGCCAACGTCTCGCATCTGTACACCGCGAAGCGTGCACGTACCTGCCGCGCGAACTCGGGCTCCGCGGCGGTGATCTCGCTCCACCTGGCCATATGTTCCCCTCATCACAGCAGATCGCCCAAGGTTGCGGTGTCACACCCAGCGGGGTTGTGAAGGGAAGACAGGGCGACGGACGGCATCGACGTTCAGGCGTTCCCTGAGCGAGGTGAGCACGCCGGCTGCCTCCAGATAGTTGGCTACCAGGTAGACCTCGGGCTGATGGGGGTCTCGGCTTTCCACGATGTCGTCGAGGCACAGGGGGCTGATGGTGGAGTTCTCCGTCACCAACACGAGGGGAATCCGCTGCGCGAGCGCGGCGAACGCGGGCATGCCGCCCACCGCGCTCGCGGGGAGCACGATCGCACCGACGTCTTCGAGTGTCAGCCGGGCACTGCCGGGAACCGTTGGTCCGTCAGCCGGCACGGGTTGGGGAGCAGCGGACAAGCCGCGCAGCACCGAGCAGAAGTAGGTCATCGAGATGACCTCTGCGGCGTCTCGTGGGTCGATGGTTCCCTCAATTCGTGTGTGGTCCCAGGACATGAGCATGGGCGCGTGGGCCACGGGTAATCCGCTCATCGTGGTCACCGCGTGGGTGAGCACGGCTTCAGCGCCACCCCAGGGATTGGCCACGGGTTTGCCGGAGTAATAATCCATGCACAGGTCCCGACTCACGTCGATTTCGCTGGTGATCGCCAGTGCGTCGACGTGCTGTTCTGCTTCCCGCGCGATGTCGAATACCCGGTCGAGGCCGGTGATATCGCCCAGTGCTCGCCCCGAGTCGCTGTAGAAGACCCGTGCGCGGAACGGCTTCTCTGACACCCACACCGGGTCGATCGCGAGTCCACCCACGGCCCGGCAGGCGTGGACAGCGTTGATAACGTTGTTGAGAAGATCCGTGCTGGGGGGTTTGTCAATCAGCACGCCAACTCGCCGCGTCTGCCCCGGCAGAAGGTGGATCTGTCCGATCAGGAAGCGGCTCAGAAGGTTCCCTTCAAGGTATAAAATATTGTCGCGTGCCCAGTACAGGTCGGACGCGGTGACGACGTTCGGGTGGGTCAGGAGATAATCGCACGTCGAGGCCAGCAGGTTGGTGGCCGGTGTCGCGTCCCCGGCGAACCCACCGATCTCAGCGCGGATTCCGGTGGGCACGACGTGCAGGGCGACGAAGCGCTCGGTCCGTTCCCGGCGACGAGGCTGGAATTGCCACAGAGAGCCCCATTTCTGCGGGCCGAGGTCGGCTCCGCGCAGCACGGAAAGTTCGAAAGTGAGCTGGCCGGCAGAGTGCTTGACGAGTGCAAGGCGGACAGGTACATCGTCCGGTTCGCAGCGAGCGGACATGAGCTCCGCCACGACGGGCCAGGTGAGGCTCTGTGCGGGCTTTGGGACGTCGATGACCCTATGCTTGATCGATGGCATTCGTCCTCCATAAATCGCGGTACCAGGAGAACTCTGGGTCTTTGACCGCGACGAGTTCGCCGGCCTGAGTGATTCGGTACAGAGATGGCAACAGGACACCTGTGAACGGAGCCGCGCGGGCGAACGCGTAAGCACCGAGTAAATGGAAAAAGAAGGGTTGCCCGATCTCCAGTGGGCGAGGGAAACGATACCGCCCGAAGATGTCGCCGGCAAGCGGGGTGCAGCCTACGACTTCGTACTCGTAACCTCCCTCAGCTATGACTTCATTGCCGGGTGCATACAGGTCGGGGGCCCAGTCGTACTCGAAGGTCTCCGGGGCGTGCCCGACGTGCGAATCAACCACCGCGACCATCCCGACTCCTGAGTCGATCACATCGGTCACCCGTGTGACGAGTAGGCCAGCGTCGCGGATGAGCCCTGTACCAGGCTCGGTAAAAATTGATTGCACCCCACATGCGCGGAGCTTTCCGATGGTGGCACAAAAGTCGTCAAGGTCGTCCATCCCGGACGGCCGCAACCACCCGCCACCGATATTGACGTATTCCAGGCCGGCGAGCAGCGGCGCCGCTACCTGCATCAGCCACGTCAGGCTAGCGACTGTCGCCCCGTAGGTGGACGACTCACAGCCGATGTGGAAGTGCAAGCCTGAGATGAAGGAATCGCTGACCTCGCTGACCCATTCCTCGAAGAGTACGGGCGGAACACCAAGCTTTGATCCGGGCCGCGCCGGATCATAACGGGTATCGGCGGCCACCGAGTGACCCGTATTCACCCGAAGTCCAAGCCGGGGCCGTGGACCGGACTCGTTGGCGTGGAGCCACTCCAGCATCGACAGTGAGTTGACGTTGACATAGTCCGCGACGTCAGCCACGACGTCCCAGTTACGGGCCGACAGACCCGGGCTGGTGAAGTGAAGTGGCACGGTCCCGCCGAGTATTTCTCTGACCAGCTGTGCTTCTCCCGGAGAGGACACGTCGATGCCGGCGGTGCGTCGGGCGCACGCCCGCACTACAAAGTCCAGCGTACATGGCTTTGCTGAATACAGCAGGTCAACACCGAGGGGAGTGAGGAAGCTCAGATATTCATCAAGGTTGGCTTCGAGAACCGCGTCGAGATAAACAAACGCCGGGGTGTCAACCCGAGTCAACTCTGAAACAAAACTGCGCTCAAGACACTGGTTAATATCGTCCTGTCGCTCTTCGTCGCTCGCCTCGGTACGAATCACATGTCCTCCAGCCCATTTCTTCCCGGCGGAGGGGTGGCCGTGAACACGGCCACCCCTCTCTGCCGATGGCACCGCACGATCATCTGATCGCTTAGGTCTCGTCGGGGCCCGGTGCCGTTCTGTTCCTGGCTCACTGGGCCGGGAACAGTATTGCCGATTCGAATTATCCACAGATGCATCATCGTCCACCTAGATTTCGCGCCAATCTACCTACCCGTGAAGTCGATCCATGGACTACTTGGTCAGCGGCGAACGGTTACGAAGATCTCTCCATGCTGACTACCTATTGTTGAATGTCGCACGAAGCTCGGTCAGCTGCCACCCGACCCATATTTTCGCTGGTGAACCCTGATCGAGAGGGGGTGTAGGTAGTGCGGCGAGTACCCGGGGTTTGCGCAGCCCCATTGCGGTCGGTCCCGCGTAACGGCGTGCGCCCAGGGAGAAGAAATCGGTTGGCCGGTGCGTAAGCTAATCGGTGTAACTACCTAGCACCCGCGCCGATTTGCCCGCTTAACGGTGGGTTCGCGTCATTTTTCGATGGGGTGCCATTGCTTCGGCGAATGTCACCGAAGGTGAGAACTGTTGTCAGGCATGACTCGCATGCCGCGCTGATCCACTCGCTCAGGTTTCGCTCTGAGTAACCGGGGACAAGGACCGAAGCGATTGTCAAGACCTCTGGGTGAAGACCTGGCAGCAGGGGTCCATTCTCTGACTCTGAGTGATTATTTTCGGGCGCGTGGGCGCGACACACCAGGAACTGGAGACGGAGACGTTGAGTGGGGGTCAGGCTTCGCGGGTGGCCGTCCGGGCGAGGGTCAGCCCCAGGCCGATCAGCAGATAGCACCCTGCTCGGACACTGCTGGAGGCCAGCCCGTCCAGCGGGAGGGGGTCGCGCAGCACGTCGGCGATTGCGAAGGCGCCGGTGGTGAGCAGCACCGGCTGCAGCCAGTCCAGGGCGGGGATCGCGGAGAGTACCCCGAACACGATCAGTCCGCCCAAGACCACCGCGAGCACCACCAGCGGGTGCTCGGTGGCTGAGGACACCGCCAGGGCCATCGCACCGACCGCGGCGAGCTGCCCCACGGTCCAGACGGCGGCTAACGAGACCCGCGCCAGCGCTGATCCCGGCCCGACCTCAGTGCCGGACAGGGTGAGCAGGCCGTGGGTGCTGCCGGAAGGGCCGAGGAGGACCAGCCCAGTGACGATGCCGAGCACGGCGACGGCGGCAACAGCGGCCACCGCGACGGCCAGTACGCCGACCGCCTTGATCAGCACCAACCGGGTCCGGCTGACCGGGGCCAGCAGCAACCCGCGCAGTGTCCCGTGCGCGGACTCGCCAGCCAGCGCGTCAGCGGCGGCCATCGTCACGGCCAGCGGCAGCAGCAACGGTAGGGAGATCGACAGGGCCGCGATCGGCAGCACTAGCCCGTTACCGGCGATCTGGGTGAGCAGTCCCCCCGCCGGCGAGTCGGTCACCACGATGCCGATCCCGATCAGCACCGGGACCAGCGCGAGCAGGCCCAGCGCGACCTGGGTCCGGGGTCGGTGCAGCACCCAGCGCAGCTCGCTGCGCAGCAGCCGCCCCAGCGGGGCGCGCACGGGACCGAACGCGGGGGTGCTCCCCGCTTCGCGGCCGAAAGCAGTCACTGCCCATTCCCCTCGGTCAGCTGCGCGAACAGCTCGTCCAACCCGGTCCGCCAGCGCCGTGCCTCGTGCACCGCGACCCCAGCACCGACCAGCAGCGTCACCACCGTCGGCGGGTCGGTCCCGGCCAGCTCGACGCGTACCCCGTCCGGGCACGCCACGGCACCGATCCCGGCCGCGCGCAGCGCCTGCATCGCGACGGCGGAGTCCGGGGTGCGCACGTCCAGCGCAGGCGCCTCGCCGTCGAGTAGGGCAGCGAGCGGGCCCGAGGCGATCAGCGACCCGTGGTCGAGCACCGCGACGTGCGTGCAGGTCGCCTCGACTTCGGTGAGCAGGTGGGAGGACATCAGCACGGTCGTGCCATCGGCATGCAGCTCGGCGATGATCCGCCGGACCTCCCGGGTTCCCGCGGGGTCCAGGCCGTTGGCCGGTTCGTCGAGGACCACCAGTCGCCGGGGCACCAGCAGCACCGCGGCCAGGCCCAGGCGCTGTTTCATGCCCAACGAGTAGGCGCGGTAGCGCCGCGCCGCTGCATCCGCCAGCCCTACCCGGTGCAGGGCACGCTCGATCGCATCCGGGATCGTCCGGGACGGCAGCAGTGGCTCAGCTGCCGCACAGCGCCGCAGGTTCTCCCGGCCGGACAGGAATGGGTGAAAGCCGGGGCCTTCGACCAGCGCCCCGACGTGCGGCAGCACTTCCCCGGCGGCGGCTGGCACCGGGGCACCGAGCAACTCCACGGTGCCCGCGGTGGGTCGGGACAGCGCTAGCAGCATGCGGATCATCGTGGTCTTGCCCGAGCCGTTGGGGCCTAGCACACCGAGCACGGCGCCAGCCGGCACCTCGAGGTCCACGCCGGACACCGCCACGGTGGTGCCGAACATCTTGCGCAGACCCCGGGCCCGGATCGCCGGCCCGACTTGCCCGGCCGTCACCGGGTCAGGGCCTCGTCGAGCACCTGCTGCGGCACCGCCCCGGCGGCAACGCGACCGTCGGAGGTCACCAGCACGGTGCCCACCGCGGTCTGCATGACCCAGCCGTGGCCCCACGGCCCGGTGGTCGGGCGACCGATCCGCTGGATCATCGCCAGCGGGTCTTGGTGCGCGGGACCTTGTTGCGGTGGGCCTTGTTGCGTGGGCGGTTGCGTGGGCGGGAGCTGCCCGAGCACCACGGTGTCCCACCCCTCGCCCTGGGTGTGGATCATAGCCCCGTCGTGCTGGCCCGGTGGCGGCCCAGCCTTCGGCGCGTTTTTCGGCCGCTCGACCTTGACTCCCGCGGGCGGGGTGAAGTGGAACAGCGCGGGATCCTGCGCGCCAACGGTGAGATCGGAAAAGCCGATCTGCAGGGCCGGGTCGGGGGACCCATTGGCCAGCACGGTGAGCTGCAGCGGCACCCGTTGGGCCGAGTCGATCGCCACCCGCACCTCGCGCAGCAGGGTTCGCTCGGTCGGTGCCGGGGTGAGCACGAGTTGGTAAACGGGTCGTCCGGCGACCGTACCGGTACCGTCCACGGTCACTGTGCTGTCTTTGCGCACGGCTCCGACCAGCTCCTGGGCCGCCTGGGCCGGATCGGGCACCGGAGGGTGCTGACGGGCCGGGGTAGCGCCGTTCTCCAGCGCGGTCGCGGTGCGCGAAGAGGAGTCGTAGCGCCACAGCGTTGTGCCATCCTCGATCAGCACCTGCTCACCGTTGCGGGAGGGTAGCGCCAGCCGCCCGTGACCCTGTCCGTCGGACCAGACCCGGAAGGTGGTCACCGGTTGGGCCAGCGGGGCTGCCACCCCCGGCAGCGCGGGCAGACCTAGCGCGTTGTGCACCGTCACGGTGCCGCCGAGCGCCGGGACCTTCGCGGTGAGCACCGAGGCCACCAGATCCTCCGCGGACACCGGAGGCAGCGACGGGTCTGCCCCGGCACCGGCGGGCATGGTCAGCACACCGAGGCCGATCGCGCCGGCTGCCGTCACAGCCAGTGCCGCCATCGCTAGCTTCATCATTTCCTCCAGCCCGTGTGGTGCTGGTGATGATGCTGCTCCGCACCGGCTGAGAAAGCTCTGAGACGCTGAGAGACTCCTGAGACCTGCCCCGCCTCCCGCAGACTTGCCCCTACGGTGTCGCCCCGTGAGCCAGACGCCGATCGATGATCAGCTCCGCGGCAAGCGAACCAACGCCGATGCCCCGGCTACCGGCACTGACCGCAACACGGGTTGGTCATGCCGAACAACACCCCCTCCCTGCCGGGCGGTCGAGTGCTGGGCGGTGTTCGGCTGGTGGCCAAGGGTTAGGAGCCGATCTCGCCGGATGGACGTACCTGGTGAGTCAGCCCGCGGGAGACGGACAACGGGCTGCACCGGTCCGAGGACCGCGAGCAGCCCATCCACCAGCAGTTCACGCGCGATAAGCGCTATAGCGATTTTTCAGAACCAACATATGTTAGATTGGAATATGGGTTATGTCGAAAATATTACCCATTTCATTTAGGGCTACTTTGCCTGCTATTAAGTTCTTCAAGGATGCGATAGAAGACATCCTCGCTGGACGGAAAACACTCGGGCCTCGTCCGCGTAGCCTGTCGTGGACTAGACGACTCGAGAAGGTCGGGCAAGCCTTACTCACGTATGGCCCACGTTTTGGTGCGCCGACTGTTTTCGCCGTTGTCCGTATAACCGATATCACCGTGCGGCCATTTGACAGCGTGACTCTCGAAGACTTAATGCACATTGGTTACGACTGGGCGGACCGGGGCTGTGAAGAGTTTGTGGCGGAGTATACGCGTTGGTTTACAAAGGAGCTTGAAAAGAATTACCCGGTGGCGTGGATTAGCTTCGAGGTTATCGCCTAATGGGCCAAAATGCGCCACTCTATGAGCCTCGGTTCTACGAACGCGCGGCACAACGACATGTGGCCGGTCTTTTTCATGGCCCGGTTTTCGTCAACGTCCGCTGGGGTCCCATCGGCAGCCTTGCGACGAGGCACGAGTT
>JAFAXZ010000044.1 GCA_019240665.1 Pseudonocardiales bacterium | reverse complement strand
CTGCCACCAGCGGCGGATCTGGTCGGGGTCGGTGCTGGCCCGGGTCTCCCACCGGTCCACGACGGGCGGTCTCTTGGCAGCGGGGGTGAGAGGGAACACGTGCCAGCCTCGGGCGGCGAAGTGCAGTGCCCACGCGCACAGGCTGGTTCGGGTGGGGTGCACAGCTGGAGTGGTGGTCGGGTGATCAAGCGTAGTCATGCGGTGAGTGCCTCTCTGGTTACTCTGAGTAGTTGAGTGTGGGCGTGCGGGGTTGGTCCGGGCGCCGGGTGTGGCGCCGGGAGGGTGGCCTTGAGGGGTGGGAAACGGGGTGTGGGCTGGGCGGGATGTGGGGGTCTACCCCCCGTTACCGTGCTGGTTGGGGCCCGTTACCCGGGGGGTCTACCGGGGTAGCGGCCCCCCGCTACCCGCAGGCGTGCGGGCGGGTGCGGGTAGCGGGGGTCAGGTAGCGCCCGGGGTAGACCCTCCCCCCGCTACCCGTCACCCTCGGTGACTGGTTCGGAGGGTGGTTGTGGGGGGAGGGTGGCCCCGGCGGGGATGGCGGCCTCCAGGTCGGCGCGGCGGTAGCCGGCCAGGTTGACTCCCTCGACTTTGACTTGTCGGCCGGAGCGTTGGACTCCGGTGCGTTCGAGTTCCTCGGCCAGGCGCTCGGGGGTGAACTCGCCGTAGGTGTCTTCGTCCATGTTGGTCAGCCGGGCGAGCAGGGTGCTGGTGTGCATGCGTTCCACCCCGTGCATGGCGTAGAGCACATCGGCGAGCACGGTGGGGATCTGGATGCCGGCGGCTTCGGCGGCGGCCACCGCATCCGTGGCGGCGTCCCCGCTCAGCGTGCCCGCCGCGACCCGTAGTGCCCGTCCATGGGTGCACACCGTGGCGAAGGTCGGGAGGTCCATGTAGTCGCAGCGGACGATCTCGAAGGATCCCGGGCCGGTGACCAGCACCCCTACCCCCTTGTGGTCTTCGGACAAGATGGAGGCATCGGCGCCTTGGGCGGCTTTGCCTTTGCCTAACACCATGTCACTGGAGATGCGGTCCACGACTTGGGTGCAGTACCGATAAGTGATGATTTCCCGGAGTTTCGCGGGCACGCTGTCGGCGTCGGGGCGTTGGGAGGCGGCGTTGAGGATGAACCCGGCCGCCGGGGCCCGCCGAGCCAGCCGAGCGAGTTTCTCCACGGTCTCTTCCTTGAGTGGCCCGGGCATGGCGGAGAGGTATTCCTGGAGTTCGTCGATGGTGATAAAGATGACCGGCAGGTCGTAGCGGCGGCTGATCTCTGGGGTCAGCTTGCCCTCCGGGCACACCGAGATCGGGAGAGTGCCCAGGACCGCGAACCTCCGGCCCATCTCGGTGATCAGCTCATCGAGCATGGCCAGGAACCGGGCGACGGCTTCGTCTTCGGCGCCGATCACCAAGCGGTGCGCCACGGCGCGCATGGGTCGCCAGTCCGCGCCGCCCTTACCATCCGCGACGTAGTGGCGCACGTAGGCATCGAGGACGCCGGCGGCGGAGGGCAGTCGTTGGGCGAAGGTCTTGCCCCGCCGGGGCAGTCCGCCGAAGAACATGGACTGCCACATCAAGCCCAGCAGGATCCGCCGTCCCCGGGCGTCCTGGCCGAAGGGGATCGGCTCCCACACCGAGAACTGCTCCACGTTGGCCAGCGGGGAGAGATTCGGGGCGCCCAGGTACGGGTCGTCATCGGCCACCCAGACGGCGAGGCGTCCGGCGTGGCCGCCGGCGGCGGCCCTCACCCGGGTCATGATGACCTGGATCTCATCGACTCCGAGTTCGGCGGCTACGGTGTCGCGTTTGGCGATCACATCGGCGGCCGTTTTCCCCCCTCCCCGGGGTAGATCGAGGGTGACGGCCCATCCGTTGCCGTCTCGCAGGGGTGGGGTAACGAGTTGTGGTGTGGCGTCGGTCTTGACCAGCCCGGCGGCGCGCAGGGCGTCGGTGAGCATGTCCGCCGAGAGCTCCAACGCCACCGGCAGCACCGGGCCCGGCGGCAGCACCGGGGCGGTGCGGGGGCGGCCGAGCCATAGGGCGCCGAGCCCGGCCCCGGTCGTGACCCACCACCCGAACACGGGCCCGAGGGTGAGGAACCCGGCTGCGCCGGCTGATCCCCCCGAGACGGTCAGCCAGGCCGTGGTTTTGATCCGGACCCGGGCCAGTGCCCGGCGCTCGGTGATCAGGTCCCGGACCAGGTCCCACCGTTTGGCCTCGCGAGCGGCGGTGATCAACGGCCGGTACTCGTGCCGCACGCTCACCCACCCCACCCCGGCGGCGATCGCCCGTGCGGTGCCGCGCAGGGTCCACCAGGACAGTGCCAACCCGTAGGCCGG
>JAFAXZ010000038.1 GCA_019240665.1 Pseudonocardiales bacterium | reverse complement strand
GCCAGGGTAGTCGATCTGGTCACCGTCAGTGTTAGGCGGCGCGTACTGGCGGGTCGGGTCCTGGCTGGTGTACTGGTCAGTCGACATAACGCTGTTCTTCCCTCAAGTTCAGGTGGTTGATCGGCACAGCTAGGCACTGCATCACGTCGCCGCCGACTACTCGGAAGTCAACGGGCACTAAGGGAGTAGAGGCGATGGTCAGGACCAGAGGGCGGCCAGCGGGCTGGTGTCAAGCTCGCGGAGCAGCGCTCGACAGTCCTCGTACACCGCGACCGCGCCAGCCTCGATCAATTCCGCAGCGCTGACGCCTCCGCTGAGCACGCCCACACAGGCCACCCCGGCCTTGCCGCAGGCCTTGACGTCCCACACCGTGTCACCGACATACACCGCCCGATCCGCGGTCACCCCCGCCTGTTGCAAAGCAACCTGAATCAGGTCCGGCTCCGGTTTAGCTGCCTCCACGTCCTGCGCGGCAGTGATCTCCGCGACGGCGTCCTCGATACCGAGGACCGAACGCAGCAACTCCAGCTCCTCAGGAGCAGCTGAGGTAGCAAGCACCACGATGACGCCACGCTGAGCCACCTCCGCCACCAGATCCCGCGCGCCGTCAAAGGCGCGCAGCAGCTCGGAACTCTGCCGATAGCGCTCGCTGTGATGCTGTTTGGCCTGCAAGCTGACCTCATCAGAAACCTCACCCAGCAACGCAGCCAGCAGCTCGGAGGAACCCATCCCCTGCCCGCGATGAATCCGCCAGGCGTCCACGGGATGGCCCACCGCCCGTAATGCGTGTAGCCAAGCGCTGATGTGAAGATAGCTGGAATCGACCAGGGTGCCATCGATGTCGAACAGGACCGCCCCTGGCGAGCGGGTGGAACCGGTCTTAGTCACTCGGCCGTTGCATCCCTTCGATTAAATGCCGCCGCGAAACCGATCAACGCGACTGGTGTGCTCACCAGCTGGTTGCCTTCGTTGACCCCCGTGTACCCAGACGTCCCAGCTTCCCCCGGACTGGCCAGGCCACGGTACTGCAGCTGATCGATGACCTTAAGATAACCGATGCCCAGGACCTTCGCGCGTCCAGATGAGCGCGGGGCTCTGTGGGCTTGCGGTGGTGCTTGCTGCTGCCGGAGGGGGTGGGGGCCGTTAGCCCTCCGATCAGCCGTAGCTGTCAACCGGGGCTGGTTCGGATTGCGCTTGTGGGGGGGCAGCGGGCACGGGAGCTATAGCCCTAACCGGTGGGCAGCGTTGTCGTTCCATACGCCGTTTTCCTTGACGTAGCCACGCATCACCGACGCCGATCACCATCGCCCGTAGCGCATGATCGCCAGCTCGGGTGCTCGGGCGTAGGCTTCGGTGGCGAAGCGACGCGCAGGTCGGCTGCCCTAGGGCAGTCCCCGGCTCTGACCCCGGCCTTCTGGTCGGTTTTCCAGCTTTGCAGTTACACCACCAAGCCGTCGTCGTCTTCGCTGACGCCGACGCGGCTACGTGCACCACACCCGTTCCCGTTCCCGGTGCCGACGGGAGTGACCAAAGGGTCGAAAGCCCGCACCACTGGGATCTCCTACGAGGCGCTGACGGCGGTACACCAGTACGTGGAGTTGGACCGGGCAGCGTCGGCGGAGGGCTCGGCATGGCGACCGCCGCGCCGGTGGGGCGAACCGCTGATCGTCAGCGAGCCCGACGCTCGAGGCGGGCGGATCAACGGAATCCGGCGTCCGTGGCACGCGCTGACCTCGGCGGAGCGACGCAGGCTCGTCGCACCGAAAGGAGGCTCGTGTCTGTTGACGCTGAAGTCCGACGGCGGGCCGTTCACCGCGTGGCCGACGGTGTTCGAGCGCACTGCGAACCGGATCCGGGCGCGATTCGAGCCACGATTCCCGCACGTCTATGCCCATCGGCTCCGCCATACCTTCTCGATGCGAACTCAAATGAGCAGAGTTGCATCGGGCGCATCATTCGGCAAGATCCGTGAACTGATCCTACCTGCGACGTCACCATTCGGACTGGATCAAAGTCGGTTGGCGGAGATCGCGGCACATGCATCTGACCAGGCAATAGATCCAGCCGTTGCATTGAATGCCACGATGTTGTATCCGATCCGGTGGCACCCTGTGCCAGATAGTGGCATCAGCTGCAACTGCAAGATCGGGCTGCCGCGTCGCTTCCGCTCCTCGGCGCCCTGGGCGCCTGCGGTGCGGGTCGACTTGCCCTTGATCCACCGGGGTGCATTCGCAGGGTTGGAACATTGCTCTCCACCAGTTTGGAGTACCTGGTCAGCGGGCA
>JAFAXZ010000023.1 GCA_019240665.1 Pseudonocardiales bacterium | reverse complement strand
GTCAGGCTCATCCGCCGGTCCACGCGGTTGACGGCCATGCGAAGCATCGCCAGCACGACCACCACGGCAACGGCGAGACATGTGGCAGCGATCAGGACCAGGAGTCAAGAACATCGAGCATCACTCCTTCCGATGGCGGCTGCGGAGCCGCCTGGCCTCATGCGCAGAGCTTTGCGCGCTTAGTTTTGCGCTCGCAAGTATGCACCAGGCCTGGGAGCGTGGCAAGGGTCTGCGTGTAGTTCTTTGCGCGCACAGCTGTGAGCCCGTGGAGACTCGCGCAGCGAACGGCAAGGTGTGGTCTCACCTGGTCCGTCGCTGTGGCTGATGAGCTGCAAGGGCTAGACCGACCGGCCCACTATCACGGTTGGTCGCCCGAGGCCGGCGTCACCCAGAGGCTTTACACACAGAGCTTCGCGCGGTAAGCTGTAGACGCACTGCCGTGAGGAAGGTACTCCGTATGACTGGCACCCCGCCCACGACCGCGACCCGCAGGTACGCGAGCATCCGCGACCAGCTCGCCAGCGAGATCACCGCAGGTGTCTACCCGACAGGAGCGCTGCTGCCGTCAATCCGCGAGATCATGCAGCGATGGGAGGTGTCCACCACGACCGCCCGCAGGGTCCTCGACGAACTTGCCGCAGCCGGCTTTGCGCGTAAGGAAGGCACGCGCGGCCACATCTCGACCGGGGGCGCCCCCCCAGCGCCTCCTGCCGGCGAGTACGCGCGCAAGGCGCCCCCACCGATCACTGTTCCCGGCCGCCTGACCGTCAGGTCTGTTCACACGATCCCGGCTAGCGGGAGCATCACCCCGGACGCCGACGGCGAGCTCGCCGCGCTGGATGTCCGCACGGAACGCCCGCCCGCGGATGCTGCCCTGGCTCTGGGGGTCACAGACCCCACACGGCCGGTGATTGTGCGCCGCCGCCTGCTGGCCGCTCCGGACGAGACTCCCGTCCAGTTCCGTGTCAGCTATCTCCCGGCGGAGTTAGCCGAGCGCACTCCGATCGCGCAGCCCCACGCCATCCCCGATGCCTGGCCCGCCGCCCTAACCACCTACCTCGGCAGGCAGGTGCGCCTGGCCAGCAGCCACCTCACCGCTCGCCACCCCACTCCCGAGGAGGCCGCTGCCCTGACACTCGCCTCGGACGCCGCAGTGCTCGTGCGGGAGGACATCTACCAGGACCGGCGCGGAAGCCCGGTTGATTTCACGCGAACTGTCTGGCCCGGAGACGCTATCCGCTTAATAGTCGGCGGTTGATCGGGGTCAGTACTGACGTCAGTACTGACCCTGTGGCCTCACGTCGAGCGGACGGCCCGGACCATCGCCAGCGCCGCGGTTATCTCGGACATCGCGCTCTGTGGTTCGGGGAGCACGACGGCCTGATGCCAAGGCAGCTCGCCGCGCACCTCCTCGACGGTCAGCTTGGCGCCCAGCAGGCCCCCGACCAGCGCTGCCACGGTATCGGTGTCACCCCCGAGCTGGACCGCGCTCACCAGCCCGCCGCGAAGGGAAGGGGCCGGCGCGACGCACGAGAGCACTGCGGCCACGGTGTCGTAGGGGTCAAGACTGATGCCATCGGCGGGTGCCTGCCAGGTTCCCGTCGACACCTGGGTCAGCATCTCCGCGAGCCTCGGGTCGGTGCCCAGAGCGCAGGCAGCCTCGCGTGCCTCGTCGGCGGCAATCTTGAGCAGCAAGGCCGGACTCGCGCCCTCCAGCGCCCACGACGCGCACGCCGCGATCACGCACGCCGCCACCACGGCCGCGGCATCGGCGTGGGTCGCCTGGGACATCTCGATCGCGACCTCCCGGCGCCGGTCGGCCTGGCTGTGGGGCAGCGCCCAGCCAACCGGGAGCGCACGCATCGCCGCCCCGTTCGTTGCCCTACCTGTGGAGGCCACCGCCTCGCCACTGCGGCGGAAGTGCTCGATCGCCGCTGTCGTCGTCGGGCCAAGCCCCCTGATCGCCGGTTTTCGGTCAGCCAGCTCCGCCAGGAAAGCGCCCGCATCACAGCCGCCATCTCGCTCAGCCAGATGGCGGGCTACCAGCAGGGTCAGGGCCGTGTCATCCGAGGTCACGCCGCGCGGCCACCCCTCGCGGGCGGGCAACCACTCGATGTGGCTAGCCGGTGGAACCGCACTCGCCCGGGAGGCGTTTTCCCACGGCAGCCCGAGCGCATCACCGCAGGCGTATGCCGTGAGAGCGCCGGCGATGCGCTCACCAAGGTCATAGACCTCTTCTGGGTAGAGGCGGTTGAGCAATCCATACCCCATGGCCA
>JAFAXZ010000014.1 GCA_019240665.1 Pseudonocardiales bacterium | reverse complement strand
GCCCTCCAACTATTAATGATCTTTATCACGTCGCTTCCCCTGGTCAAAGAGCTGCGCCAGTCCGGAGTCGGAGGTCCTCCGTGATGAACCTGTATGTCCTGGCCGAGGGTGGCGGTGTCACGGTTGGCGAACACCCTCAGTGGCATGTACTGGGCTTAACGATCAACGCTGACACCGTGATCTCCACCGCGATCGCTGCGGGCATCGTCCTCGCGTTCGGCCTCTACCTTGCGGCTAAGGCGACCTCCAAGGTACCTAGCGCCCTCCAGTTGGCCTTCGAGGCGGTGACAGAGCAGGTGGAAAACCAGGTGGAGAGCAACGTCGGCATCCGCACCGCCCCGTTTGTCGTGCCGCTGGCGATCGCCCTGTTCTTCTTCATTCTGATCGCGAATTGGATATCGATCCTGCCGCACGCGGCGGAAGAGTACGTCCGGCCGCCGACGGCGGACGTCAACCTCACTTTCGCGATGTCGATCTTCGTGATGATTCTGGTGTGGGCGACGGGAATCCGGATCAAGGGCAAGCACTACTTCGGCCATTTCGTCGAGCCCTACAAGGCGATGCTGCCGTTGAACATCATCGAGGAACTGGTCAAGCCGATCACCCTTTCG
Organism: Pseudonocardiales bacterium; assembly: GCA_019240665.1. Lineage (GTDB taxonomy): Bacteria > Actinomycetota > Actinomycetes > Mycobacteriales > Pseudonocardiaceae. Next base: position 2,340 of record JAFAXZ010000014.1, on the reverse strand, counting down.
CTGCGGCTGTTCGGCAACATCCTCGCGGGCACCGTGATGGTCAGTGTCCTGGCGCTGATGCCGGCGGCTGTGTCGTGGTTGCCCACCTCCGCCTGGAAGTTGTTCGACCTATTTATTGGGCTGCTGCAGGCGCTGATCTTCGCGTTGCTGACGATCATCTACTTCGGGATGGCGACCAGTCAGGAGGGGGAGGAGGCCCACTGACGGTTCGCCTGGTGATGTCACTCGTCGGAGGCGTGATGCGCCCAGGCACAACAAAAGCTAGCTTCAGGACAAGAGAGGAAGACATGAGTTTCTCCGCACTGTTCCTTGACCAGCCGGGGGGCGGCACCACCGGCTCGGTCCAGTTGGCCGGCGCCTTTATCGGGGGCGGGCTGGCGCTGGCCGGTGGCGCGATCGGCGCGGCGATCGGTGACGGTCTTGCTGGTGGCGCGACCATCCAGGGCGTCGCTCGTCAGCCCGAAGCGCAGAGTCGGCTGTTCACCATCTTCTTCCTGACGGTGGGCCTGGTCGAGGCGATGTACTTCATCAACCTCGCCTTCATGGCGTTATTCGTCTTCGTGCTCGCCAAGTGAGTGGTCGGGGAGGGTCTTCATGAGTTCGTACAACATGGCCGCGCAGGGCGGTGGCAACCTCTTCCTCATCCCCAACGCGACGTTCTTCGTCGAACTGGTGATCTTCCTGGTCGTGCTCGGAGTGATCTGGCGCTATGTGGTGCCCCCGGTGAAGCGCGCGATGGGCGAGCGCCAGGAGATGGTCCGTCGGCAGATCCAGGAAAGCCAGCAGGCCAGCAAGCGCCTGGCCGAGGCGCAGGCCCGCTACTCCGAGGCGCTGGCGCAGGCGCGGGTCGAGGCGGCTAAGATCCGGGAGGCCGCTCGGGCCGATGCGCAGGAGATCAAGGACGAGATGCGTCAGCAGGCCGAGCAGGAGGTCGCGCGGATTCGCGAGCGCGGCGCCGAACAGCTTGCTACCCAGCGTGAGCAGGTCGTCCGCGAGCTGCGTGGCGAGCTGGGCAAGCTTGCGGTGACGCTGGCTGGTCGCATCGTCGGTGAGTCGGTAGCCGACGATGCCCGGCGGGCCGGCACGGTCGACCGCTTTCTGGACGAGCTGGAGGGTATGGCGACCCCCGAAAGCGTCCCGGAAAACGTTACTGCCGACAGGGCCGTCTCGGTACCCAACGGGCGCCGGAGGCGCTGATGCAGCCGGCCAGCAGGGCGGCCTTGGCCGCGACCCGGGATCGGCTCGAGAGCCGGATCGGCGGTGCCAGTGTCGCCGAGGGCGACCGCGTGGGTGACGACCTGGGTGCTGTCGCGGCGGTGCTCGGCGAGCAGTCGGTGATCCTGCGGCACCTCGCCGATTCCTCGGCGCCCGAACAGATCCGGCGAAAGATGATCGAGGACCTGTTCGGCGGCAAGGTGAGCCCGATCAGCCTCGGGATCCTGGGCGACGTGGTTATCTCCCGCTGGTCTCGACCGCTGGACCTGGTCGACGGAGTCGAGGAGTTGGCCTGGCAGGCGCTGCTGGCCCTCGCCGAGCGGGACAAAAGCCTCGATAACGTTGAAGATGAGCTGTTCCGATTCGGTCGGATCCTGGTTGCGCAACCGCGCCTGGCGGCACTGCTGGGCGATGAGAGCGCCCCCGCTGCAGGGCGCCTGGAGCTGCTGGACACGGTGTTGGCTGACCGCACCCGTCCGGTGACCCGCCGTCTCCTGGAGCAGGTGGTCCGGGCGCCACGACGGCGCCCCCTTGAGGAGATCGTCGAGGAGCTCGTTGATCGGGCAGCCGCCCGGCGGGAACGCTCGGTGGCCTACGTCACTGCGGCCGGCCCACTGTCCGAGCAGCAGGAGCAGCGGCTGATCGACGTCCTCAACCAGATCTACCGGAGGCCGATCTCGCTCAAGATTGACGTCGACCCCGAGTTGCTCGGCGGGCTGGTGATCCGAGTGGGCGACGAAGTGATCGACGGCAGTGTGACGGCGCGGCTGGGCCAGGCGCGCCAGTGGATGTCCCGATGAGCTGCGTGGCGATGCGGACAGCCGGCGAGATGACGACGGTGACAACGAATATAGAGAGCAGGGACCGATAGCCATGGCGGAGCTGACGATCTCCTCGGAGGAGATCCGGAGCGCGATCGAGAACTACGTCACCTCCTTCTCGACCACGACCTCGCGGGAGGAGGTGGGCACTGTCATCTATGCCGGTGATGGCATCGCCCGGGTCGAGGGACTGCCCGCGGCGATGACCAACGAGCTGCGGGACTTCCCTGGGGGGGTGCTCGGTGTCGCGCTCAACCTTGACGTACGGGAGATCGGCGCGGTCATCCTGGGCAACTTCGGCGCC
>JAFAXZ010000370.1 GCA_019240665.1 Pseudonocardiales bacterium | reverse complement strand
CGCCGCTCCCACGTCCGCCGGCTGTTCGCGATCGACCACAGCGCGGTGGGATCGGGATGGCTCCACTCCAAGGCCGCGCGCTGCTCCTGCGCGGCCTCCCGGGCCCGCTCCCGCATCTGGCCCAGATAGCGCAGGTAGTCCTTGCGGTCCTCGTTCATCTCGGCCTTGGCTTGGCCACCGCGGCCCCCACCGGCGAACATGCCGACGGTCGAGACCACCATCATGATCGGGAACATCAGGAACAGCGGGTTGCTCTTGCCGTCCCCTGTGGTGAAGGCATACGCCACCATGCCCAGCACGGCCACGATCATCACGGCCGGCAGGGTCTTCTGCACGATGTTGCCCGGGATGACCCTGGGCACCTCGGGCGGCGGCTCCAGATGAACCTCACCACCGGGCATCTTCGGCGCGGCCAGCCGAGGTGACCGCCGGAACTGCACGGTGCCCACGCCAGCTCACCTCCCGCGGTCCACCCAGGCGCGATCACCCGATGGACGACCGCACACGCAGAGATCGGCCACCCTAGCGCGTACGCACATGCAGGTCCCGAGCACCGGGAGCGCGCTCCCAGTGTCCCGGCTCCTGGCCGCCAACCTCCCGCACACCCGGTTCCTCAGCGAAGACCGGGCGGCGGCCCTGCTCGTCTCGCTCGCCGGCAGCGGGCTCGCCGGTGGGGCAGTCTATGACGCGCTCCTCGGCGCGGCTGCCGTGGAACATGAGCTCACGTTGGTGACTCGCGACAGACGGGCGCTGGACATCTACCGCATGATCGACGTCGACGTCGAGCTACTCCAGTGATCTGCGGCCGTCACTCTGACGGGCGGGTGGTGGCGGCAGCCAGGTCGGCGAGGTCGAGGTCCACTCTGAACGGCTCAGCCAGGCACAGGACCTGGCCCGACTTGGAGGAAGCGACTTCGACGTAGCGCCCCCGTTGCAACCGGTGGGCCGTCGAGCTCGGCCCCGGGCCGTTGAGCTCGATCCGCAGGTAATGCTCGATGCCCGCAGCCGAGAAAGCTGTGGCTTGATCGCACGATCGGCCGTGATACTGCCCGGGTTGACGATCTCGACGATCATTGCCACCTCGGCCGGGTCCCAGACCGTCAGGTCGATCCCGGGCTTGGTTACCACGACCAGGTTGGGGATCAGGATCCGGCCCGGCGCCACCCCGACGTTGATGGCTTCTAGCACTTCCAGCCCGCTCGGTGCCGCGCGCCCCAGCGCGTAACAGAGCTGGAACGACAGCCGCTGGTGCCGGCTCCCGGGACATCGACAGCTCACCTCCGTGCGTTCTGGGGGCATCACCATGGTCGTATGCTGCCGGGAGGCACCGACAGTTTTCGCCGGGCTAGCCGGGCGGGGCAGCCAGGCTGGTGATGTGGCCGCGCCGGCCGTTGTGATCAGGCGCTGGCCCGCGCGATCCGGCGCTGCGAAGGACCGGGGCGCGCGGGCCAGCCATCAGGTGCACGGCGGGCGTGCCGCGCACCTGATGGGGTCACCTCGCGGTCATGGACACCGCGGGCGGGGAGTGACCACCCGGTGCGCCGCAGAGATAAGCCGCAGAGGTAACCAGCCGAGCGGTCGCAGCACTGGGAGACCAGGCGGCGTGGAAACCCGGTGAGCGGGGCCGGGTCGGGACCGATCCCGCCCACCGGGCGGCTGGGTGTGTCCCGCACCGTCGAGGACATCGTGCGGGTGCGCCGGGATCGGCAGGCATTGCTGACCCGGGAGAATGCGGCGCAGTTCACGTACGTCGAGCTGCAGCGCCGGCTGCAAGCCATCGCCCTCGGACCGGTGGAATCGCGTAACTTCATGGTGGAACTGGCCGGCCAGTTCGCTGCGAAACCAGACTGAGAAGGGGCTAGCCCCATGTCACCCGCACCATTCCAGGAGAGGGCCTGGTACAAGTCCAGCTACAGCAATGGCGGGCAGAACGACTGCATCGAGGTCAACCCCTCGCGACCGGGTCACGTCGGAGTGCGAGATTCCAAGCTCGGCAGCACCAGCCCGATGCTGCCGATTCGGGCGGCACAGTGGGTCTGCCTCATCGCCGCAGTGCAGGACGGCACGCTCGGCGCGTGATCCGTAGGCACCTCGCCAGGAGCGCTGCGGCGGCAGTTCGCGGCGCTCCTGGTCCGCCAGCCACCGATCATGTCCGGCGGCAGCTGAGGTCAGGTCGGCAACGGTGAGCCGTTGACCGTCAGCTTCCAGCCTCTCGGCGATGGGCTGCTCACCCCAGAGGCCGATCAGGGGGTTGGGCGACAGCCCGATGCCCGGACGCACTGACCCAGCGTCGCAGGTGACAAGCGTGAACCGGGGATACACTCACCCGGTCGATGCTGGGTACGCCTTCCCGACCCCTCGGCCAGCCGGGCGCCAGGCGCATGGATACTCGCCGCAACTACAGCGCCGCGGCCACCGCGCATCGACGTGGACTCCGATGGTCGGCGGGCCGAGCGAGGAGTGCAGCGGGTGCCATCCCATACCAACGGAGCTCCGATGGTTCGACCGTCCGGTGCCGGATTGACGGTTGCGCCGTCCAACACTGGATCGACGGTTCAACCGTCCAACACTGGATCGACGGTTCAACCGTCCACGGTGTTCAGCAGAGTGACGGTGGTGGCCCCGCGCACCCGCATCGACCTGGCGCTGCCGTCGGACGTTGCGGTGGCCAACTTACTGCCGATGCTGCTCAAGATGGCGGGTGAGTCCAGTCCGGACGGTGGCAGCAGGCACGGCGGCTGGTGCCTGGCCAGGCTTGGCGGCGAGGCGATCGATCCGGACCGCACGCTGAGCTCGCTGGGCGTGGTCGACGGCGATCTGCTGCAACTTCGGCACCGCAGCGACAACCCGCCACCGCCGCTGTTCGATGACGTCGTGGAAGCCATCGCGGTGGCTGCCCCGGACAGCTACCGGCCGTGGACCGAGAGCACTGCCCGCACGCTCGGGTTGATCGCGGCCGGATTGGCGTTGCTGACCAGCGCCGTAGCGTTGCTCCGAGCCGGGGCCGTGGCCGGAACCGGGCTCGGCACCGCCGTCCTCGCGGGCGCTGCCGCGGTGACCGCGCTGATCACTGGCGCGGTGATTGCCCGGGTGTACGGCGAGACCAGCGCCGGCGTGGTGGTGGCAGCGGGAAGCCTGCCGCTGGGTTTCGTCAGCGGGCTCTACCTCGTGCCCGGCGGCGTGCACGCGGAGAACCTCTTGCTGGCGTGCACGCTGTCCCTGGTGCTCGCCGCCACCTCAATCATGGTGCTCGGCGCCGGCATCACACCGTTCATTGCCAGTGTCACCGCCGCCGCGCTCGGCGCGCCTGCTTTTCTCCTCGCCAGTCTGGTCGACCGTCCCGCGGCAGGCATCGCGGCGGGGGCAGCTGCGGTGGCACTTGGCAGCATCTCGGTACTACCCCGGCTGACCATCCACCTGTCCCGGCTCCCCGTGCCCCAGGTTCCCAGTAACGCCAAGGACCTGCAGGCAGACTCCGGCTTCCCGGAGTACGCCGCGATCGAGCGCCGGGCAGGTCTGGCGCACGAGTACCTGACCGGCATGATCATGGGATCCGGTGGGGTGGCCGCGATCGGCGCGGTGCTGGCCGCGACCGGAGGGGCGTTGGGGATTGTGCTGGGCGCGGTGGTTGCCGCCGTGCTGCTGTTGCGAGCCCGGTCCTACGCCAACGGCAACCAGGCGATTGCGCTGCTGGCCAGCGGCATGGTCGCGGTAGCCGGGATGATCGCCGGGTTACTGGCAACGGCCGATCGGCCGGGTTTGCTGCTGGTCGGCTTCGGTGGCCTGCTGGTTCTCGCGACGCTCGCGCTGATGGCCGGGGTGGTCCTGCCCCGCCGCCGGTTCTCCCCGGTGCTGCGCCGCTCGGTGGACGTGGCCGAAGCAGTTCTCATCGCCGCGGTGCTGCCGCTGGCCTTGGGCGTGTTGGACCTCTACAACACCTTCCGGGCACTGTGAACGCACTCGCTGGTCATCGCTGCACTCCGCTCGTGGCCGTCGCAAGCGCGTTACTGTGCCTCGCCGGACCGGCGTGGCCAGTCGCCGCCCAACCCGAGGCCGCCCCACCTGGAGCCGTGCAGCCTGACAATCGGCCACCAGGCGTACCACCTCCGGTTGACCCGGCGGCCCTGCCCACGTCAACCAGCGTGAACACCATGCCCTACATCGTGAATAATGCGGCTACCCGGCAGACTGGTCCGGTCGAGCAGCAGGCACGCTGCCAGCAGCAGGTACCGGGCCGCGCGCAGAGCCCCGAGGCCGAGCCGGTAGCGCAACAGCGGCTGCGGATCCGGCAAGCCCAGAAGTTCGCGACCGGGCGCAACCAGCGGGTCGCCGTAATCGACAGTGGAGTGCAGCCACATCCCAGACTGCTCGGCAGGTTGATCGATGGCGGGGACTACATCGAGAATCGCAGCGGCCTGTTCGATTGTGACGGCCACGGCACCGCAGTAGCTGGTCTCATCGCCGCGGCCCCCGATGCGGCCACCCGGTTCGTCGGGGTAGCCCCCGCTGCGCAGATCCTGGCCATCCGCCAAGCCAGTACCTTCTACTCGGTGCCGCTGCGCCAGCTCGACACGGGCCAGGATATTCACAGTCCGAGTGCCGGTGACACCGTGAGCATGGCGCAGGCTGTGATGCGCGCCGTGCAGCTGGGTGCGACAGTGATCAACATCTCGGAGGCCGCTTGTTTCCCGGCTGAGCGGGACCAGGTCGTCAAGGCGCCGGACCTGCAGGCCGCCGTGCACTACGCGGTGGAGCACAACGTTGTCGTCGTGGTGGCCGCCGCCAACACCAGTAGCACCTGCAAGCAGAACAGCCCGGGGGTGCTCACCACGATCTCCTCGCCGGGCTGGTTCGACGATGACGTGCTCACTGTCGCAGCGACCGATGACAGTGGCGAGGCAGCGGATTTCTCGCTCCGCGGACCGTGGGTCGATGTGGCCGCACCGGGCACCAGCGCGGTATCGCTGGCGGCCGGGCGACCGGGGCTGACCAGCGAACTCGTTGACGCCCACGGTGTGGCCCGTGCCCTCGACGGCACCAGCTTCGCCACCCCGTACGTCGCCGGGGTGGCCGCACTGGTCCGGGACCGATTCAAGAATCTGACCGCGCGCCAGGTGATGCATCGCATCGAGCAGACCGCGCAGCACACCGCCAGCCCCGGCGGGCGCAACGAGGAACTCGGCTACGGCATGATCGACCCCATCGCCGCGCTCACTGCGGTGCTGCCCGAAGAGCAAGGCGCCCAGACCCAGCCGGTACGCCCGGCCAGGCTGGACGGCCTCAGACCGTCGGCATCGGACAACACGCTGCCGCGCACCGTCGCGCTGGCCGGTTCTGCCGCCGCTCTCGGGCTACTGGGGCTGACCCTGGTGATCGTCCAGACCGTTAAACGGCAGAGGCAGCGCCCCGGTTAGGAAAACTTGCTGACCACGAAGAACGCCACCAGTCCCACCATGCCCAGGATCAGACCGACCGCCATCGCCCGCAGATGGTGGCGCATCGGCTCGTGCAGCATCACCGCGTCCCTGCGGACCAGTGCCGACTCCATCCTGCGGAGCACGAAGCGGTAAGCCTGCACCTGCGACTTGGTGGTCGGATTCGTGGACATCGATGACATGCCGCCCTTCCCTAGGCGCTGCGGTCCTGGGCGCTACGGTGCGGCAGGATAGCGAAGCGCCATCGGCAGACCGCCACGTCCGTCCTCTCCAGCGGAGGCGCAGAGATATGACTACCGCAGCACGGGCCCCACTCCAGCCAAGGGAGTCGATGGGTGCGCCGCGCTCCACAGTGGCTGCCCGGCTGCGCTCGACGGGTTTCCGCTTGGGCCCACTGCCCGTCGTCAACCTGGTCGTGCTGGAAATAGGGTTCGCCCTCGGGCTGATGCTGCTCGCCATGGACACCGCCCTGTGGTGGGCTGCGCTGGGGGTGCTGCTCATCGCGGTGCCGCTGGCGCTGGGGCGCTGGCACGGCCACTGGCTGGTGCGGTGGGTCCAGTTCACCGCGTGCTACCTGCTCCGCTCCCACAGCCGTAGCACCACCAGTCCGGATCCGGTGGCAGCCGACGGCCCGTCGAGCACGCTACAACCGGTCGGAGGTTCCGACGATCCGCGCCTCGCCCTGCTCCGTCTCTTCCTACCGGACCTGAGCATTGCGCACGGCACTGACCACCAACGGGAACCACTCGGCCTGACGTGGCACCAGGGCACCTGGACCACCGTGTTCGAGGTGGACGCCGCACCCTCGATGATCACCCCCGTCGGTGGCAGCCCCAGCCTGCCGCTCGGCGCGCTCGCCCCCTGCCTGAACCACCGCGGCGTGGTGCTGGACACAATCCAGGTGATCTGGCATTGCTACCCGGGCAGCACCGCCCTACCGTCGTCATCCCCCGCACTGTGTTCCTACCTGGAAGTCTTGGGCCCGCTGCCGGCGGCCGCCCGCCGCACCACCTGGGTCGCCGTGCGGCTGGATCCCCGCCGCTGCCCGACCGCGGTGGCCGAACGTGGTGGCGGGGTGATGGGCTGCCACCGGGCACTGATCGGTGCGCTGTCCCGGGTGCGCAGCGCGCTGGAATCCCGGGGAATGCCGACCCGGCCGCTGGACGCCGACCAGCTGTTGCGCGCCGGAATCTCCGCCGCGGAACTGTCCGCGGCGGCCGGCACGGGACGAGCGGTGACGCTGAGTGAACGGTGGACGGCGGTCACCGCCGCCGGGGTGGGGCATGCCAGCTACGTGATCAGCGGCTGGGGGGCCCGGGGTGTCGCTCACAACCTCAACGCGTTGACCGGCGTGCGTGCGCTGTCCGCCACTGTCGCGCTGTCGCTGGCACCTGGTGAGGACGATGCCGAGGTGGGACTGCGGGGTCTGGTCCGGGTCAGCGCTCGCAACCCTGGGGAACTCGAGGCGGCCGAGCGCCGGCTGCAGGCCGTTTCGCAACGGCTCGGTGTGGTGCTCAGTCCGCTACACGGGCTGCAGGTCGCTGGTCTGGCCGCGACGTTGCCACTCGGGGCGCCCCGATGAGCAGAACGCTCGGTAACCCAGCCGGGGGAGATGCGGTGGCGCCGGAGTTCCTGGTCACTCCCGGCCTGCTCGACGCGATCAGCCCTTCGGTCGACCGCGGGGGCATGGTCCTGGGTTGCGGCCCGCAGGATGAACCGCTGAGCGTCTCGGTGCTGCGCCCGCTACCGACCCGGCTGGTCCTTGTCGGTGGGCTCTACCTGGCCCGCCAAGTCGCCCTGCGCGCGATGGCCACCGGCGCCTGGGTGGTCATCGCCACCGGTCGACCTGACGGCTGGCAGCAGCTCGTTCGAGCCGCTGGCGAGAGTCCGAACGGACGTCCCGCCCCGCTGGTGCAGGTGCACCGGCTCGCACCCCTCGAGCTGCCGCGAGCCTTCCAGGACGCTCCCCTGCTGGTCGTGCACGACGGCGGAGCGGTCCCGCAGGAACTGTTCCCGCCACGCTCACCGTGGCAGACCACCCTGTACGTGCTGCCTTACCTGCACCCACAGGCCGAGGGCACCGCCGTCAACGCCGACTTGGTGCTGCTCCAGCGGCTCCTGGGTGGCCAGGCGCAGCTGGCCGCCAGAATGTGGCGATTGCCTGCGCCGATGGCCACGCAGCTGGCGGAGTTGACCGATGACAGCGTGGTGGCGTTGGGCCCGAACCTGTGGCTGCCGCTGCGCCTGGTCACCACCCCCGCGGAGCGGGAGATCCTCGGCCCGGTCCGCCGAGGGGATTGATGCGCGCAGCCTCGTATTACTGGTTTCCGTATGGCTCGCTCGGGCCGCCGAGCGTGCTGCTGCAGAGCAGGCCACGATCGCCGACGGGCTGGTTGGGGTAGCGGAGTTCGCGGCTGAGAATGGCGCCCTGACAGCAACCCACAGGACCTCCGGCACCTCGCATCGAGCCTACCCAGCACGCTGGCCCTCTATACCGTGTGAGCACCCTTTCCGAGAACCTGAATTCGGCGTCGGTGTCAGCTCACGGAAATGGTGGCGCTCCCCTGCTGGGCCACGCCTGTTGCCGGGCCAGTATCACAGCTGGAGCGCCCACCATAGGGATGCTCACAACGCGAAGCGGCGCAGCGCGCGGGTCCGCTCGGCGCGAGCGGCGAGCTGGTCGTCGTCGGGGTAGTCCACGCCGACGAGCGTGAGGCCGTGCGCGGGCGCCACCGTCACTGCGCTGGTCCGGGCGGCGTGGCGCAGCAGACCAGCAGGCCAGTCCTGGGGGTGCCGGTGCTCCCCCACCGCCAACAGGGCACCTACCAGGCTGCGCACCATCGAGTGGCAGAACGCGTCCGCTACGACGTGTGCCACCAGCAGGTGCGGTTCGTCGCGGGTCCACTCCAGCCGCTCCAGTGCGCGCACCGTGCTCGCGCCCTCCCGGCGGCGGCAGAACGCGGCGAAGTCGTGCTCACCGAGCAACAGCGTGCTCGCCGCGTTCATCGCGGCGCCGTCGAGCCGACGGTGGTAGCCCAGCGTGTCGTACCGGCGCAGCGGATCGACTCCCCACGGCGCGTCGCAGACCCGGTACCGGTAGTGCCGCCGCAGCGCGGAGAAACGAGCGTCGAAGGTGCGCGGCACCTGCCGCACCGCAGGCACCCGGAGATCCGGTGGCAGCAGCCGAGACAGCCGGTGGGCGAACTGGTCAGGCGGCAGCGCGCCGAGCGGCACATCGAGGTGCGCGACCTGCCCGGTGGCGTGCACCCCGGCGTCAGTGCGGCCCGCGACGGTGAGAGTGGCCTGGATCCGCACCGCGGTCTCCAGCGCATGCTCAAGAACTCCTTGCACAGTACGTCGCCCGGGCTGGCGGGCCCATCCGGAAAAGCCGGACCCGTCGTAGCTGATGTCCAGCCGGTAGCGCAGGAGCCCGCCGTCTCCTACGAGGGCGGCGGGCTCCTGCGGTGCGACGCTCGGGGTCAGGATTCGCCCTCGTCCTCCGGCTGAGCGGGCGACGGGGTTTCCTGCCCGGCCGGGGTGTCCACCGCAGCGGGCGGGGTGTCCACCGCAGCGGGCTCTTCAGCCTTGCTGGCCGACTGCGACACCTGCGGCCGGCCCTTGAACGCCCTGCGCTTGGCCTCCGCCACCTCCGCAGCGGTGCGCTCGGTGACCAGCGCGATGATCGCCATCGGAGCGTTGTCGCCCTTGCGTGGCATCATCTTGACGATCCGGGTGTAGCCGCCTGGCCGGGTCGCGAACTGCGGGCCGATCTCCGCAACCAGCTTGTGCACCACGTCCTTGTCCCGGATCACCCGCATGATCTCGCGACGGTTGTGCAGGTCCGCCTTGCGTGCCTTGCTGATCAACCGCTCGGCGAACGGACGCAGCCGTTTCGCCTTGGCCTCAGTGGTGGTGATCCGGCCGTGGACGAACAGCGATGTCGCCAGGTTGGCCAACATCAGCCGTTCATGAGCCGGCGATCCCCCGAGCCGGGCGCCCTTGGTCGGCGTTGGCATTGTGGCTCCCTTCGGTCGGCCCCGTGAGTGGCGATGCGAGCTGTAGCTCGCATCGCCACTCACGGGGCTACAGCTGTTCGGTTTCGGCGTAGTCGTGGCCGTCGTCGCCGTTGTCGGTGCCGTGCTCGGAGCCGTTGTCGCTGGCGTCGTCCCACCCGTCGATCGAGTACTCTGCCGCCACCGCTGAGGGGTCAAACCCGGGCGGGCTGTCCTTGAGTTGCAGCCCGAGACTGGCCAGCTTCAGCTTCACCTCGTCGATCGACTTGGCGCCGAAGTTGCGGATGTCCAGCAGGTCGGCCTCGCTGCGGCTGACCAGCTCTCCAACGGTGTGGATGCCCTCGCGCTTGAGGCAGTTGTAGGACCGGACGGTGAGGTCCAGATCCTCAATGGGCATGGCGAAAGCGGCGATCGTGTCCGCCTCGGCCGGCGAGGGGCCGATTTCGATGCCCTCGGCCTCCACATTGAGCTCGCGGGCCAAGCCGAACAGCTCCACCAGGGTACGGCCGGCCGAGGCCAGCGCGTCCCGGGGAGTGAGAGACGGCTTGGTCTCCACGTCCAGGATCAACTTGTCGAAGTCGGTGCGCTGCTCGACCCGGGTGGCCTCAACCTTGTAGGTCACCCTCAACACCGGCGAATAGATCGAGTCCACCGGGATCCGGCCGATCTCCGCGCCGGATGCCTTGTTCTGCACCGCCGGCACGTAGCCGCGGCCCCGCTCCACGACTAGCTCGATCTCCAGCTTGCCCTTGCCGTTCAGGGTGGCGATGTGCAGATCGGGGTTGTACACGGTGACACCGGCCGGCGGCACGATATCGCCCGCGGTGACGTCACCCGGGCCCTGCTTGCGCAGGTACATCGTGACCGGCTCGTCCTCTTCCGAGCCGACCACGAGCTCCTTGAGGTTGAGGATGATGTCGGTGACGTCCTCCTTGACGCCCGGAACGGTGGTGAACTCGTGCAGCACACCCTCAATGCGGATGCTGGTGACCGCCGCCCCTGGGATGGACGAGAGCAAGGTCCGGCGTAGTGAATTGCCCAGGGTGTAGCCGAATCCAGGCTCCAGCGGCTCAATCACGAACCGGGAGCGGGTGTAGTCGACCGGCTCCTCACCGAGGTTAGGTCGCTGAGTAATCAGCATGGTTGCTGTTCCTCCCTCTGGCGCCCACTATTTGACGCCATCGCGGATCTTCGATTATCATCGCGGATCTTCGATTATCACAGTCGGGTGCCGGACTGGGTTACTTGGAGTAGAAATCGACAATGAGTTGCTCCTGGAGGGGAACGTCGATCTGGGCCCGCTCGGGTAGGCGGTGCACCAGCACCCGCATCGTTGCGGGAACCACTTGCAGCCACGCCGGCACCGGACGGTCTCCCAGGGTCTCCTTGGCCACCACGAACGGCAGCGTCGGTACCGACTTGGGCTTGACGTCAATGATGTCGAACTTGGACACCCGGAAACTGGGGACGTCCACCGAGACGCCGTTGACCAGGAAATGCCCGTGGGTCACCAACTGGCGCGCCTGGCGCCGGGTGCGAGCCAGGCCAGCGCGGTAGACAACGTTGTCCAGTCGGGACTCCAGGATTTGCAGCAGCGTGTCACCGGTCTTGCCGGGGCGGCGGTTGGCCTCCTCGTAGTACCGGTGGAATTGCTTTTCCATGACGCCGTAGGTGAAGCGAGCCTTCTGCTTCTCCTGCTGCTGCAGGAGGTACTCGCTCTCCTTGATCCGGGCACGGCCGTGCTGGCCGGGCGGATACGGTCGACGCTCGAAGGCTTGGTCGCCGCCGACTAGATCGGTCTTGAGCCGACGGGACTTGCGCGTCACAGGTCCGGTGTATCGAGCCATCTTTGCTGCTCCTTCCCGCCCGCCTAGACCCGGCGCCGCTTCGGCGGCCGGCAGCCGTTGTGCGGCTGCGGGGTCACGTCCTGGATGGTGCCGACCTCAAGACCGGCAGCCTGTAGCGACCGGATCGCCGTCTCACGGCCCGAACCCGGGCCCTTCACGAAGACATCGACCTTCTTCATGCCGTGTTCGGCGGCCTTGCGGGCGGCGTTCTCGGCGGCCATCTGCGCGGCGAATGGGGTGGACTTGCGCGAGCCCTTGAACCCGACGTGGCCCGCGGACGCCCACGCGATCACCGCACCGGTGGGATCGGTGATGGAGACGATCGTGTTGTTGAACGTTGACTTGATATGCGCATGGCCATGCGCGACGTTCTTCTTCTCCTTGCGCCGCACCTTTTTGGCGCCTGCACCTGCTCGTGCTCTGGGTGGCATGCGGTTGCACTCCTACAAAGGTCTGGGTTAGCTGGCCTGTGGTGGGTTCTCCCCGGCGCTACTTCTTCCCGGCCTTCTTCTTGCCGGCGACCGTCTTCTTCGGACCCTTGCGGGTGCGGGCGTTGGTCTTGGTTCGCTGACCGCGCACCGGCAGCCCGCGGCGCCACCGCAGGCCCTCGTAGCAGCCAATCTCGATCTTCCGGCGGATATCGGCCTGGACCTCGCGACGGAGGTCACCCTCGACCTTGCAGTTTTCTTCGATGTAGTCCCGTAGCCGGATGAGATCCTCGTCAGACAGGTCCTTGGAGCGCAGGTCCGGGCTCACCCCGGTGGCGCTGAGAATCTCGTGGGAACGGGTACGGCCGATGCCGTAGATGTAGGTCAGCGCGATCTCCATCCGCTTGTCGCGGGGGAGGTCGACGCCAGCGAGTCGGGCCATGCGAGGCGTGTCTCCTGTCTTGTCGTCTCCAGGTCTGCTCCCCGTCCGTCCCGCATGACGATCGTGCTCGTCGTCCACGGGCCCCGGCCTGGCATCCGGGGGCGGACCGATCCCTCATGGACGGTCGAACCGTCAATCGCTCATGAACGGTCGAACCGTCACATCCTCACGGATCGGGTGGTGCGGGGAGGTCTTCTCGCGCCGTAGATCAGTGACGTCGTGCCTGCTCAACCCTGGCGCTGCTTGTGGCGCAGGTTCTCGCAGATCACCATGACCACACCGTGGCGGCGGATCACCTTGCACTTGTCACAGATCCTCTTGACGCTTGGTTTTACCTTCACGTCGTCTCTCAGTTGTGTCGTGGGAGTTGGTGCGCTACTTGTAGCGGTAGACGATGCGGCCCCGGGACAGATCGTAGGGCGAAAGCTCTACGACCACCCGATCCTCGGGCAGGATGCGGATATAGTGCTGGCGCATCTTGCCACTGATGTGCGCGAGAACGCGGTGACCGTTCTCCAACTCGACCCGAAACATCGCGTTGGGAAGTGGTTCAACCACCCGGCCCTCGACCTCGATCGCCCCGTCTTTCTTGCCCATGTCCTCCGCGTTCCTGCTCACTTCGCCATGCCGCCGAGCAGCGGCCTTCGCCGCCGACGCAGGCGCCACACCAGTTCCACGACGTGGGGAGGCATCACAAGGAGTGCGGGGACGCACTGCTGAGCAGGAAGCATGCGCAGATACCTGCAGACACGCGAGAACCGGCACGCCGCTCGCGCCGACAGCACAGTTTACGTCGAGGTCACGCCGGGGTCCAAACCGGCCCCGGGCCGGTTACCGCAGCGGTGTGGGACCTTGCGCCCGTTCGCCTACCCAACCAGCGAGCAGCACCGCACCCACGCCCGCATCCGGCTTCGCGGGTCTGGTCGTCCACGACACCAACCATAACATCGTTACGCTCTCTGAGCGCCTGAGCAGTTCGTTGCGATGGTCGCAGTTCGTTGCGATGGTCACCGCACAGGGTCGAAGATCGGCAAGGAGTGGCACCGTGACGTCACGTCCGTACGTCTTGCTCTCGGCGGCGATGTCCGTCGACGGCTACATCGACGATATGCACGATGCCCGGTTGCTGTTGTCCAACGAGGAGGACCTCGATCGGGTCGATAAGGTACGCGCCAGCGTCGATGCCATCCTGGTGGGGGCGAACACCATCCGCCGTGATAACCCCCGGTTGCTTGTCCGTTCTGGGGAGCGTCAGGAAGAGCGGATGCGGCGCGGTCTGGCTGCGCACCCCATGAAGGTCACGCTGACCGGTCGTGGTGGTCTGGACGCCGCAGCCCGGTTCTTCTCCGTCGGGGACAGCGAGAAGCTCGTCTATACGCGTAATCCCGTGGTGGTGGCTCTTCGGAAGCGGCTGGGGAATGTCGCCACCGTGATCGGGGCTGGAGAGCCGATTGATCTGGGTGTCGTGCTGGACGATCTCGGCGAGCGCAAGGTCGAGCGCCTGATGGTGGAGGGCGGTGGCAGCATCCATACCCAGTTCCTCAGCAAGGGGCTGGTAGACGAGATCCACCTCGTGATCGCGCCGTTCTTCGTCGGCGACGCCGGCGCTGCCCGGTTCGTGCATCCCGGTGGGTTCCCCCAGAACCCCGAGCACCCAATGACACTCGCAGAGAGCCGGCGAATCGGGAACGTGGTCCTGCTCCGCTACTTCGCCCCCCGCTCGGACAGCTCCTGATGACGACACGTACGATCAGTCGATCCGATCTGACCAGCCCCTTTCGCTCCCGAATTCCACACAGCGCGTGTCGCGACAACCAGCTCCCCTTGTGACGGCAAACTGTCCAGAACGTGGCGCTCAGGCGTCGACGGGTTCAGGCTGCGCGATGGGGTGCGCGCCGTGGATGGGTCCCTCGGCATCAGCGAGCCGGGCGGCGCTGCCTCCCCAGCGCAGCGAGATCAACTCGGCAGCGATGGACACCGCGGTCTCCTCGGGGGTGCGGGCGCCGAGGTCCAACCCTATCGGTGAGGCGATCTTGGACAGCTCCTCATCGGTCACGCCCGCCTCGCGCAGCCGAATCTCCCGGTCCTTGTGAGTTCTCCGCGATCCCATCGCGCCGACGTAGGCCAGGTCCAACCGCAGCGCCTCAACGAGCACCGGCACATCGAATTTCGGGTCGTGGGTGAGTACGGTGACCACGGTCCGCTGGTCGATCCGCCCAGCCTCGGCCTCAGCCTTCAGGTACCGGTGCGGCCAGTTCACGACAACCTCATGCGCGTCGGGGAAGCGGCTGCGGGTGGCGAACACCGGTCGTGCGTCGCACACCGTCACGTAATAGCCGAGGAACACCCCCATCCGGGCCATTGCGGCAGCGAAGTCGATCGCGCCGAACACCAGCATTCGAGGCGGCGGCTGCATAGAGTTCACGAACACGTCCATGCCCTCGCCGCGGCGCTGCCCGTCGGGGCCGTAGTGCAGGGTGACCGTTCGGCCGGCGGCGAGCGCGCCGCGGGCATCCTCCAGGATCGCCTCGTCAGCACGGGACGAGCCCATGGTGCCGGAGTGCCGGTCCGGCCAGACCACCATGCGGAGCCCAACGCGCCCGGCGTCGGGGTGCGCGACCACGGTGACCATCGCGACCGGCTCCTTCTCAGCCACCGAGGCGGCCACCTCGTCCAGTTCAGGAAAGCTGACCGGGTCCACCTTCTCGACGAACACGTCGATGATGCCGCCGCAGGTGAGGCCAACGGTGAAGGCATCGTCATCGGAGACGCCGTAGCGCTGCAGGACGGGGGTGTCGTCGGCGAGCACCTGTTGGCCCAGTTCGAAGACCGCGCCCTCGACGCAGCCACCGGAGACGCTGCCGACCGCCCGTTCGTCTGACGTCACCAGCATCGACGCTCCAGCCGGGCGTGGCGCCGAGCGGTAGGTGGACACCACCGTGCCCACCGCGGTGGATTTGCCCTGGCGCCACTGCGCCACCAATTCGTCGAGCACCTCACGCACCGCGGACCTCCTCGCGCAGGGTTTCCAGTACGGCTAGGGTTTCCAGTACGGCCACGCTGTATCCCTACTAGTAGCTGTATCCCTACTAGTATGAGAGCCTATTCGGCTCGACCGGCCTGCCGGTTCACCCACAACGCCTGATCCACACGACGCGGCAGCCGCGGCGGCTATTCGCTCAGTGACTGTGTCGGGGACTGCGACGGGGACTGGTCCGGGCGATCCACGTCGATTCCGCTGGCCAGGTCCGAGCAATCCACCACGATCAGGTCGCACCGCCCGGCCAGCCAGTCCCGGGCCCCCCGGTCACCCTGCGCCGACACGACGATGTCGGCCCAGTGCTGCCGGCCAAGCAGCACCGGATGCCCAGGCTGGCTTGTGAACCCCGCCCGGGCCACCACCGTGGGATCAGCCAGCGCGATGAGCCGGCGGACCACGGAGGTGTCCACGTCGGGCAGATCGACCAGGTGCACCAGCGCGGCCTGCACCTGCGGCGGCGCACTGCGGACCAGCTCGGCCAGACCGGCCCGCAGCGAGGCCCCCATGCCCTCCGCCCAGTCCGCGGCCAGCACGGTGCTGGCGGTCTTCGGCACCAGCGGGACGACTCGGTCGGCCTGCGCGCCGACCACGACAAGCACCGGGTCGCATCCACCGTCGGTCAGCGTGGCCACCGCCCGGCGCAACCAGGCGCCCCCATCGACCAGGGCCTTGGGCATGCCGTAGCGTCGCCCGGCCCCGGCTGCCAGCAGTAGTCCGGCGATCATGACCGCATCTTCCCACGGGTAGGCGGTGGAGCAGGCACGCGATCTCAGGAAGGCCGTCGGCGCATCAGCACAACGGCTCGTCGGTCTGCACCTGCTCGACGATCTCGATCTGGTCGCCAAGGTGCAGAGGCGCGCCGGGGGAATCCGGGATGAGGTTGATCGCGAACCACGTCTTGCCGTCCCACCGCCGGAAGCGGGCGAGCGTCGTGAGCGGCTCTTTGCCCTTGCTCGCGGTATCGGGGTCGATCGTGGTGACCACGCAGCGGTCGCAGGCCTTCACCGC
>JAFAXZ010000136.1 GCA_019240665.1 Pseudonocardiales bacterium | reverse complement strand
CCTGGCCACCGGCAGCGCCGACCACACAGCCCGGCTATGGAACATTCCCTATGCGATCATGACCGGCCACACTAACTACGTCAACGCGGTGGTGTTCAGTCCGGATGGGCGCACCTTGGCCAGCGGCGGCGCTGACCAGACGGTGCGGTTGTGGAATGTGGTTGATCCGGCTCGCCCTGTCCCGTTGGGTCCGCCCCTGACCGGCCACACCGATTCCGTCACCGCGGTGGCGTTCAGTCCGGATGGGCACACTCTGGCCAGCGGCAGCGGCGACCAGACGGTGCGGTTGTGGAACGTGACCGACCCGGCTCATCCCAGGTCGTTGGGTCCAGCCCTGACCGGCCACACCGACACCATCCACGCGGTGGCGTTCAGCCCGGATGGGCGCACCCTGGCCACCGGCAGCCGCGACGAGACGGTGCGGTTGTGGAATGTGGTTGATCCGGCTCGCCCTGTCCCGTTGGGTCAACCCCTGACCGGCTACACCGACTACGTCTATGTGGTGGCGTTTAGCCCTGACGCGCGCACCCTGGCTACCGGCGGCGCCGACCAGACGGTGCGGTTGTGGAACGTGACCGATCCGGCTCACCCTGCCCCGTTGGGTCAACCCCTGACCGGCCACACTAACGCCGTCACCGCGGTGGCGTTTAGCCCGGATGGGCGCACCCTGGCCACCGGCAGCCGCGACATGACGGTGCGGTTGTGGAATGTCGCTGATCCGGCTCGTGCTGCCCCGTTGGGTCAACCCCTGACCGGCCACACCGACACCGTCGACGCGGTGGTGTTTAGTCCGGATGGGCACACCCTGGCCAGCGGCAGCCGCGACCAGACGATGTGGTTGTGGGGGCTGAACGTCGACCAGGCGATCCAGCGGCTCTGCGCCACCACCGAGAACACCCTCACCCCGGCGAAGTGGGATCAGTATGTGTCGAAGGACCTGCCCTACCGCCCGCCCTGCCCGTGACGTACCAGGATCAGGCAGCAGCCTCATCGAGACCTTGGCTGGGCCGGGGGCAGGACCTGGTAGCGGGCTTGCATGCCGGCGGTGATGTGGTCGGCGACGTGGCAGTGAAACAGCCAGATCCCGGGATCGTCGGGGACCATGTCGGCTACCACCATGGATGCCGGCAGCAGGTTGACGGTATCCATCCGCATGCCACCGGCGATCACCGTGTTGCCGTGCCAGTGCGGCGTGTGCAGATCCACCTCGCTGCCCATGCTCATCACATACCAGCGCACCCGCTCGCCCTGATGCATCGTCATCATGGGCCCATTGCCGTACACGTATCCGTTGATCGAATGCATCTTGTTGCTCTCCTGGAACTCCGCGTCGGCGACGGCGGGAGGCCTGGCGAGCTTGGTCCGCTCGGCTTCCAGATAGTGCGAGGTGTTTTCGTCCATCACCATGAACAGCGCGAAGATTTCTCGGTCGACATCGTTCGGGCTGCCGTCGGGGCGGGCCCTGCCGCGGGCGGTGATCTCCATTGGCCCCATCAAACCGGAGTAGACGTCGGGCACTTCGTCGGTGTGGGAGTGGTACATCCACATCACCGAACTGCCGTCCATCGGGCCCGGGCCGGCGCGCTCAGGTACCTGCCAGGTATAAACGTATTGCTGATGGGGAGCTACCGCATCGCCGGCCTTGTCTGACCCAGTCCTGCCGTCGTTGTAGGGAGTGCCCTCATCTTTCTTGTTGTAGAAGACGCCATGTGGATGGATGCTGGCCGGGAACGAGCAGTTATTCCGGAACGTCACGGTGATCGTGTCGCCGACCTGGGCCCTGATCACTGGTCCGAGTATCCCCAGGTACTGGTCATTGACCGACCGCGGGAGTTGGTGGGTGAAGGTGGCGTCGGTGTAGCCGTGGTAGAGGCATTTCGTGTAGGTCGAGCCAATTCGGTCCGGCCCAGCCTGGACGTACTTATTCGCTGTTGCGTTGAACGGCGCTCCGGTGATCACGTTGGTGCCGGACGGCGCGTAGTTCCAGGCCACCTCGTCGGCGGCGATGAAGTAGGCCCTGGTCTGCTGAGCGGCTCCCGCGCTCCTGCCGGAGCCGCAACCAGCCGCCAGCAGCCCGGCGACAATCACGGCGAGGACCCGTCTGGCCCGCGGTTGCCCCTCACTCATCACCCACTCCTGCCATCAGAGCATCGAATCGCTCAGCTGTGCGGTCGTATCTGAGGTTAGGCGCCCCTTAAATGAGATGAGCTTTGCCTAAAATGACGACTCCGTCAACCACGACTCCGTCAACCACTTTGCGTGATGCAATCCCCTCCGCCACCGTGGCGGGCTCCAGCCCGAGAGCACCCCCGAACCTCATTTGCAGCACGGTTTGACGCTTGCCTAGCCCCCGTACCACCATCGCGGGCGCGCTGCGGGTTGTGCATCATGGACGAGCCGTCTCATACTGTGAGGAGGTGCGCGTGGCGGTTACCGCGTCGTCTGGTCCTGATCAGATTCGGGTGAAGAGGGACCTTCGGAAGCAACCCATCGAAGATTTGCTCCACCGCGTAGAGAATAGTCTCAATGTCCGCCTTGACCAGCAGGCCTTGGTGCGCAAACGGCGCTCCGTCGGGGCTCGCACCAACCGAGGAACCTGGGTTCGCATCGAGGCTCGCCCCCTGACCAAGATTGCCGCTCAGGGTCAGGCTGGGAACGGGATGGAAGCCGCCGCGCTGCTGCACGGCATCGCCAAGCCAGCGTGGTTCAACGCGGTCTCCTGGCTTGACGTACCGGGCCATGCGGTCTGGCGCGCCGACGAAGTCGAGCTTGTGACCGCGGACCCGGTCAGGTTCGGCGGGTCTCTCGGGGGCGATCCCGAACTCTCGGACTCATGGTGGGCAACGCTCAGCACCTCGCTCGACAACACACGACCCGCATCGCCACGCCGGACACCGAGACGATCACGCAGGCCCTTGTCACCGCTGAGATCAACCGGGCATTCCCCGACGAGATTGACGCCACCATCACCGGCTACGAGTGGGTTCCCGCCCACGCAGACTTGAACTGGGCTAACCTCACCTGTCCCGAGTGTTGGATACTCGACTGGGAAGATCACGGTCTCGCTCCCCCAGGACTGGACGCCGCGACCCTCTGGATCAGCTCCCTGGCCGTCCCGACGCTTGCCGAGAGAGTCTGTTGGGAGCGACGGTCCGATCTGGAGACCCGCTCGGGAAAGCTCATGACGCTGTTCCACTGCGCGAAGATCATCAATGACGCTAGCTCCTCCACCGATCCGGTGTTCGAGCTCACCGCACGCGAAGCGGCCAAACTGTTCGCAGAAGCCAAGATCGGACATACCGCCGCGCGCGAAAGCCACGCCGAGCCCGCTCGTCCCCGCCCACCCCAACGCCTTTTCGATCGATTGTACCAGGTAGTGATCCACGAATCGCCCCGGCTCAGGATTCGGGGATGTTCAGACCGTCGCCGCCCGAACTCCCGTGACCGTCGCCTCCGGTGTCTTGGGCGCCATCGGAGGGCACCGCGTCCATGCGCCCACGGATGACCGACAACTCCTCCACCGCGAGGACCAGCTCGTCGTGTTGCTTGTCCGCTGTTCCACTCCCCATCCCGTTCGACGGACCATTCATCTTCACTGGGTCAACCCGGCTAGGGCACCACTCGTCGGGTCATAAATTGCCGCGCGAGTGCTCACGTTACGTTCTCCTTGGCGGTTCACCGGCTGGTGCCGGACAAGGCGGCCGCGCGGCCCGACGTGGTGAGGGAGGAGCAGCGTGCTGACCCAGCGGATCGCCGACGAGTTGGGCGTGTCCGAGCGGCAGGTGGGGGCCGCTGTCGAGCTGCTCGATGGCGGGGCCACCGTGCCGTTCGTCGCCCGATACCGGAAAGAAGCCACCGGCGGCCTGGACGACGCGCAGCTGCGCACCCTGCAGGAACGGCTGCACTACCTGCGCGAGCTGGAGGAGCGCCGGAGCGCGATCCTCAACTCAATCCGCGAGCAGGGCAAACTCGACGACGCGCTCAAGGCGCGGATCATGGCGGTTGACTCGAAGGCCCGGCTGGAAGATCTCTACCTGCCCTACAAGCCCAAGCGTCGGACCAAGGCGCAGATCGCCCGGGAGGCCGGGCTCCAGGCGCTGGCCGACGGGCTGCTCGCCGATCCGACCCAGGATCCGCACGCTAGCGCCGCGGGCTACGTCGATCCCGAGGTCGGGATACCCGACGCCGCTGCCGCGCTGGAAGGCGCCCGCGCCATCCTGGTCGAGCGCTTCGCCGAGGACGCCGACCTCATCGGGTCCCTGCGCGAGCAGATGTGGTCGCGGGGCCGGGTGGTCTCTCAGGTACGTGAGGGCCAGCGGGAGGCCGGCGCGAAGTTCGCGGACTACTTCGAGTTCTCCGAGCCTTTCCCGGAGTTGCCCTCGCATCGCATCCTGGCGCTGTTCCGCGGCGAGAAGGAAGGCGTCCTGGACCTCACCCCAGAGCCGGAATCGGAACCAGAGCCGGAACCGGGGGGCGGTGCGCCCGGGCCAAGCCGCTACGAGCAGGCTATCGCGGCGCGCTTCGGTATCGAGAACCTCGGCGTCGGTGACCGTGCTCGCCCGGCTGACCGCTGGCTGGCCGACACGGTGCGCTGGGCCTGGCGCACCCGGATCCTGCTGCACCTGGGCATCGATCTGCGGATGCGGCTGCGTCAGGCAGCCGAGCACGAGGCGGTGCGGGTGTTCGCCGCCAACCTGCGTGACCTGCTGCTCGCCGCGCCCGCGGGCGCCCGCCCGACCATGGGACTGGACCCCGGCTACCGCACCGGCGTCAAGGTCGCGGTCATCGACGCCACCGGCAAGGTGGTCGCCACCGAGACCGTCTATCCGCATGTTCCGCAACGCCGCTGGGACGAGGCGCTGGCCGTGCTCACCCGGCTCGCGACGACGCATCGCGTGGAGCTGATTGCGATCGGGAACGGCACCGCCTCCCGGGAGACCGACAAGCTCGCCGCCGAGCTGGTCACGCAGCTGGGCCTCACCAAGGCCGTGGTGTCGGAGGCGGGCGCCTCGGTATACTCCGCCTCGGCCTATGCCTCTCAGGAACTGCCCGAGCTGGACGTGTCACTGCGCGGTGCGGTGTCGATCGCGCGCCGGTTGCAGGACCCGCTCGCGGAGCTCGTCAAGGTCGAACCTAAGTCGATCGGCGTCGGCCAGTACCAGCACGATCTGCCGGAAGCCGCGTTGTCCCGCTCGCTGGACGCGGTGGTGGAGGACTGCGTGAACGCCGTCGGTGTCGACGTCAACACGGCGTCCGTACCGCTGCTACGGCGGGTGTCGGGCATCACCGCCTGCCTCGCCGAGAACATCGTGACGCACCGCGACGCGCACGGCCCGTTCCGCACCCGGCGGGCCTTGGCCGGCGTCCCGCGGCTGGGCCCCAAGGCGTTCGAGCAGTGCGCTGGCTTCCTGCGCATCCGCGACGGCGACGATCCGCTGGATCGCTCCAGTGTGCATCCCGAGTCCTACCCGGTGGTGCGCCGCATCCTCGCCGCGGCCGGCACCGACATCACCACAGTGATCGGCAACACCGCGGTGCTCCGGGCACTGCGGCCCGCCGACTTCGTCGACGGCGCGGTAGGCCTGCCCACCGTCAGCGACATTCTCGCCGAATTGGAGAAACCGGGCCGAGACCCGCGACCGGCCTTCGCCACCGCAACCTTCGCCGAAGGTATCGAGGAGATCTCCGATCTCACACCGGGCATGGTGCTCGAAGGCGTGGTCACCAACGTCGCTGCCTTCGGTGCGTTCGTCGACGTGGGCGTGCATCAGGACGGTCTGGTGCACGTCTCGGCAATGGCCAAGACCTTCGTCAAGAACCCACGCGACGTGGCGAAGCCCGGCGACGTAGTACGGGTAAAGGTGCTCGACGTGGACGTGCCGCGGCACCGCATCGCACTCACCCTGCGGCTCGACGACCCCGTCGGGGCCAAGCCGCCAGCCAGCGCGCCCCGCGAGGCCACCAAACGCCCGCCGTCTCGCGACAAAGGCAGGCCAGCCGGCGGCGCGCTCGCCGACGCGCTACGCCGCGCCGGCTACGACGAGGCCAGGTAGCGGGAGACCTTGAACACACCTTAGACGTTGACACATCTTGACGTTGAGCCAAAGCCTCGGTAGTACGATGGACGGATGATGGTTGGCGGCCACCACTTCCGCGTGTTGGCCCTCCGAGAGGAACCTTGTGATGGAACCGAGGGGGCTATGTCGGAAGTCGCCGTTGGTGGCTGGCGACGGTACCCAGCCGGCTGCTCCGACCTCCCGTCCCTCTCGGCAGGCATTCACGGGACTCAATAGTGACTTCCCGTGGGACGAATTCGACTCCAGCTGGTACTATGACCACAACTACAAGGTGCTGCGTGACGATGACCGGCGGATCGTTGAAATCGTCCGTGATTTCTTCGCGACACTCGGGCTCTCAAGTCATAGCAACGGCATCGATGTCGGCTCGGGCACCAACCTTTATCCGGCGCTGACCATGCTGCCACTCTGCGACAAGATCACACTTTACGAGTACTCGACCTCCAACGTCGAGTGGTTGCAGCGCGAAACCCAGTCCTACTCGTCGTCTTGGAATAATTTCTGGGAGCTTCTCGCCAGAGCGCCGTTGTACAAGTCGGTTCATTCTCCGCGGGAGACGCTCGCCGCCGTGGCCCGTGTCGAGGAGGGCAGCATCTTCGATCTGCCGGAGTCGGGGTGGGATCTCGGTACAATGTTCTTTACTGCGGAATCCATCTCACCGACACCGTGTGAGTTCCGGACCGCACTGGAGACGTTCATCAGAGCGTTGCGAACCGGCGCGCCGTTCGCTGCTGCCTTCATGGAGAACTCGGTGGGATATAGTGTGGGTACGCGCCGGTTCCCGGCGGTTGCTATTACGGCGAATGACGTAAAAAACTGTCTGG